>CAZMFF010000015.1:10290-51921 GCA_964565505.1 uncultured Acutalibacter sp. | reverse complement strand
TGCCCAGATCCTCCAGGCCGGCTCCGATGGGCAGGCCGTCCTCGGAGAACGCCGTCTGGCTGCGGCCATAGGCCAGCTGCTTGAAGATCTCTCTCATGGCCACATTGATGGCGTCGCAGACCAGGTCGGTATTGAGACATTCCAAAAGGGTCTTTCCGGGCAGGATCTCCGCGGCCATGGCGGCGGAATGAGTCATGCCGGAGCAGCCCAGGGTCTCTACCAGGGCCTCCTGTACGATACCGTCCTTCACATTGAGCGTCAGCTTGCAGGCGCCCTGCTGAGGCGCGCACCAGCCAATGCCGTGAGACAGGCCGGAGATATCCTTGATCTCATAGGCCTTGACCCACTTGCCTTCCTCAGGGATCGGCGCGGGACCGTGGTGAGGGCCCTTCTTCACCGCGCACATATTTTCCACTTCATGGGAATAGTTCATATTGGTACTCCTTTCGGGTTTTTAGTGTTTTTGAGCTTATCGCCGCCCAAAACGCCAATTGCTCTTTTTATTATACTTTCAAATTCTTCCCCTTGCAAGAGTTTCAGGGGACTTTCTGCAAAATTTTGCCGCTTTTCCTCCCCCAAAACAGAAGAAAAAACGGGCTTTTCTTTTTCTCCTCCCCGCCTCCCGGTCTCTATGCGTGTTGACATTTCCGGTTCCCGTGCTAGAATGAAGAAAATAGAAACAACCTGTTTTCAGGAGAGGAGAGAGTTTTATGGCACGCTTTGAATGTAACATGATCTCTTATGTTCTGCGCCACGCGGTGGATCTCACCGTGGTGGTCCCCACCCTGTGCTACCAGGCGATCACGGACTATTCCAACGGGAAGAAGCCCGATCATAAGCCGGAGCACAAATACCCCGTGCTCTACCTTCTGCACGGCCACGGCAACGACCACGCCACCTGGACCAGCTACTCCAATATCGAGTTTTTCGCCGAGGAGCACCAGATCGCCGTCGTGATGTTCTCTGCGGAGAACAAAGCCTACATCAACCACCCCTCCGGGGACAACTTCTTTGATTTCATCTCTATCGAGCTGCCGGAATTCATCAAGGCCATGTTCCCCATTTCAGACCGCCCGGAGGACACCTATATCGCCGGACTTTCCATGGGCGGCTACGGCACCTATGTCCACGCCCTGAATTTCCCGGAGCGCTTTTGCGCCTTCGGCGCTTTTTCCGCCGGAGTCCGGCCCAGAGCCGCTGCGGACGGCAGCATCGATCCCCGTTTCGACCCCTATCAGGCCGCGAAGAAGGCGGCCGAGGATGGGAAAGCCTTTCCCAAGGCTTACCTCGCCTGCGGAACGCGAGATCCGCTGTATCAACCCAATGTAGAGTTCCGGGAGGAATTAAAGCGTCTGGGCGCTGATGTCACCTGGGACGAGGAAGACTACGACCACGAGTGGCGCTTCTGGAACCTGGAGGTAGAGCGCTTCTTAAACTGGATCCCCCGCACAGACCCCTATGCCGGGAAAAAGCGCAGGATCTAACCCCAATCAAAAAGCAGGCGTCCCATGAGCGGAATTCCCGCTCATGGGACGCCTTTTTTCTGCTGAAAAGCCGGAGTTTTGCTTCTCAGGGCAGAAGCGGGGAAGGCTCTCCTGTGCAGCTCAGCGAGAGCTTGTGCATGGCTCTGGTGCAGGCCACATAAAGGAGATTCCTGTCAAATCCTGTAAAGTAGTTTCCCTTTTCAGCAAAAGGCACCACCACCTCGTCAAATTCCAGGCCCTTGGCCATTTGAATGGAAAGGATCACCGCGCCGCTTTGAAAGGACTGGCTCTCCGGCAGGATCAGATGGAGCTTAGGGCACTGATCCTTGAGCTTTTCAAAAAGCTCCTTCGCCTGCCGGTTGGTCTTTGTCACGATCCCCAAGGCGTTGTACTCTCCCCGGTCAAAAGCCTCTATTTTTTCCGCGAGAAAAGAAATTTCCTCTTCCTCTTCTCCGAAAGAGAACAGCTCCGGCTTTTCCCCGTGGCGCTCTACCGCCTGAAAGTCCTGCTGGGAGACGATCCCTTTTGCAAAGTGGATGATCTCATAGGTAGAGCGATAGCTTTTTTCCAGCCGGACCAGCTGCGCCTCGGGGTAAATAGAGGAAAGCTCTTCCAGGGTGGTAAGGCTGTTGGGGTTGATGGACTGTCCGAAATCTCCCAAAATGGTTTTGGGGCACTGAAACAGCCGGTTGAGCACCGCATACTGGATGGGCGTGTAGTCCTGCATTTCATCGATGACCAGGTGCTTGATGAGCCTGCTCTCCTGCAAGCCGGAAAAAGCGGACTGCAAATAGAGATAAGGGTATACATCCTCCCATTCCAGAACGCCCTTTTGCACCGGCACATAAAAATTCTTCTTTCCCTCCCGCCGGTAAAACTCCCGGTAAAGAGAAAGGGTGGTTTTAAACCGCAGCATCTTTTTTAGGCTTTGCAGGATCCGGTTGCGGTGAGGCGGCTTCTCTTCCCGAAGAAATTCATTTTCCAGGCGGCTGTGAATATCGTCCGCCACCTCTTCCAGGCGCTTGAGAAGCGGCCGGTTCTGATAGATCTCCACCCGGCTCTGGATCCAGTCTGCTGGAACGCAGAAGGGCTCAAACAGGAAATCTTGGGCCTCAAAGGCCACCTGAGCGATCTCCCCGGCAAATTCCATCAGCCGCTGGGCAAATTCCCCGGTGGCCTTATATCTTGCCCGTTCCTCATAGGCCTTGTCCGGCGTTTCCAGGGTGTCCCGCTCTCCGATAAAGTCCACGCCCTCCTCCAACTGTACCAGGGCAAGGTCCTCCAAGCTGGCTTCAAAAATGGGCTCCTCCCCCAGCTCCGGCAGCACCCCGGAGATATAGTCTCCGAACACCTTGTTGGGAGAGATGATGGTCACATTCTGCGCCTTGATGGTATTGCGGAACCGGTAAAGCAGGAAGGCCACCCTGTGCAGGGCAATGCTGGTTTTCCCGGAGCCCGCCACTCCCTGAATGATCATGGTGTGGGCCTTCTCGTTGCGGATGATCTGATTCTGCTCCTTCTGTATGGTGGAGATGATGGATTTCATCTTCTCGTCGGAAGTGTGGGCAAGCTCCTTCTGCAAAATATCATCCTGAATATTCTGAGAGCTGTCAAAGGCATATTCCAGCTTTCCGTCCGTGATCTTGAACTGGCGCTTGAGCACCAGCTCTCCCTCTATGCGGGCCTTCGGCGCGTCGTAAAAGGCATGTCCCAGCTCAAAGTCATAAAACATACTGGCAAGGGGGGCGCGCCAGTCAATGATCATCAGCTGTTTTTTGTGGTGAACCGCATAGAGGCCGATATAATAGGGAGACGCTTTTCTTTCCCCCTGAGGGCAAAAATCGATTCGGGCAAAATAAGGAGAGCCCTGGGCCTTTTTAAGCTTATCCCGAAACGCCACCGCCGAGCTGCCCCACGAGTCGATTTGCTTTAAAGCCATCTCGCTTTGAAACATCTCCTTGGCGTCGCCCTCCCCGTGGTGCTCCGCCATATAGAGCTGTGCTTCCCGGTACTCCTCGTCCATCTGCTCTACCGAACGCTCGGCCTCAATAAGCTCCAGCGCAATCATTTGCCGGATCTCCTCCAGATGGGCCGACTCCTGTGAAAAAACAAGCTCCTCCTTCGTTTGTTTCACGGGCGTTTCCTTTTCTTTCATGACCATTCCTCCTTTTTTGAAAAGTTTACAGGTCTGAGAGGTTTTTTGAGACTTTTAGAGTATAACAAAGAACGGAAAAAAAGACTAGACTTTTTTTCCGGGATATGGTATGTTATATATTACATGTGGGCAAAACCGGGTTTTGCCCGCATTTTTACCTTTCTATTTGTTGTTTGCTATAACGAAAGAGGCTCCCCGGTGGGGAGCCTTTTTGTCTCTCAAATAAAGCGTTTCAGCTTAATTCATCGCTGATATCAGCCTTCAGCTCAAATAAAAACTCTATTGAAAAGTCGCGCAGCAGTATAGCATTACTCAGCCTGAGACAGTTGACCGGCACACCGTATTTCCTGAACCGGCTGTCATCCTTCAGCCGTTGAACCGCCCGCTGATAGATTTCATGCCGGTACTTTTGCACTTCCCTTCCCAGAGCTTCCCTCGAATCAAACCGGTAGCGTGGAAGACCTACGGTAATGCGGATATAGTCAAAGGTGGATTCATTGCCGTTCTCCGGAGCACGCTCATAGACAGGCGGCGCAATGTACTGTATCAGACGGTCGACGGGGGACTCCTCCTGCAGGACATGATAGGTCAGCTTCGTCTGAAGAAAAATGCCGATGCACTCCTTCAGCGTCATTCCCACCTCAAACTGCGAAACAGCTTTGCTCCAGAGATTCCCATTAAAGTGGGGCTCACAGTCAACTTTGAACAGTCCATACCTGATTCGTCTCGCATAGGGAAACCGTTCCGATTTCCCATCCACGCAGTACACTTCGTTTTCGTTGAAATAATATGTTTTTCCCCTTCGCTGAGAGACGGGCGTATCAATGATTCCGTGTTTTATCAGGAAGTCTCTTGTCATGGAAACGAGATCTGAATCAGAAAGGCTTTGCAGGTATTCCTCCATTTGAGGGAGCAGATATTCCGCTATATTGTCGTCCAATCTCTCGTCGATATGGAATTTATCGGTCGCCCGTTTCCACAGCTCTGCGTCAATGAAGGACGGAACCCACAGCGGTTGTTCTGCTGTTTTGTCAGTGAAGTACCAGTCGACGTATATCCGATCGTTCCCATAGTCAACCACCCGGAGCAGCATACAGTCATTATAGCGAGGCTTTTTTACGATCACTTTCCCTACAATACCATCAGCGACCAGTTTTCTGGTGATGGTTTTTGAAGCGATACTCAGGGCACAGCCCCGGCCTGTTGTCGTATCTATGTACATCATGCTGCCTCCTTTGATTGGATGTGGGATGACACGTATACTGGGGTCACTGGAAAAATAGTTTTATAAATTCGTGCTTTGAAGTGTGTTTTTTCAGTATAGCATATTTTTTATAGTTAGTGAAATATCACTAATGCTGAACCTCTAAATAATTTATTATGATATTCAAGTTATTTGGAGGAACTGTTTATGAACACCCGAGAAATGATTGCTTTGCGAATTTTACAATTATGTGCTGAACGCAATATTACTCCGAATGCACTTAGTAACATTTCTGCTGTTCCTCAGTCAACAATTAAAAGTATCCTTAATGGTGAAAGTCAAAACCCCGGCACAGTTACAATTAAAAAACTATGTGATGGTTTTGAAATTACATTAGGCGAGTTCTTTTCAACACCTGAATTTGATGCCTTAGAACAGGAAATACAGTAAGGGCGACTCTATGGGGCCGCCCTTTTTGCGTGTGGTTATTCTTGGCTGTCTATGGGGTCTGCTTCTCCCATAATGAAATTGTATTCCCTTTATCGAGTATAGATTATAACGCTTTTTCGTTATTATCAAGTGTTTACCGTTAACTATTTTCTGAATAAAATGTTACCCTCTCTCTAACATTAAGAGTTAGAGGTGGCAGATGGGGATTTCAGATGCAATAAGAAACCGACTCAAAGAATTATTGAAAGAACGCAATTTAACGATAAACGGTCTATCAAATCTTGCAGGTGTTACTCAATCTACAGTAAATGATTTTTTTACGGGTGTAAGCTCTAACATTGGAGTTATCACGCTGAAAAAGTTAATTGATGGATTAGATATGACGATTACTGACTTCTTTGATACTGAAGCATTTCGTAACCTTGAGCAGGAAATACGGTAAGGGCGGCTTAGAGGAGCCGCCCTTTTTGCAGTCAACTATTTCCTGGTCACCTATGGCTTCGATGTGAAAACCATGACCGAAAGCTCTTGTGTGGCAGAGCTGATGAAGCTTTATCAGAAGCTCGCAGAAACTTAAAAGCCTGCCCTTGGCTCCCCTGCGTAAGGGGAGCTGTCTGCAAAGCAGACTGAGGGGTCGTGTTTCCTTTGCGAACCCCTCACCGGCGAACGCCGGTGAGGGGTTGAAAAAACAGTTTCTAAATTAACAGCCCCTCAGTCACGGCATGGTCGTAACAGCCCTCTCCGTCATGGCTCCGCCATGCCACCGTCTCGCCTGCCGGCTCGGGCGGTGATGAACGGCCTCCCCCGGAGGCCATCACCCCAGAGGGAGAGGCAAGAGGAAAAGCCCCCTACTTGGCTCCCCCTTTGGGGGAGCTGTCACCGAAGGTGACTGAGAGGGGCGAGCGTGTCCCTGTGGGACACAAGCCGCGAGCTGACCGAGGCGGTAGCCGAGAGAGTGTGTCCCTGTGGGGGGAAGATTGCCAGTGGCAATCGTTCTGACCCGACCGAGCCGACAGGCGAGACGCTGGCGCAAAGCGTCTGAGAGGGCAAGAATCAGTTGTTAGTTTTTAGTCGTTAGTGGTTAGAGAAGGTCAAGGGAAAGGGCGTGCCCTTTCCCTTGACCTTCTATGAAGCAGAAAGCCGCGGGCCGATTCACCTCCCTCTGACGAGGGATGAAAAGGGAGAGATTTCTAAAAGTTTTGTTTTTTGCAAGACCTTTGAAAAAGAAATGGGTTTTCGTTATCTCTCCCTCAGTCTCGCTGCGCTCGACAGCGTCTCGGCTGCCGCCTCGGTCAGCGCTAGACGGTCGCCACCGGCGACCAGCGCCCTCGTCAGAGGGAGCCAAGTCTAACGGCTAATATCTAACATCTAACAACTACCAAGAGAGAGCCGAGGAACACCCTCTCAGTCACGGCTTACGCCGTGCCAGCTCTCACATAGGGAGAGCCAAGGGAAAGGGCGTGCCCTTTCCCTTGACCTTGTCTAATAACTAATACCTAATATCTAACAACTACCAAAGGGGAGCCAAGTCTAACAACTAACATCTAACAACTAAAAAGGGGCGCCTCCGGCGCCCCTTTTCTTAACTGATCTCTAAAATCTAATAGCTTCACAGCACCTCTTCCGGCTCCAGCTTGACGCTGCCGTCCTCCAGAAGGAACAACGGGATGCCGATCCTGCCCTCTTTTCTTGCGTCACTAAGCTCCGGAAGCGTATCTCTCAGCTTCAAAAACGCCCGAAGGTTTTCCACATTTTCCGTGATCTCGATCAACTGATAATCGGAGAATCTCTTTTCCTGAAACAGGGCTAACGCCTCCCGGCAGCCGCTGCAAATATGAGAGCCGTAAAACTGGATCACTTTATCTTCCTCCGCTTTATTCTCCGCCCATGGTCTTGACCAGCACAGCCTTCTGGGCATGCAGCCGGTTTTCCGCTTCTTCAAAAATATATTTTGCATTCTGCTCGAACACCTCTTCGGTGATCTCCTCTCCCCGGTGGGCGGGCAGGCAGTGCTGCACCATGGCGTCCGGCTTTGCAAGGCTCATGATCTCGCTGTCGATGCAGTATCCGGCAAAGGCGGCTTCCCGCTTTTTCCGCTCCTCCTCCTGTCCCATGGAGGTCCACACATCCGTGATGATCACATCGGCGTCTTTCGCAGCCTGCCTGGGAGAATCCGTGATCTCAAAGCAGTCATAGGAGGAGGCGAATTCCAGAATTTCATCGGGCGGACGATATCCCTGCGGGCAGGCCACGGAAACTGCCATGCCCACCTTCAGTCCTCCCACGATCAGGGAATTCATCATATTGTTGCCGTCGCCGATGAAGCAGAGCTTCAGCCCCTCCAAAGAGCCCTTATATTCCCGGATGGTCATCAGGTCAGCCAAAACCTGACAGGGGTGGCAGAAATCCGTCAGGCCGTTGATCACCGGCACTGAGCCGTGCTGGGCCAGAGCCTCTACCTCGCTCTGTTCAAAGGTGCGGATCATGATGCCGTCCACATATCTTGACAGCACCCGGGCGGTATCCTGCACCGGCTCGCCTCTTCCGATCTGGGAGCCGTCGGAGGAGAGCACCACCGCATAGCCTCCCAGCTGATTGATACCCACCTCAAAGGAAACTCTGGTACGAGTGGAGGATTTCTCAAAAATCATCCCCAGGCATTTTCCCTTTAAATAGGGATGCTCGATGCCGTGCTTCGTCTCATATTTCAGTTGATCTGCCAGGTTTAAGATCTCGATGATCTCCTGGCCGCTCAGGTCCAAAAGCTTCAGTAAATGCTTCATTTTTTCTATTCCTTTCCCGCCAAAGCGACAAGCTTACAAAGTATTCAGTACCTGAGAGAAAATGGCGAGTCCCTCGTCCATTTCCTCCTTTGTGATGGTGAGAGGCGGCAGGAAGCGCACCAGCTCTTTCGCCGTAAGGATCAGAAGTCCCTGCTTTGCACAGGAAACCAGCGCTTCATGAGCGTCACCCTTTTTCAGCCTGATCCCCAGCATCATGCCCCTGCCCCGCACGGACTCTACCTGGGGAAGGGCCTCCAGACGCTCTTTCAAATAGGCTCCCTTTTCCCGGACGCTCTTTAAAAATGCCGGGTCGCTGACTCTGCGCACCACGACCCGCGCTCCGGCCGAGGCAACGGGATTTCCTCCAAAGGTGGAGCCCTGCATTCCCGGCCCCAAAATGTCCCCAAGCTTTTCGCTGACCAAACAGACGCCCATAGGCAGCCCCCCGGCCACACCCTTGGCGGCGGTAACCACGTCCGGCGCCACGCCGCAGCCCTGAAAGCTAAAAAAGGTCCCGGTCCGGCCGATTCCGGTCTGCACCTCGTCCACCAGCAGCAGCACATCCTGCTCATCGCAAAGCTTTCTCAAGCCCTGCAAAAACTCCGGCTCAATGGGGACTACGCCCCCCTCCCCCTGAACGGTCTCCACCAGCACCGCGCACACGGAATCATCCATCAGCTCTTTGACGCTATTCAGGTCATCTCCATCGGCGTACAAAAAGCCCTCTGTCAGCGGGAGAAAATCCTGATGGAAGCCGTCCTGTCCCGTGGCGGCCAGGGTGGTAAGGGTGCGGCCGTGAAAGGAATTTTTCAGGGTGATAATGCGGTAAGCTCCCCGCTTCTCCCCGTATTTTCGGGCAATTTTGATCGCGCACTCGTTGGCCTCCGCCCCGGAATTGCAGAAGAAGGACTTCGCCATGCCGGAGGCTTTGCTCAGTTCCTCTGCCAGAGCGGTGTTTTCCGGGCAGTAGTAGTAGTTGCACATATGCTGGATCTTTCCGGCCTGAGCGGCGACGGCCTCGGTCCATTCCGGGTCGCAGTAGCCCAGGGCGTTGACTCCGATCCCGGAAGTGAAGTCGATATATTCTTTTCCCTCACTGTCCCAGGCACGGGCGTTTTTTCCCTTGACCAGGGCCGCGTCCACACGGCCGTAGGTGTGAAGGATGTATTTGTTTTCCTGTTCCTTGATTTCCTGAAAATTCATGCCGTTTCCTCCCTTTCGCAAATCTCAATAGAACATGGTACCGATGCCCTCGTCGGTAAACAGCTCCACCAGAATGGAGTGAGGGATCCGGCCGTCAATGATGTGAGTCCTGCCCACGCCTCTGCGCACCGCGTCCACGCAGCAGTCGATCTTCGGGATCATGCCTCCGCTGATGATCCCCTCCTTCTTCAGGCGGTTCACATCGCTGACATTGACCACAGGAATGATGGTGGACTCGTCGTCCTTATCCCGCAAAAGGCCGCGCACGTCCGTCATCAGGATCAGCTTCATGGCGGAAAGCTCCGCCGCGATCCGGGCGGCGGCCACATCGGCGTTGATATTGTACACCTCGCCGTGATACCCGGCGGCCACCGTAGCCACCACGGGGATGTAGCCGTTTTGCGTGGCGTTGTGAATGATGCTGGTATTCACCTCCCGGATCTCTCCTACGAAGCCCAACTCTTCCTCCAGCATATCCGCCTTGAGCATAGAGCCGTCCAGGCCGCACAGCCCCACTGCCTTTCCTCCCGCGTTCTCCAGAAGCTGTACCAAGTCTTTATTCACCTTTCCGGCCAAGACCTGCTGTACAATGCCCACAGTCTCCTCGTCTGTATAGCGCATACCGCCGATAAATTTGCTCTCTTTTCCGATCTTGCCCAGCATGGCGTTGATTTCAGGGCCGCCCCCGTGCACCAGCACCACGTTGATCCCCACCAGCTGCATCAGCACGATATCGCTCATCACGGCGTCCTTCAGCTCGTCGTTGACCATGGCGTTGCCGCCGTATTTGACCACCACAGTCTCGCCTGCATATTTTTTGATGTAGGGCAAGGCCTGCACCAGCACCTGCGCCCGTTCGTTATTGGAAATTTCCATAGAATATCGCACCCTTTCAGAGCTAAGTATATCGAGAAGATTCCCGCCCCTTTGCCTCTGCAATGCCGAGCCAAAGGGCGGAACCGATACCGTAATAAATCGAAATTGCCAGAGCAAGCAGAATCGAAAGTACCAGCGCCTGCAGCAGCCATTAGGGCAACCCTTTCCCCATCGCGCCAACTCCTAAAACGCATCCCGCAAGGGCCAAAGCAAACAGCGCGGCAGAAACCCAAAAAGAGATTTCCAGAAAGGGCATTTCGCGAGGCCAGCTCCACAATTTGGGAAAACAATTCCACCAGAGAACTAAAAACACGCTTCCCAAAACCAACACAGCGATGGTGGCCTTAACCATAACGCTCCAGAGCTTCTTGTGTTTCATCAATCGCCCTCCCTCTCCTGCTGAAGGGAATCTACTGTCCGTTCGATAACAGCAGAAAGACTGCCGTACAGAAAAACACCACAATGAGAGCATTACAGACGGCGCCGGCAATCAAAAGCCTTCTCCAGAGCCTTTTGACGCCCAGCCGCTTTGCCGGAAGCAGCAGACAAAGCCCCAGGAGAAGCTCCACTCCGGTGAGAAAAGCCAGCACCGGATCAAACGCCGTTCCCATGTCGGCGATGCACAGGATGCCAAACAGCAGGAAATTGCCAAGCAGCAAAACCGATAAGCCTGCCGCCATGATATCCCATAGGGAAAACGAACCCTTTCGCTCTACCTTCATCCGGCCTTCCTCTTTCCCTTCTCCCGCTTACGTTCTGTAATCTCCGTTGATTTTCACATAATCATAGGTCAAATCGCAGCCGTAGGCCTCTGCCCCAGCCTCTCCCAGATGCAGATGGATCAGGGTAGTGATCTCTTTTTCCTTTAAGACATCGCTTGCCTGCTCCTCGGAAAAGTTTACTCCGGCGCCGTTTTTGCAGACATCCACCCTTCCCGCCGCCGAATGGAAGGAAACGTCGATCTTTTCCACATCCACCGGCGCGCCGCTGTAGCCGATGGCGCACAGCACCCGGCCCCAGTTTGCGTCCTCGCCGAACATGGCGGCCTTGAACAGGGAAGAGCAGATCACGCTTTTGGCAACCATTCTTGCCATCTCATCGTCTTTCGCGCCCTCGACCTTGCAGATGAGAAGCTTGGTAGCGCCTTCTCCGTCTGCCGCCATCATTTTGGAAAGGGAGCGGGCTACCGCCAGAAGGCCCTCCAAAAAGAGGTGATAGTCTTTGTTTTCCTCACAGATCTCCGCGTTTCCCGCTAAGCCGTTGGCCATCACGGAAAAGGTATCGTTGGTGGAGGTGTCTCCGTCGATGCTGATCATATTAAAGGTTTCTTCCGCAGCCGTGTGAATAGCCTTTTGAAGCATAGAAGCGGAAATGGCGCAGTCTGTGGTGACAAAGCAAAGCATAGTGCCCATATTGGGATGGATCATGCCGCTTCCCTTGGAGATGCCGCCGATCTTCACCTCTTTCCCGCCGATCTCCACAGAGACCGCCGCTTCCTTGGGGCTGGTGTCGGTAGTCATAATGGCGTTGGCGGCCGCAGAAGACCCCTCGCCGCTTAAAGAATCCGCCAGAGCCTGCGCCGCGTTTTCGATGGGCTCGATGGGAAGCGGCTGGCCGATCACTCCGGTGGAGGCTACGATCACATCTTCAGGAGCGATCTTTAAAGCCTTCCCGGCAAGCTCGCACATGCGCCTCGCCTTCTCGATGCCGTCGGCGTTGCAGGTATTGGCGTTTCCGGAATTGCAGATCACCGCCTGGGCCTCGCCGTTTTGAAGATTTTCTTTTGTCACCAGCAGCGGCGCGCCTTTCACAAGGTTTCTGGTGTAAACGGCAGCAGCTTTACACTTTTTTTCACTGCAGATCATCGCCAGGTCCGCCTTGGACTTATTTTTCCGGATCCCGCAATGGATGCCGCCGGCCAAAAAGCCCTTTGCCGCGGTAACTCCGCCGGATATCTCCTTCATAAAAACCACTCTCTTCCTTATCTGTCGATCAGTATTTTCCAAAGAACCGTGATAATGGCCACTCTCTTCCCCGTCAGAACGCCGGAGGGATCAGGCGAAGGCCTGCGGTCTCCTCCAGCCCGAAGGAGAGATTCATGTTCTGAACGGCCTGGCCCGCCGCCCCCTTGACCATATTGTCCAGGGCGGAGATGGCTATAAAGGTGCCGGTGCGCGGGTCTGTAAAGAGGGACACATCACAGAAATTGCTGCAGCGCACATTTTTCACATTGGCCACCTGCCCCTTGGGCAGCAGGCGGACAAAGAATTCCTTGTCATAGGCGTCGTGATAGGCATCCCAAAGCTGGTTTTCCGTGACGCCTGGCTTGAGCTTCGCGTAACAGGTAGCCAAAATGCCCCGGTTGATGGGCAGCAGATGGGGCACAAAGGTGACCTTCAGCTTTTCCCCGGAGAGGATGGACAAGGTCTGCTCGATCTCCGGCGTGTGGCGGTGATTGGCCACCTTATAGGCGGTAAAGCTCTCATTGAGCTCCGGATAGTGGTTCGACTGCGTGGGCTTTCTGCCCGCTCCGGTCACGCCGGACTTACAGTCGGCGATAATACCGGAGGACTCGATCAGCCCGTTTTTCAGGGCGGGAACCAAGGCTAAGGGCACCGCCGTGGTATAGCAGCCGGGATTTGCGATCAGCTTCTTTCCCCGGATCTTCTCCCGGAAAAATTCTGGCAGGCCATAAACGGCTTTTTCGTGCAGCGCCTGATCCGTATAGCTTCCGCCGTACCATTCCCGGTACTCCTCTTCATTTTCAAGGCGGAAATCCGCACCCATATCAATAAAGGCTTTGCCTGCCTTGTCGCACAGGGCGGCAAGCTCCTGAGAAAGGCCGTGGGGCAAAGCGGCAAAAATGACGTCGCTTTTTTCCACCACCTCGCTCTGAGTCTCGCATACCATATCGCAAAGCCCGTAATAGGCGGGATAGACCTCACTGAAAGCCATACCCTCAAAGCTGACGGAGCTGATAGCGGCAAGCTGTGCCCCGGGATGGCTCAGGATGATACGGCAGATCTCACAGCCCGCATATCCGGTGGCTCCCACCACGCCCACCTTGATCTGATCCATTTGATCACCACATTCCTTTCTCTTTTTACCTCTTGACAGTTTTAAAAGCAGAAATCGCTCAATTCTCCTTTTCCCGATCCTCCAAGAGCTTTCGCACGCGCCTGACCTCTTTCTTCACATTCTCCGGGGCGGGGCCTCCCGCCACCTTTCTGTCGTTGACGCATTTCTCTAAAGAGATCGCTTCATACACACCCTCGTCAAACGCTTTGCACACGCCCCGGTAATCCTCCAGCGGCAGGGTCTCCAGAGTCAGCCCCTTTTCTATGCACAGGGCCACCAGCTCTCCCGTGGCCTTATAGGCGTCCCGGAAGGGAAGCCCCTTTTGCGAGACCAGATAGTCCGCGCAGTCCGTGGCGTTGATAAAGCCCTTCGCCGCCGCGTTTCGCATATTCTGTTCCAACACCGTCATGGTTTCCAGCATGGGAATCAGGGGTGTGAGGCATAGCTTGATGGTGTCTACCGCGTCGAAAACAGCCTCTTTATCCTCCTGCATATCCTTGTTATAGGCAAGGGGCAGGCCCTTCATCATGGTGAGCAAGCCCATCAGGTCGCCGAACACCCGGCCGCTTTTTCCGCGGATCAGCTCGGCGATATCCGGGTTCTTTTTCTGAGGCATAATGCTGGAGCCGGTGGAAAAGGCGTCAGACAGCTCGATAAATTTATATTCCCAGGAGCACCACAGCACCAGCTCTTCGCAAAGGCGGGAAAGGTGCACCATGGTCATGGAAGCGAAAAAGGCGATCTCCGCGCAGAAGTCCCGGTCGGCCACTGCGTCAAGGCTGTTGCGGCTGATCTCACGAAATCCCAGAAGGCGCGCGGTATACTCCCTGTCCAGAGGATAGGTGGTGCCCGCCAGGGCCCCGCTTCCCAGAGGCATCACATCCATACGCTTTAAAGCGTCCTTGAGGCGGGAAAGGTCTCGGAGAAACATTTCGCAGTACGCCATCAGGTGATGACCAAAGGTGATGGGCTGCGCCCGCTGCAGATGGGTATACCCCGGCATCACAGTACCGCTGTAGGCCTCTGCCTTATCGCACAGCGTGCGGATCAGAGAGAAAAGCCCTGTCTTGATCTCTTCACATTCCTTTCGCAGGGTGAGACGCACATCGAGAGCCACCTGGTCGTTCCGGCTTCTGGCCGTATGCAGGCGCTTTCCCGCATCCCCGATCCGGGCAGTCAGCTCCCCTTCGATAAAGGTGTGGATGTCCTCCGCGTCCGGGTCAATAGCCAGCGCGCCGCTGTCGATGTCCTCCCGGATCTTTGCAAGCTCCCGGCAGATCTTCTCGCTTTCCGTCTGTTCGATGATCCCGCATTTCCCCAGCATGGCGGCATGGGCGATGGAGCCCTCGATGTCTTCATTTACCATGCGGCTGTCCACGCTGATGCTGGAATTGAAATCGTTGGTTCTGGAGTCTGCCTCTTTTTGGAAGCGGCCCTTCCATAGCTTCATATTTTCCTTTTCCTTTCCTGGAAAATCCATCAAAAAACGATCCGGCGCTCTTCCGAAAGAGAGTCTGCGCTTTGGAAAAATGCCGGGCGGCCCCGCCTGAGGGGGGCTGCCCAGCACAGCCGGTTATTTGTCGTAGTTGAGTCCCTTCTTCGCCTGCACCTTGATGGGCAGACCGAACAGGTTGATAAAGCCAGCGGAATCCTTCTGATCGTACACCTCATCCTCGTCAAAGGTGGCGATGTCCTCATCGTACAGAGAATAGGGAGAGGTGACGCCCGCATCGATGATATTGCCCTTGTAAAGCTTCAGCTTCACATCTCCCGTCACGGTCTCCTGGGTGGAATCCACAAAGGCGGACAGCGCCTTGCGCAGAGGAGTATACCACTGGCCGAAATACACCAGCTCTGCGAACTTCAGGCCTACCTGCTGCTTATAATGGAAGGTGTCCCGATCCAGGCAGATCTCCTCCAGCTTGTTGTGAGCGTGATAGAGGATCGCTCCGCCCGGCGTTTCATAAACGCCCCGGGACTTCATCCCTACCAAACGGTTTTCCACGATATCCGCAAGGCCGATGCCGTTCTTTCCGCCCAGGTCGTTAAGCTTCTTTATCATGTCCACGCCGTTTAGCTTTTCCCCATTAAGAGACACCGGCACTCCCTTTTCAAAATGCAGCGTCAGATAGGTGGGCTTGTCAGGCGCCTGCTCAGGCGAGACGCCCAGCTCTAAAAATCCGGGCTTGTCGTACTGAGGCTCGTTGGCGGGATCCTCCAGATCCAGCCCCTCGTGAGAAAGGTGCCACAGGTTCTTATCCTTGGAGTAATTGGTTTCCCGGTTGATCTTCAGGGGCACGTTGTGAGCCTCTGCGTACTCGATCTCCTCTTCCCTGGACTTCAAGTCCCAGATCCGCCAGGGGGCGATGATCTTCATGTCGGGGGCGTAGGCCTTGATGGCCAGCTCGAAGCGCACCTGATCGTTCCCCTTGCCGGTACAGCCGTGGCAAATGGCGTCTGCCCCTTCTTTTTTGGCGATCTCCACAATGCCCTTCGCAATGATCGGCCGGGCAAAGGAGGTGCCCAAAAGATACTTGTTCTCATAGACGGCCCCGGCCTTTACAGTGGGATAAACATAGTCCTGTACAAACTCTTCCTTCAGGTCCAGCACATAGAGCTTGGAGGCGCCGGTCTTCTTGGCCTTCTCTTCCAGCCCGTCCAGCTCGGTTCCCTGCCCCACATCTCCGGAAACGGCAATGACCTCGCAGTTATTGTAATTCTCCTTGAGCCAGGGGATGATGATGGAGGTGTCCAAGCCCCCGGAATACGCTAAAACGACTTTCTTGATTTCGCTTGCCATTTTGATTTCCTTCCTTGCTTCAAATTTCATTATGAACTTGTCAACAGTGTTTATTATACACTCCCTACTGAAAAAAGCAAGAGAAATCTGTATATTTATTCATAATTGGTGCATTTTTACCGAATCCTTTCCCCTATGCTCCCTTCCCTTTGTACAGCCTTCAGACAGAATGGGAAATTTTAAACGAGTCCGCTCTCTTTACAGGATCCTGCGGAGTGGAAATATCCATTCTGGCTTTTGATTTTTCCGGGCTAAAAATGTATTTTTATGGGCGATATACAGAAAACCTGCATATCGCCCATAAAATTTCAAGCTGTTAAGTTTTCCAAAAAGCGTTCCCCTACAGGCTCTGCAAAACGGCGGGACCCTTGCGAAAGCTCCAGCGAAGCAGCAATAGGGAAGCCAGCCCCAGCACAAGAGAAACGGCAAGCAGATACCACCTTGCCCCCAGATAGGGTCCCAGCAGGAAATAAAAGGCCACGGCCAAAGCAGCCGTTCCCATGCTCCCCATCGTTCCCAAAAAGGAAGAGGCGGACTGCTTGATCACCAGCGCTTCGCTGAGAGCGTCCATCTTGGGGAACAGCAGATTTCCCGCAATGCCCAGGGCAGGTACAAAAAAGCCCAAAATCAGGATCAGAAGGATTAGAAGGGCTATGTCCACCGGGGAGAGCGGAAGGCCCAGGCACAAGAAGGGAAGTCCCAAAAAACCGCCGCCCCAGATAAGCAGGGAATTGAGCAGCGTCTTCGCGCTCAGGATCGCCCGGGAGGAGACCGGGGCCTCCTTCAAGATCCAGAGATATTTCCCCTCTAAACTGATGGAAACACAGGCGCTGGCAGTGAGAGACAGAGGAAACGCCAGCACTGCCGCCGCCAAAGTCACCGGCTCCGTCAAGGATGTAAGGACCAGCAGCTCCTGGCTGTTCCGCCCCAGAAAGCAGAATACGCAAAGCCCTGCGCAGAGGATCGCCCCCAGCCCCATATTAAAGAGATACAGGGGAGTGGCAAAAAACCGCCCGGCCTCCTTTTTCAAGAGGGCAAGGAAAGGACTTTTCCCTTTAAGCGCCGTCAGCCGGTAGTCTGAGCGGGCTGCGTGAGAGGAAAGCCTTGTAAGCAGGGAATGGCAGGACCTGCCCAAAAGCCAGGTCACTCCCACAAAGGGAAGAAAACTGACGGCAGCAAAAGCAAAGAACGCCCCCAGATCTCCGGAAAGCGCCTTGGAAAACAGGCCTAAAGGAAACAGCCACCCGGAAAAGGCCCCTTCAATGGCATCACCGTAAAGCATCAGGTTCTGCAATAGGGGGTTGATCTGAAAGGAAAGGCAGAACACTCCAACCAAAAACAGCAGATAAAAGAGGTTGGAAAGCAGCGTCTTTCCCTGGATCCTGCTGTTGACCAGGGCCAGAAGGAACCCTGTAAGCGCGGAAAGCACTGTGGACAAAAAGGCCAGCAGCACTGTGGAAACTACCAGCAAAAGGGCGAACTCTACGCCTCTCTCACCCCCAAAAGCGAAATAGGCCACTCCGCTGGGAAGCAGGAACAGCAAAAGCTGAAAGAGATTCTGCAAATAGAGGGCAACGAGCCTGGAAAGCATGATGGAGAAGGCAGACACCGGCAAGGAAAACAGCAGGTCCATCCCCTTGGGGGAGAACACGACTCCTGCGGCTCCCATAGCTGTAAAGAGCAGAGAAAAGAGACATCCGATCCCCGCCATCAGCACCGGCAGAAGCCGCAAAAGGCCGGAGGGCGCCAACACAGCCGCAAAGGAAAAGCTGTACACACCGGACACGAAAAGAGAGACAGCTCCCACCAGGGCCAGCAGCAGTAAAGCGGAAACCTTCTTTTTTCCGGCCCGTCTGCCGCTGAAGGAGGTGAGAAGCCCCAGAAAACTCACTCGGATCAAGGCTATTGTCTTTTTCATGCTTCCTTCTCTCCCTCTTTTTCCAAGGTGAGGAACACCTCTTCCAGGCTGCTGTTTCCCACCACATCCTCTGTCTTTCCTACCTCGATAAGCTTTCCCTCCCGGATAATGGCCAGCCGGTGGCACAGCTTCTCTGCCACCTCCAGCACATGGGTGGAGAAGAAAACGCTTCCGCCCTCCATGCACAGCTCCCGCAAAAATTCCTTCATCTGATAGGCGGCGGCAGGGTCCAGCCCCACAAAGGGCTCGTCCAGGATCAGCACCTGCGGCTTTCGGATAAACGCGGAGATCAGAGAAAGCTTCTGCCTCATTCCGTGGCTGTAGCCGCCTATACGGCTTCCCAGAGAACCGGTCAGTTCAAAGGCGTCCCCGTATTTTTCGATCCGCTTTTTCCGCTCTGTCTCCGGGATCTCGTACAGATCGGCAATAAAATTCAAAAACTGGATCCCGGTCATAAACTCATAGATATCCGGGTTATCCGGCAAAAAGGCCAGCTGCCGCTTGGCGCCCACCGGATCCTTTCGAATCGACTTTCCCCCGATGGTGATCTCTCCGCTGTCAAAGCTCAGGATCCCCGCGGCACACCGCAGGGTAGTGGTTTTCCCCGCCCCGTTATGGCCGATAAATCCCAATATCTCTCCCGGCATGACTTCCAGAGAAAGGTCAACTACCGCCTTCTTGCCGCCGGGATACTCCTTGCAAAGATTTTGGATACTCAGCATAGCTTCTCCTCTTTTCCCCGTTTCCGCCCGGCAGCCGCGCCGGCCGGAAAGAGTGTTTTCTCAAAAAAAGGGGAAGCGCTTTTCAAGACGGCCTTTACGCACGGCCTGCCTTTCAAGCCTTCCCGCCTTTCTGCCAGCATTATAAAACGGAAGAACAGCTTCATCAAGGGATTTGCAGTTGACTTTCAGGAAATAAAATCAACCAAAGCGAAACTTATTTGAGATCCGCTTTTATTAAGAGCTTTCCGGAAAAAGGGCCGTTCCCACCGTTTTAAAAAGTGCGGGCAGAATGCCGCTCAGTCCAGGATATTCACCGTCAGCATAAGAAGGATCCCGAAAATAGTGCTCAAAAGCGCCTGCTTTTCATACCCGTGCTCCCGGGATAAGGGCACAAGCTCTTCAAAGGAGATATAGAGCATAATGCCCGCCACCGCGGCAAATATCCCGCCGAGTATCAGGTCGCTGGCGCTTTTACTCATGACAAAGTACGCGCAAAGGGCGCCGAGGGGCTGGCACATTGCCGCGACCAGCGTGTAGAGAGCGGCCTTTTTTTTGCTGCCAGTCGCGTAATATACCGGCATGGAGATCACCGCGCCCGCGGGAATATTGTGAAAAATAACGGCGGCCGTAATGGATGCTCCCACTGCGCTGCTTTCCATAGCCGAAACATAGATGGCCATTCCTTCCGGCAGATTGTGCAGGCCCATGGCAGCCGCCGAGAACAGCCCAGCGTTTAAGAGCTTCCTGTTTCTGTCTTCCTCTTTGCCCAGAGACAGTGCGTCATGGCTGTGATGATGGCCCGGCACAAGACGCTCCATCAGCATACTTGCCCCAATGCCCGCCATCACAAACAGCACGGAAAAAAGCCCCGGCGGGAGGGGCGTTCCCGCCCGTTTGAAATGCTCCTCCCCGTGGGGGATCATATCCACAAACGCGACGCAGATCATGATCCCCGCGGCAAATCCCAGCGCGGCGGACAGCAGTTTTTCATTTTCGCGTTTTGTAAAAAAGATGACTGCCGTGCCAAGCAGCATGCTCAGCCCCGCAGCAAGCGCCATCAACAGCGCGATCACCGATCGTGTTCCCATAAGCGCCTTCCTTTCGACCATTTCCTTTGCTTACAGCTTGTGCCATATCCTACCTGTCAGATACCTGCGCAGACTGCTTTTCTGTATCATATTCCCTCACAAGCCCGTAAAGCCGCTCCCCTACTCGGGCCGTGAGCTTCAACCCGTCTTCCACATATTCCTCGGAAAGCACCGCTCCCTCTTCTCGCAAGCGCGCCGCAAGCCCGCCCTTGGAAAAGGGCAGCAACAGCTTCACCTCAAAGGTCTTTTCCGGAAGATTGTCCTCCACCGCTTTTAAAAGCGCCTCGATCCCCTGCCCTGTCAAAGCACTGATACGCACTGCTCCCGAAAGGTGCGGGACAAGGGCATTGTCTGCTGCTGCGTCCCATTTGTTGAGCACCGGTATGACGGGGCGCCCCGTGCAGCCCAGGCTTTCCAAAAGCTCCTTGGTCACCTGGAGATGCTCGCCCGCCTCCGGGCTGGAGGCGTCGCAGATATTGAGAAGGATATCCGCCGTGGCCGCCTGCTCCAAAGTGGACCGGAAGGCCTCTATCAAATGGTGGGGAAGCCTTCGGACAAGGCCCACCGTATCGATGAGCATCACTGTTTTCCCGCCGGGAAGCTTCAACGCCCTGGCGGTAGGGTCCAGGGTGGCAAACAGCTTATCCTCCGCTAAAACCCCGGCCCCGGTCAGCTGATTCATCAGAGTGCTTTTCCCCGCATTGGTGTACCCCACCAGGGCCACCGTCACCGTTCCCGCCTTTTTCCGGTGCTTTTCAATGACCTCTCTGGAGGCTTTGACATCCTCCAGCTGGGCCTTCAGGTTCCCGATGCGGCGCCTGATATGGCGGCGGTCTGTTTCCAGCTTGGTTTCACCGGGGCCTCTGGTGCCGATCCCGGCGCCCAAACGGGAAAGGGAGGTTCCCTGGCCGGAAAGCCTGGGCAGAAGATACCGAAGCTGCGCCAGCTCTACCTGAAGCTTTCCCTCCCTGCTTTGGGCATGCTTAGCAAAAATATCCAGGATCAGGGTGGTGCGGTCGATCACCCGTACCCTGCAAAGCTTCTCCAGGTTTCGGATCTGCGTGGGAGAAAGCTCTCTGTCAAAGACGACAAGATCCAGTTCTTCTCTTTGTACCAGCTGGGCCAATTCCTCGGCCATGCCGGAGCCAAAGCAGGTGGCGGTATCCGGAGAGGGGCGCTTCTGCACCAATTCAAATTCCGGACAGGCTCCGGCGGTTTTCACCAGCTCCGAAAGCTCGGAAAGAGAGCTTTCCACCTCATATTCTCCTGTGTCCAGCGCGGCCAGCAGGACCCGCTCGACCTTCTCCTCGTTTTCCACCATCTCCGTCTTCCCCCTTTTGCAGCACCGTGCTTTCATTGATTCTAAAATCGTTTTAAAATGAAAGGATCCCTCATTTCTCAAATCCGGCCCCTTTTCAAACTGACAGCAGCAAAGTCATTGTTATTTTAGTACACGATCTTTTCTCCGTCAATTCCCTGCCGCGGAAAATCAGGGAAACTTCCCGGAAACCTTTTTCCGTTGCAAGAGCCGTTTATTACAAAAAAGAGCCTCTTCTTTAAAAGTATCTTACTTTAAGTCCCGGAATATTGATTTCCAAAAATCCATAGTGTAAGATAAATCCATCAAAGAAAACGAGGTGTCATTTATGGCAGACTACTATAACGGCTATCAGCGGGAGCAGGGCTCACAGCCCATGTATAATCCGCCGCAGTATCAGCCCCAGGCGGGAATGGATCCCCCGCCCGGCTATGTGCAGAAAAGCCGGGTCGCCGCCGGAATCCTGGCGATCCTTCTGGGCGGCTATGGGATCCACAGCTTCTATCTCGGCAACGTCACACGGGGGCTCGTTCAGCTTCTGGTATCCTTTCTCACCTGCGGCTTCGGCGCCATCGCCATGATGATCTGGGGGATCGTGGACGGAGTCAAGATTTTGGACGGCCGCATCAACACCGACGCAAACGGCGTTTTTTTGAAGGACTAACGCCCCAGGGTAAAGGAGAATTTTTATGACTACTGATTTTCAGAATGACCCGATCATCGGAAACGAGCCTTCCGAAACCGGCTTCGACCCGGAGCTTGAAAAGACGGCGGAGAAGGTGGAGGAGGTAGTAAAAGCGGCGGAGACAGCCGCCAAAGCCGCCGAAGCGCAAAACGACGGCGAAGGCACTCCCTATACGACCCCGGACGCCGCCTCTGCCCCTGAGCCGCAGGCTGTTTATGCCCAGGATCCTTTCCCCTATGAAAGCGTCCCCCACTTTGGAAACGCCCCGCAGTACACGGCTCAGGCAGAGCCCCCTCAAAGCGGAAGGGAGGAAGCTCCCAACTATTCCGCCTACCAAAGCTACGGGCCGAACGCCTCCCAGCAGCAGTATTATTATCAGCCCTATCAGCCCCCTTATTACCCGCCGCGCTACGATGTGCCTCCGGTAGGCTATCTGCAGAAAAGCCGTTTGGCAGCCGGGCTTCTGGGCATCCTGTTCGGAGGACTCGGCGTTCATAACTTCTATCTCGGGTTTCAGACGAAGGCGGTGGTACAGCTTTTGGTAACTCTGATCGGCAGTATTTTCACCTGCGGCCTTTCCGCTGTCGCCATGTCGATCTGGGGATTCGTGGAGGGGATCCTCATCCTCACGGCAAATAATCCCAGCGCCCGCATGTACGACGGAAAGGGCGTTATCCTGCGAGACTGAGCCTTATTCCGCCTTTGCCTGATACAAGATCTCCTGCCCGGCGCTTTTGCGCCGGGCTTATTTTTTCTATTTTCTGCAAAGGCAGGAAAAACTTCTTAAAACCATTTTATTTTTGCGTAAAATCTGTTATAATCAAACAAACGACTAGCTGTTTATGGCAGTTACGCTCTATTTCTGTTTTATGAGGTGAACCTTTATGATGCTGAAAAACTGGAATCCCCCGGAGAAGCCTCAGCCGGAAGAAGCCAAGGCCCGGCTGAAAGGCGCAAAGGAAAAGCTTTCTCAGCTGCAAATGCAGCTGAAAGAACACCGCCTCCCTGTGCTGGTGCTCATCGAGGGCTGGGGCGCGGCGGGAAAGGGCAGCGCGATCGGCCAGATCATCAAAAACATCGATCCCAGATTTTTTAAAGTGTTCTCCATCGCCTCCCCCACTGAGGAGGAGCGGCGAAAGCCGTTTTTATACCGGTATTTTGAAAAGATCCCCGAGGCGGGAAAATTCACTTTTCTGGATTCCGGCTGGATGGATGAGACCACCCGGGAAACTCTCGGCGGACAGCTGGAGGGCGCCGCCTACGGCAGCCGCATTGAAAGCATCAAGCGCTTTGAGCGGCAGCTGACAGACAACGGATACCTGGTGCTGAAGTTTTTCTTTCATATCACAAAAAAGGAGCAGGAAAAGCGGATCCGAACCCTTCTGGACGCAAAGGATACCGCCTGGAGGGTCAGCAAAAACGACATCTGGCAGAATAAAAACTACGAGGAGTGTGAGAAGGTGTTTGACCGGTATCTTACGGATACCAATTCTCCCAACGCCCCCTGGTATATCATCGACTCCAGCTCCAAAAAATCGGCGGAGCTCCAGGTGCTGGAAACCATGTGCACCGGCATAGAAACCGCTCTGCACAACGAAAGCCTCAGCGTTCCTCTGCTGCAAAACACATTCCCCTTAGTCAAGATGCCGAAGCTCAAAGCGGTTTCCCTCGATAAGGCCATTGAGGAGGACGCCTATCGAAAAGAGCTCAGGCGGCTGCAGAAAAAGCTTTCCATGCTTCATAACCGCCTCTATCGCAAGCGGGTCCCGGTGATCATCGTCTACGAGGGCTGGGACGCCGCCGGAAAGGGCGGGAACATCAAGCGCCTGACCGGGGCGCTGGACCCCAGAGGATATGAGGTACACCCCATCGCAAGCCCGGAGCCCCACGAGAAGGCACGGCACTACCTGTGGCGCTTCTGGACCAGGCTGCCCAAGGACGGCCATATCGCCATCTTTGACCGCAGCTGGTACGGGCGGGTCATGGTGGAGCGGCTGGAGGGCTTTTGCAGCGAAAACGATTGGCAGCGGGCCTTTTATGAAATGAACGAGTTCGAACAGGAGCTGTCCAATTGGGGCGCCGTCATTTTAAAATTCTGGGTGCAGATCGACAAGGATACCCAGCTGGCCCGCTTTACAGAGCGGCAGAACACGCCTGCGAAGCAGTGGAAGATCACAGACGAGGACTGGCGCAACCGGGAAAAGTGGGATCTGTACGAGGAGGCAGTGGATGAAATGCTGCAAAAAACCAGCACCACCTACGCTCCCTGGCATATTCTGGAATCCGTGGATAAAAAATACGCCCGCATCAAGGCTTTGAAGCTCGTGATAGAGGCTTTGGAAAAAGCTCTCAAATAAAAGGTATGGAAAAGCTTTGGGCCCCTCTTTTTAAGAGGGGCCCAAAGCTTTATGGTCCTTTCAGTCCGCCTTCTCTTCTGGCTCCTCCCGCTTTTCATGAGGCATACTCTTTCCCAGAGCGGCAATCACGATCGCCACCAAAGGATTGATCCAGCCAAAGAAGGTAAAGGGACCGTACTGCCAGGCGGAAACGCCCAACATTCCTTCGGTAAAACCGGCGCCGGTGCTGTAGGGAACGATCCCGCCGAAAACCGTACCCGCGTCCTCCAAAGCCCGGCTGAGATTCTGAGGCTTCAAGCCCTTTTCCTGATAGAGGGGCCTAAACAGCCGCCCCGTCATAATAATTGCCACATATTGCTGCCCGGTACCCAGCAGCACGCCCCAGGCAGTAAGAATGGTGGCGATCACAAGGCCTCTCTCCGACTTTACATGGGCCACCACCTTTTCCAGGATGGAGGCGGCCATTCCCGTACCTTCAAAAACGCCGGCAAAGCTCAGGGCAATGATCATCAGCGCCACGGTGCGCATCATGCTCATAATGCCGCCCCGGTTTAGTAGGGTGTCCACCGCGTCCACTCCGGTAGAGGCGGAAAATCCGTTCATCACCGCGCCGAAGAGGTCGGAAAGAGGCATTCCCTGCACCAGCACGGCGCTGAGCACTCCTAAAACCGCGGCCCCCATCAGCCCCGGCAAAGCCGGGATCTTCAAAATGACCATCAACAGCACCAATACCGGAGGCAAAAGCAGCAGCGGATGGATCACAAAGTTCTTACTGAGCGTTTCTAAGGTGACATTGATCTGTGCGGTGTCAGCCCTGCCGCTTCCGTATATCAGGCCCAGCACTCCGAAAATCACGATACAGATGAGATAAGTGGGGGTAGTGGTCACCATCATATGCCGGATATGGTCAAAAAGATTCGCCCCTGAGACAGAGGGGGCAAGATTGGTGGTGTCTGAAAGGGGAGACATCTTGTCTCCGAAATAGGCGCCGGATACGATGGCCCCCGCAGTGATGGCAGGGGGGATCCCCATGGCGGTCCCAATGCCGAACAGCGCCACGCCCACCGTACCGATGGTGGAAAGAGAGCTGCCGATAGCCAGGGATACCAAGGAGCAAAGCAGCAGCGTAGTCACCAGGAAAAACCGGGGAGAAATGATCTTGAGCCCGTAATATACCATGGTGGGGATCACGCCCCCCGCCATCCAGGCGGCAATGAGCACGCCGATGGACATAATGATCAGCAGCGCCGGAAGGGCCGCCCGAATGGCCTCTGTCATACCGGAAAGCATCTCCTGCCAGGAGTGCCGGTAAACCGCCCCCACAATGGCCGCGAAGATCACGGACAGCAGCAAAGGGATATGGGGCGCGGTCTTCATCCCGGCGGTAAGGCCCACCACCAGGCCGATCAATACCAAAAATGTGACAACGGACATCCAGAACCCTACCGGAGCCGCCGTCTTTTTTTCTTTTTTCAATGCTCTCTCCTCCTTTTTAACGCTGTTTTCAAGGCGCAGACCGATTCTGCGAAAACAGCCTCACTGTCTTTTATTATAGCGATAGGAAAGAGAAAATGGAAGAGCTTTCTTTTTGCCTGTCCCGGCAAGCTTGGTTGACTTACTCGAAGGAAATGGTATACTGAATACAGGTCGTCAGAATAGAAAATTTGAGGTGGAGCTATGTTTCGCGCTTGTCCGATCCAGTATTCAGGGGTCATCATCAATTATGCCTGTACCGCCAAATGCAAACACTGTATGTTTGCCGGCGCTCCCAAAGGCAGCAGGGATTTCATCACGCCCGAGGCCGCTGAGCGCATTGCTCTGCGGCTTCACAAAGCGGGAGTGGATTCCGTACATATCGGAGGAGGAGAGCCCTTCATGCGTTTTGATGCGCTGTGTGAGGTCCTCTCCGCTTTACAGAGGCATCGGGTAGGCATCGACTATATCGAGACAAACGCTTTCTGGTGCCGGGATGAGGAAACGGTATCAGAGCGTCTGAAGACAGTCCGCCGCCTGGGCGCGGACACGGTGATGGCCTCTGTAGACCCGTTTCACATTGAGTTTGTGCCCTTAGAGCGCCCTGTGCTTCTTGTAAAGACCCTGCAAAAGCTTCATATGGGATATTTCATCTGGCAGGAGCGCTTCCTTCATCGCCTGATGGCCCTGGACATTCATACGACCCACACCCCGGAGGAACTGAAGGCCGCTCTGGGCGAAGATTATGTTGCGGATACGGCCAGCGAATACGGCATCGGCATGAACGGCCGGGCACTGCGCATTGCCAGGGAGATGTACCCCCTTCGTCCTGCTGAGGAGACGGCGGAAAGAAAACCCTGCGCAAAGCTTCTCTCCGGCAGGCATTGCCATGTGGACCTCTATGAGAACATCATCTCCTGCCCCGGGATCTCCATTGGATTTGAAGATTTTCTGGAAGTCGGCGGAAAACCGGTTGTGCCGAAAGACGCTAAGGTGCTGGACAGTGAGCGCTACCCGGTAGTCTCCCGGCTTCTCACCGGGGGGACCGCCTCCCTGCTTCAGTACGGAAAGGAAAAAGGTTTTGAAGAGGACCCCAACGGCTACGCAAGCAAGTGCGACCTTTGCTTTCGGCTTCGCAAATACCTGCTTTCCGCCGCGCCTTCCAAAGACATTGCCCCTGCCTGCTATTACGAAATGCTGTAACGCTGTAAAATCGATCTTGCCTTTTACAAAACCCGCTCTTTCCTGTCAGGGCACTGACAGGAAAGAGCGGGTTTTCTTTTTTTTGGGGCTGTTTACAGCTGAGGATAGCCGAAATAGCTTAAAAGGCCGTTGTAGATCCCCCAGGCGAAGTCCTCCCGGTCATACCGCAGCTTTTGAGCGTCCTCAGGATTGCTCAGATAGGCAAGCTCCACCAGCACCGCCGGCATGGAGGTGCGGCGAAGGACATAGAGACTGGGATTGACCCGGACGCCGTTGTCCCGGGTCCCTGCTGCGCGGGTCACAGCGTTTAAAATATGCTGGGCAAGCCAGTAGGACTGCGTGTTTTCCCGGTAGACATAGACCTCGCTTCCGCGGATCTCCGGGTTGGGATTGGAATTGCAGTGGATGCTGACAAAATAATCGGCAGGCCAGCTATTGGCCATTTCCACTCTTGCCCGCAGGCTGGAGGCATTGCTTGTTCCCAGGGAGGTCTGGGGTTCAGGCCGGGAAACTCTCGCCTCAAAGCGCGGGTCATCGTTGAGGAGCCTGGAAAGCATGATACCCACCTCATAGGTGACATCCTGTTCTCTCAGGCCGCTGCCCTCTGCTCCGGCATTGACGCCGCTGGGATTATGGCCCTGATCGATAAAAATACGGATCGGCAAGGAAAGCGCCCCCCTTTTGGTTCTTCTTTCCCATGTTATTCCCACGGGCCGCGTTTTGTTCCCTCAGGAAGGCCCCCATTTTCACCTTAAGAGTTTTCGGAAAGCAACCGCTCCAGACGGATCGCCCCGGAGGCAGTGTGATAGTGAAACTGGGCTCCTCCCAGGCGGTAGGTCCCCTCGCCCTTCTTTCTTCCCAGCTCCCCTGCAATCGGATACTGTGACTCAAAACGCCCGGAGGAGGTGTGATACTTTACAAGAAACCCTTCATTTTCAGGGAAAGCGGTCCGTATTTTTCCGGACACGGTATGAAATTTTCCCTCTCTCGGGCAGCAAAGCGCGTCCAGCTCGATCGTCCCTGAAGTGGACCTGAGGTCAAAGGTCTCGCTGTTCCCTCGAAGCTCGATCTTTCCGGATACCGTGTGAACACAGAGGCTTCCGGCCTCAAATCCGGAAATCGCCGTCTTGCCGGAGGTGCTGGAAGCTTCCAGCGCCCTGGCGCGAAGCCCGCTTCCCAAAACCTTGCCGGAAACGGAACGCAGCTGAATCCTTTCGCCACTGAGGTCTTCCCCATAGATCTTTCCGGAAACAGTGCGGATCTCCATATTCCCGGCAGAGATCCCTCTGCTGTAAAAATTGCCGGACACCAGAGAACAGGAAATTCTTTTCAGGCTTTTGGATAAGCTCTGAGGAAGCTCAATGACCAAGTGCTTCTCTGGCACTTTATGCCCGAAAAACGGAAGCGCCTCCTGCCTGCACCAACGGATCTCCAAGGTACCCTCCCGGAGGATCACCTCCATTTGTTCCTCTTGCGTCAAGGGGCGGGAGGAGTACTCTGTCACCTGTACTTTCTCTCCCTCAAAGCACCGCAGCTCTACCGGGCCGCTGATCCAGCTGAGGATCAGCGCTTTGAGCTCTTCCGGAGCCGCGCTTTCACCATGCGGGATACCGCTTGGTTTCGGAGGGCAATAGCTCAGCGGCAAGCCATTTTCTTCAAAAGCGTCATCCCCCGCCGGCTTTTCTGCCGTTTCTTCCCGGCGCTCTTCTCCGGAAAGGGCCTCGCTTTCCGAGGAAAGCTCTTTCGGCTCTTCCAGCGCCTCCAGCAGTCTCCTGGCATCCTCAGCAGAGATCTTCCCCTCGCTGAGCATTTCCAGCACCTGCTCTCTCTCTTTTTCCATATTACTTCTCTCCCTTCAGCTGATTCAAAGCTTCAACGGCCGTCTCCACATCGATCTCGTTTTCAGAGAGGCGTTTGAGGATCTCTGTTTTCTCCTCCTGCCTGCGCAACTCTCTGAGTTCTCTTTTCTCCTCCAGGCCCAGAGCCTCCAAAGCGGCTTCCAGCATATTTTTAACGGTAGGATAGCTTATCCCCAGCGCCTTTTCCACCTCTTTGATAGAGCCGCGGCAGCGCAGAAAGGTCTCTACAAACTGTAAATGCTTCTCCTCCAGGCTGCAAAACCGGCAGGGCTCAAAATGACCTGACAGCTCCGTCTTGCAATGGCCGCACTGCAGCCGGGTGATCTCCATTCTGTTTCCGCACACCGGGCACAGGGCCGGGGCGTGGAAGCCTTCCCTTTTTTCTTCCGGCATCTCTTTTCCCCCTTTGTCCTTCTGCTCTTTTGCTGGTTCCAATATATCATCTGTTATTGACTTTGTCAATAATAAAATTAATTATTTTAATTTTTAGATTAATTTTATTGATTGAAATAGCAAAAAATCAGGCCGCTCTCCATTTTTTGGAGAACGGCCTGATTTCTGCTTTCGGCAGATCGCGCGATCAGAAGGGGAGGGCGAAATAGTCTACCTGGAACACGGTGGAAAAACCCAGCTTCTCGTAGAGAGCCCTCGCGGGCCTGTTTTCCAGGTCCACATCCAGGATCACGGGAAGACCCTGCCGAAGCCCTTCGCGCAGAGCGCAGCGGACGATCTCGCTTCCAAAGCCTTTCCGCCGTTTCTCCGGCAAAACCCGCACGCTGCACAGGAAAATGGTGGAGCCGTCATACTCCAAGTCGAATACCCCCACCGGCGTTTCTCCCTCCAAAAGCAGGAAGCCGTCCCGGTCTGAAGCGTGAAGCACGGCGTCCGCCTTTTGTAGAGTACTCCCGCAAAGCGCCGCGTACTGCTCCCGATTCTCGTTTGTCAACGGGGCAAGGGCCATTCCCGGCGTCAGGGGTGGAACCGTCTCGGGCAGGTGAAGCATCCGAAGCTCCGAACGCAGGAATTCCGCTTTCGGAAAGCGCCGCGCAAGCTTCTCTCCGGTACTTCCCGGCTCCGTGCAAAGCACCAGCCTGCCCACACCGGCGCGCTGCAGGTCTGATGCCGCCTCCCGGAAAAGAGCAGTAAAATAGCCTTTGTTCCGGTGATCTGGATGGGTAAAAGCATTGAGCTCCGCCTCTTCCCAGTCCGGGAAAAAGGCGGTGAGAAAGGAGACGGGCCTTTCTCCCTCATAGCCCAGATAAAAGCAGGGCAGCTTTGGGTCTGCATTCAGCTTTCCTGACAGGAAGCAATAATTGTGAAGGTTCTCCGGCTTCAGGGAAAGCGCCTCCAGCGCCTTGATCCGAGACTTTTCCTCCTCGGTCAGGCAATTCTTTTTTTCCACATGAAATTGAGACAAACCGGCCTCCTTTCACCGACCGGAAACAAGCGGAAAAGAGCTGCGGCAGAGCAGGCAGCCCGCCGCAGCTCTTTTCACATTTAAGCAATTTTTGACAAGATCTCCTGTAAAGAGGAAAGTGCCAGCCGGAAGGCCGCTTTCCCTTCCAGCTCGGCCTCCCGCTTCTTGGCCTCCTGCTCCAAAGCCTGAAGCCCGGAGAAATTGGTCAGGTGAGGCTCCAAAGACAGAAAGCCTTCGTACCCTGAGGCGATAAAGGCCTTTAAGATCTCCAAAAGATGGCCGTCGCCCTTTCCGGGGGGCACTACCTTTTTCTCTTTCTTCAAGGCGTCCTTTACATGGATATACTCCACATAGGGCTTTAGCAGCTCATAGGCGGAAAGAGTATCCACTGAGCACTCTACGAAATTGGCAAAGTCGAACACCGCCCGGAAATTCCCGCAATAAAATTTCTCCATCAGCTCCCGGCAGCGCAGGGCGGTATCGCCATAGATTCCCTTCTCGTTCTCATGCAGCAGCACGATATTTTCCCTTTGGGCCAGAGATACCATCTGCTCCATTCTGGAAAAGGTCTCGTCTGCGTACTTCTCTGCGCCCTCTTCCTTTGGATAGTAGAAGCTGAACATCCGGATATAGGGCGCTTCCAGCTCCCTGGAAATCTGAATGACTCGCCGCAGCTTTTCAAGATGGGGGGCAAAATCATCGGTAATGGAAATTTTCCCGATGGGCGAACCGATGGAGGACACCCGGATCCCTGCCCTGTGCAGCTTCGCTTTTACCTCCTTGAGCTTCTCATCTGTAAAGTCAGACACATTTACACCGTCTGCACTGCGCAGCTCCAAATAGGAAAGGCCGAATTCCTGAAGAGCCGCCAACTGAAAGTCAAAGCTTTCTCCAATTTCGTCGGCAAAGCCGGAAAGTGTAATATTTTTCTTCATTTTCTTCACCACTCTGAAGAGAGCACCGCATCGTGCACCGCTGTTTTCGCCTTGGAGGCAGCTCTGCGCTTATTGAGCTCGCTGAGATACAGCTCCTCGTCTACCGGCAGCTCCACAGGCCGCTTCAGCCAGCTGGAAAGATGCATGGCGTTAGAGAGGGTGAGGCCCCGGATCCCTTCGCTGCCGTGGGCGATCAGGGGCTCGCCTCTGAGAATATTGGCGGCAAAGGCGTTGAGCACTCCTGAGTGCCAGGAGGTTTCCCCATCCGTCTTCACCTCTATTTTTTCATGCTCCGGCTGAATAAAGCCTCCCTGAGCCGTTTTGCAGAATTCCCGCTCATTCACCGAGAGCTTCCAGAAGGTGAGCTTATCGTCTTCGCACACCAGCTTGCCCAGCTCTCCGGTGATTTCGAAACGGTTGGTGCCGGGAGTGTCGCCGGTGGTGGTCACAAACACGCCGGTAGCGCCGTTTTCGTACTCCAGATAGGCCGTCACATCGTCCTCTACCTCGATATCGTGCCATTTTCCTTCATGGCAGAAAGCCTGTACCCGCTTGGGCAGGCCGCAGATCCACTGCAGAAGGTCCAGCTGGTGGGGGCACTGGTTGAGAAGCACTCCTCCGCCTTCTCCCTCCCAGGTGGCTCTCCAATCACCGGAATCGTAGTAATACTGGGTGCGGTACCAGTCGGTAATGATCCAATTGATCCGTTTCAAGGCGCCCAGCTCACCGTTTTGCACCATCTCATGCATTTTCCGGTAGAGGGAGTTGGTACGCTGATTGAACATCATGCCGAATACCTTCCCGCTCTTCTGTGCCGCCTCGTTCATTTCGTGCACCTGCTTGGTGTATACCCCGGCGGGCTTTTCACACATGACATGCAGCCCCGCCTCAAAAGCCTCGATGGCTAAAACGGGATGCTGGTAGTGAGGCACCGCGATGATCACCGCGTCACAGGCGCCGCTTTGGATCAGCTCTGAGCCCTCTGAGAAGATCGGCACGCCCTGGGGCAGAACGCCCTGGGCCCACTTCCTGCGCCCCTCCTTGCGGTCCGCCACGGCGGCCACCGTGATTTCCGGCGTCTTCCCGCCGAGGATATTCTCAATATGGGTGCTGCCCATATTGCCCATTCCGATGACTCCCAATTTTACCTGCTTCAAAATAACTCTCTCCTTTTCTATAAATTGATCGGTCCTTATGCGTAGCCCAGGGTGTGAAGGTTCCGGTAGCTTCTTTCCAGGCAGTCAAAGGGGTTTCCCTCGCACACATCCTGTTCCACTAAAACATATTTGGTCTTCCCTGTTTTTTCCAAGGTCTCCATGACCTTTTTGAAATTGATGTTGCCCTCCATCACGGGGGCCATCACAGGCTCCATACCGCGAACCGCCATATCCTTCAGGTGTACGCAGGGGATCCTGTCTGCGAGACGCACGATCCAGTCGCAGACATCGGCTCCGCCCATCTGCACCCAGAAGGTATCGAGAGTAAAGCCCAGCTCGTCCTTTTGGAAGCTTTCCATCAGGGTTTCCATCACAAGCTTTCCGTTGTATTTTTCAAACTCCAGATTATGGTTGTGATACATCAGAAGCTTTCCCGCAGCTGCGATCTTTTTAGCCGGCTCCAAATAATCGTCTGCAAAATGGGAAAGCCACTCCGGGGCGCGGTACTTTTCCGGCATCATGCCGATTCCGATATAGTCGCAGCCCATCGCCTCATGCTCCCGGATCACGGCCTCGGTATCGTTTAAAATTCGATCGGGAGAGGTGTGGGTCAGCACGATCTTCAGCCCGTGCTTGTCGCAAAGCGCCCGGACCTTTTCAGCGGGGATCGGGCCGATCGCCGAGATCTGCACCGTGGTGTAACCCATTTCGGAAACCTTTCGCAAAGTAAAGTCCAGATCCTTCTCCGTCTGCGTATAGCTTCTCAAAGTATAGAGCTGCGCGCCTAAAACCATTTTCATGTTAGTGACCTCTCTTTCCTGTTTTACCGGCCCATCTGCTAAAATGCCGGGAAAATAACAGACAATTTTCCGGGCTTCCGGGAGGGGGCAGGAGAACCTTTTATTCTGCCGATCCTTTGGCTTCACTATAGCATAAATCCTATGCTTTTGCAATCACAGAGATGAGAAGATCTCACCCTTTCCGGCAAAAGAAGAGCTGAGGTACTTCGTACCCCAGCTCTTCTTTAAATGGCATAGCTCAAGCCGCCGTTTTTTGAACGCTAATGAAGAAGCAAAGCCGCTTTGAAGAAGAGCGGTGCTTTTGGAGCCTGCGAGAAAAGAGAGGCACTTCGTGCCTCAGCTCTTCTTCTGAATAACAACAGCAGAGCTATTGTTATTTTACTACCAGGTTCACAAGCTTTCCGGGAACATAGATCTCTTTTACAATGCTCTTCCCGGCGATCTCGCCCTGGATCTTTTCCTCCGCCTTTGCGGCCTCCAGCGCGTCCTCCTTGGAAATGCCGGCAGGCACATTCAAACGGGCGCGCACCTTTCCACACACCTGCACGACGATCTCTACCGTGTCTTCCTTGCATTTTGCCTCGTCATACTCGGGCCAGGACTGCTCTACCGCCATTCCGCTGCCCAAGGCGCAGATTTCCCACATCTCCTCGGTGATATGAGGGGCAAAGGGATTTAAAAGCAGGGTGAAGACAGCAAGCTCTTCCTTTGTGATGCTGCCCTTTTCGGCAACGATATTCATCAGCGTCATCAGGGCGGCGATCGCGGTGTTGAATTTCAAGGTCTCCGTATCCTCCGAAACCTTTTTGATGGCCTTATGGAAAGCGCTTTCCATATCGGGGCGAATGCCCTTTTCTTTGCAAAGCAGGCTCTGCAGATTCCAGAAGCGCTCCACAAACCGGCGGCAGCCCTTGATACCGGCGCTGCTCCAGGGAGCAGTCTTTTCAAAGTCGCCGATGAACATCTCGTACAGGCGCATGGTGTCCGCGCCGTACTCTTCCACCACATCGTCCGGGTTGATCACATTCCCCCGGGACTTGCTCATCTTCTGGCCGTCTTCTCCCAGGATCATCCCGTGGCTGGTGCGCTTTGCGTAGGGTTCCGGCGTGGGCACCGCGCCCAGGTCATAGAGGAACTTATACCAGAACCGGCTGTAAAGCAAATGCAGAGTCGTATGCTCCATGCCGCCGTTATACCAGTCCACAGGCGCCCAGTAGTCAAGCGCCTCTTTGGAAGCAAAGGCCTTGTCGTTGTGGGGGTCCATGTATCTCAGGAAATACCAGGAGGAGCCGGCCCATTGAGGCATGGTATCTGTCTCACGCTTTGCGGGAGCGCCGCAATGGGGGCAGGTGGTGTTGACCCATTCTGAAATATGAGCCAAAGGCGATTCCCCGTTATCCGTGGGCTCATAGGAGTCTACCTCCGGCAGCGTCAGGGGCAGCTCGCTTTCCGGCAGGGGGACCCAGCCGCATTTCTCACAGTATACCATGGGAATGGGCTCGCCCCAATACCGCTGGCGGGAAAACACCCAGTCGCGAAGCTTGAAATTCACCTTGGCGTGGCCGATCCCGGTCTCTTCCAAATGCTCTGTGATCTTCTTCTTTGCTTCCTCTACGGTAAGGCCGTCGAGGATCCCGGAATTCACCATCACGCCGGCCTCGCAGTCTGTGAAGGCTTCTTCCTGCACATTTCCGCCCTTGACCACCTCGATGATGGGAAGGTCGAATTTTTTGGCAAATTCCCAGTCTCTGGTATCATGGGCAGGCACCGCCATGATCGCGCCGGTGCCGTAAGAGACCAGCACATAGTCGGAGACAAAAATGGGGATCTCTCTCCCCGTCAGGGGGTTGACGGCAGAAACGCCCTCCAGGCGCACGCCGGTTTTCTCCTTGGCCATTTCCGTCCGTTCGAAATCAGACTTTTTGGCGGCCTGAGCCTGGTATTCCCGCACGGCGGCAAGATTTGAAAGCTTGTCCGCCCACTTCTCCACAAAGGGATGCTCCGGGGAAATGACCATATAGGTAGCGCCGTAAAGCGTATCCGGACGGGTGGTATAGACAGTTAGCTTATCCCCCGCGGTGGTTTCAAAATCCACCTCCGCACCGGTAGAGCGGCCGATCCAGTTCTTCTGCTGGGCTTTGACACGCTCCGGATAATCCACCAGATCCAGGTCATCGATCAGGCGCTGGGCGTATTCGGTGATTTTCAGCATCCACTGGCTTTTCACCTTGTGGACCACTTCGCTTCCGCAGCGCTCGCACACGCCGTTGACCACCTCTTCATTGGCCAGAACGCATTTGCAGGAAGTACACCAGTTCACGTTCATTTCCTTTTTATAGGCAAGGCCCTTTTTGTACAGCTGCAAAAAGATCCACTGAGTCCACTTGTAATAGTCCGGGTCGATGGTAGAGATCTCCCGGCTCCAGTCAAAGGAGATCCCCAAAGACTGGATCTGCTGCTTGAAATGGGCAATATTTTTCTCGGTAAATTCTCTGGGATGGGCGTGGTTCTTAATGGCGTAATTCTCCGCCGGCAGGCCGAACGCGTCCCAGCCGATGGGATAAAGCACATTATAGCCCTGCAGCCGCCGCTTTCTCGCCACGATGTCCAGGGCGGTATAGGGACGGGGATGGCCCACATGAAGCCCCTGCCCGGAGGGGTAAGGGAACTCGATCAGCGCGTAATACTTGGGCTTCCGTGAGCCGTTTTCCGCATGGAAAACGCCCTTTTCCTCCCATTTTTTCTGCCATTTTGGTTCCACGGTCTTATGATCGTACTTCAATTTACCTCATCCTTTCAAAAGGCTGAAAACTGATAGAAACTGCGATTTATGCCCCTTCCCAATCCAGCTTGACTCCATCCGCCCAAAGGCGGTCCAAATCATAAAACTCCCGGGCTTCCCCGGTGAATACATGGACCACTACCGTGCCGTAATCCAACAGGATCCAGGAGTTGGAGCGGTACCCCTCGATACGGGGAAGCGGAGCTCCAAGGGCCTTCAGCTTTTCCTCCAGCTCATCTGTGAGAGAACGCACATGGATATTGCTGGTACCGGTGGCGAAAACAAAGAAATCGGCAAGGCTTGAAATGCTGTCCACCTTTAAGACATTGATCTTCATCGCCTTTTTTTCATCCAGCAGCCGCGCCGCTTTTTTTGCCAGTTCCAAAGATGTCATTGATCCTTTCCTTTCTTCTCCGAGAGAGTTCGCAAAGCGTCGTTGTAGGCATCGATAGAGCCGGGATCCATGGGAAGGCTCTGCTCCATCTTTTCCGTCACCGTGAACCGGATCCCTTCGATCATGGCCTCCTCCAGGCTGCTTTCGGCCAGGGCGCGCATTTCCTCTGCGCCGGGGTAATCCCGGTCGTCAGAAATATAGTCCGCCACAAACAGCACCTTGTCAAGCAGCGTCATGTCCTTTTTGCCGCTGGTGTGGCAGGCAATGGCGTCGAGCACCTCCCGGTCAGAGACCGAAAGCTTGTGCTCGCAGTAGGCGGCGCCGGAAATAGAGTGCCACAGCTTGTCGTTTTCTCTCTGAGTTTCCGTTAGTAGTATACCAAACTCCTCTAATATTTTCAACTGCTCTTCTTTAGGCGTGTCCTTCATGATATCGTGAAGGATCCCAGCCGTCAGCGCTTTTTTAGGGTCCGCCCCATAGCGCTTTGCAAGCCTTTTTGCACACTCCGCCACACACCGGCTGTGATAAAAGCGCTTTTCCGACAGATGCTTTTTGACTTCTCTTTCATACTCCTCATAGGTCATGTCTACTTCTCCATTTCTGCAGCGGGCAAATTCCGCACCGCGAAAGCCTATTCCGGTTTTCCCCGGTAAAGTCCGTGCTCTAAAAGATACCGCTCTACGCCTTCCGGCACAAGGCCGGATATGCTTTCTCCCTGCCGGATGCGCTCTCTGAGCTCTGTAGAGGACACCGGAAAATAAGGAATCTCCTCTACAAAGCATCTGGCGCCGTAAGCCCTTTCCAGCTCCTCCTTTTTTCGCAGAAGAGCCAAAAAGCCGTCTTCGCTTCTGGGAGAGGCGCACACAGCCGCCAGGGAAAAAATGACCTCCGGCGAAAACCAGCTGTCCACCGTCAAAAACATATCCTCTCCCATCAGAAGGAACAGCTCATCTTCGGGATACAGCCGAGAGAGAGCCTTCAGGGTATTGGCCGTATAGCTTTTCCCCTCGCTTCGAAGCTCAATGTCAGAGACCTCCACCGGCGCCTCCTCGATCTCTTCGGCTGCAATGCGGCACATCTGCGCCCGGTCCTCCCCGCTTGCCAGATCATGGACTTCCTTGTGAGGCGGCAGGCGGGCCGGGATCAGCAGGGCCCGCTTAAGAGACAGGCGGCGGATAAATTCCCGCAGGATATGGATATGTCCCAGATGAATGGGGTTGAATGTCCCTCCATAAACACCGATCCTCAATTTTTCCCCCATCTCCTGTTCTTTAATGAAGAGCCGCAGCGTCCTGACAGATTCGCTCCACAGCTTCAGGCAGCGTGGTCTCTTCTGTGAAAACCGTTTCCCGGATCTCCTGTAAAAAGTCCTTCTCTACCCACCAGCTCCGCATATCCGCTTCGCCGAATTCGTCCCGGTTAGGCTTTGTCATATGGCGGCGCAGGGTCTCCTCAAAGGAAAGATCGTAATAATAGGCAAGGATATTTTCCCCGAATTCCTCCACGGCGGCTTCAAACAGCTTTTGATACGCTTCCGACGGCAGGATCCCCTCCAGGATGGTGATCTCAGAATTCTTCCTTCCGTATTTCAGCAGCTCGATCATCAGCGGCTGTGACCTTTCAAGCCCTTCCCTGCCCCAGGTGTGCAAAACCTCCATCCGGATCATATCGTGGGAAATCCGCATGGTATTGGGGCCGAATTTTTCCTGCAAAAGCTTTGCAAGAGTCGTTTTCCCGCTTCCCGAATTGCCCCGGAGAATAATGAGCTTTTTCGCCATCCTATCGCTCCTCCTCTGTGTAGTAAAGCACCTCTTTGCCCAGGGACTTCGCAAATTCGAGCTCGCCTTTGGTTGCGCTGCCGATATAGCCGTTCACATTCACAATGAAAACGGCGTCGGAGAGCTTGATCTTTTCCCTGTGCATGGCCCCCAGCGCGGAAAGCTCTTTTTCTGTGTAGGCGTTTTTATCCTCTCTGGCGGGAAAGATCGGGGTAAGAACACAGCTGCCCGCAAGCTCCAAGCGCTCGGCGGTCTCCAGCATTTCCTTTTGAAAGCGCAGGCTGCCGCACAAGGTGATGACCTTCATCGCTTTCCTCCCGCCTTGGGCAAAACGATCTTCGCATCCTTCTTTTTCCGGCGGTATAACACAAACCGAGAACCGATGACCTGCACCACTTCGCTTCCGGTTTTTTCCGCCAGCTCTTCCGCCGCCTCCCGGGAGGAAAGAGGAGAGGTTTCCGGCAATACCCGGCCCTTGATGAGCTCTCTTTTTTCCAAAGCATCGTCCGCCTGTTTTACGATCTCCGGGCTCATGCCAGATTTTCCCACCATCAGAATGGTGTCCTCATTCACTGCTAAAGAGCGCAGATACGCCCGCTGTTTACTGGTTAACATAACTTTATTGTTCCTTTCTGTTGTTCTTGTCCTCCGTTATGCTCATTGCCTGGGTTTCTGGTCTCTGCGCCGGTAACAGACAATCCGGGTCTACGCCACAGAAGCGCCCGGTTTATTTCCGCTTTTCGTATGCATATCCGAAATGAATGGGCGGCGCTGTCACAGAAAGGTACACAAATTCCGTATCCCCAGAGTTTTCCAGGCCGTGAACATCATGTTCCTCGAACCGCACCACATCCCCTGCCTGGAACTCTTCTTCCCGGCCGTTCTCCAAAAGAAGCTTTCCCCGGCCCTTGAGCGCATACCAGATCTGCTCTGAAGCCTCATGGGTGTGTCTGGGCTGGCTCGCGCCCGCTTCCAGGTGGACCTCTGTGACGGTCACCCGCTTACTGGACGAATTGTCCGGATTTAAAATCTGCCTGGACACAACGCCCGGATTTGACAGCTCTTCGATCTCCTCTTTCCTGATCAATTCCATATTCTATCTCCTCCCATGGCGGGCTCTGAGGGCCGAATCCTCAATTTTCAAAGAGGCCAAAACATCCCGTCGTCACTTTCTGATAAACTGTGCATCGTGCTGGGAAATCCCCGCTTCGTCTGTGAGATACCGCTCGGCTCTCATGTGCAGGTCATACTTTTCACGCAGCCGCGCAATGGTATTCATCATGGGAGAGGCGTGATGGCGGTCTATCGCCTCCTGATTTTCCCAGATATCAATGAGCAGGACCGTGTGAGGGTCAGACAGAGAAGAAAAATATTCATAACGCTGATTTCCGCTTTCCTTACGGATCAGATCTGCCGTTCCGCTGAGCTCCATCTCCTCGGCAAACCTCCGGGCATGATCTTCTTCACCCGTATAGTATAGATTCATCGCAATGCTCATGGTCTTACTTCCTCTCCTGATTATCCTGCGGTATTTTCTCCATCACGGCGATCGAGGTATTCCCGAAGCTTTTTCTCAAACTCCTGGAACGCAAAGCCCCGGTGGCTTCTTGCGTCCTTTTCCTCATTGGTCATCTCGCCGAAGGTGCGGCCCTCCTGCTCAAAGATGGAGTCATAGCCAAAGCCGTTTTCCCCCCGGGACTCAAAGGCGATGGAACCAAAGCATTTCCCCAGCGCGTCGATCCGGTCCCCGTTGGGGAACACACAGCACACAGCGCTGACGAAGTGAGCCCCGCGCTGAGCTTCAGGCACTCCCTTCAATTTTTCAAGCACTGTCAGCCTCCGTTTCCCGGGCTGGGCAAACCGGGCGGAATAAATGCCGGGCGCGCCGTCCAGATAATCCACACAAAGGCCGGAGTCGTCTGCCACAGCGGGAAGCCCGGTCTCCGCGCAAGCGGACTGGGCCTTGATAAAGGCATTTTCCGAAAAGGTGGTTCCGGTCTCCTCCGGCTCGGTAAGCTCCATCATGACTGCCTCAATGCCCATTGGTTCCAAAAGCCGCTTGAATTCTACCACCTTTCCCGGATTGTGAGTGGCAATGACAAATTTCATCAAAAACGCCCCTTTCTTTCTGCCGTTTAACGCCCGGCCTCTCGATTTTCTACCGTGACCAAAAGATTGCGGATGAGCCTTTGATCGTCCCGATCAAGCTCTCTGTCGTCCCGCCAGCGGGAAAGCTCCTCTAAAAGTCCTTCCACATTTTTGTCCTCGTCCAGCCGATCCATCAGCCGATCCGCGAAAGCACGGAACCGGCGATGCTTCTCCTCCGGCGTCTCTTTAGGCGCCGGTTCTGCCGGAGCTTCCTCCCTGATGGGGGAAGCCGGCGCTTCCCCTTCGGCCTCTTTTCCGCCTTCTTCCTGTACGGCGTCCGCAGAGCCTGCCGCGCCCTCTCCCAAATCAAAGAGAGCGTCCGCAAAGGCGGCCGCGTCAAAGGGCTGAAGGTCGTCCAGCTGCTCTCCCACGCCGATAAATTTCACGGAAAGGCCCAGCTCCTGCTTGATAGGCAGGACCACTCCGCCCTTCGGAGTGCCGTCCAGCTTTGTCAGCACGATGCCGGTAATGGCCGCCGCATTCTGAAACTCTCTAGCCTGGTTCACAGCGTTTTGTCCGGTGGCCGCATCCAGTACCAGCAGCGTCTCCTTATCGCATCCGGGAAGCTCCCGGTCGATAATGCGGGAAATTTTCGAAAGCTCATCCATGAGGTTTTTCTTGTTGTGCAGCCTGCCCGCCGTATCGCAGATCACCACATCGCAGCCTCTGGCCTTAGCGGCTGAAATGGCGTCAAACACCACGGCGGCGGGGTCGGCCCCCTCGCTGTGCTTGACGATAGGCACCTGTGCCCGCTGGGCCCACACCTCCAGCTGCTCAATAGCCGCGGCCCGGAAGGTGTCCGCTGCGCCCAGCAGCACGGATTTTCCTTCCGCTTTCAGCCTGCTTGCCAGCTTTCCGATGGTAGTGGTCTTTCCCACTCCGTTGACGCCGATCACCAAAATCACCGAGGGCTTTGAGGAAATATGCAGGCTGTCGTCTCCCATGAGCATGGCTGAAACAATCCCCTTGAGCTCGCTGAGAACCAACTGAGGGTCGGTAATGCCCTTTTCCTTCACTGCCTTTCTCAGCTCGTCGCAGAGCAGCTGAGAGGTGTTTACTCCCACATCTCCCATGACCAGCAGCTCCGTGAGTTCCTCAAAAAGCTCTTCATCGATTTTTGTGAAGGAATTGATCATCTGGCTGATCTGCCCGCTGATATTTTCCCGGGTTTTTTTCAGCCCGTCTCTGATCTTCTCAAAAAAGCCCATGCTGCCACGTTCCTTTCTCGTATCAAGAGTTAAATTCCTATTTCGAAATGAAATTCAAGGCTAACAACTGCTATGGGGAGCTGAGGCCCTTATCTAACAACTAACTACTAAAGGCTAACGACTACTATGGGAGAGCCAAGCCCTTATCTAACGACTAATTACTAAAGGCTAACAACTACTACGGGGAGCTGAGGCCCTTATCTAACGACTAATTACTAAAGGCTAACAACTACTACGGGGAGCTGAGGCCCTTATCTAACGACTAATTACTAAAGGCTAACAACTACTACGGGGAGCTGAGGCCCTTATCTAACGACTAATTACTAAAGGCTAACAACTACTACGGGGAGCTGAGG
>CAZMFF010000015.1:0-10190 GCA_964565505.1 uncultured Acutalibacter sp. | reverse complement strand
ATTACTAAAGGCTAACAACTACTACGGGGAGCTGAGGCCCTTATCTAACGACTAACTACTAAAGGCTAACAACTACTACGGAGAGCCGAGCCCTTATCTAACGACTAATTACTAAAGGCTAACAACTACTACGGGGAGCTGAGGCCCTTATCTAACAACTAACTACTAAAGGCTAACAACTAAGCTCCCAACTCCGCCGCTTCTTCCGTCTTTAAGGCCAGCAGCTTGGAAATTCCCTGGTCCTGCATGGTCACGCCGTAAAGCATATCCGAGCTTTCCATGGTGCCCCGCCGGTGGGTGATGGCGATAAACTGAGAATTGGCGCTCATGCGCCGCAAATACTGGGCGCAGCGGGTCACATTCACATCGTCCAGCGCCGCCTCGATCTCATCCAGCACGCAGAAGGGAGGCGGATTGACCCGCATGATGGCGAAATAGATGGAAATGGCCACCAGCGCCTTCTCCCCGCCGGACAGCGACTCGATGTGCGTGACGATCTTGCCCGGAGGCTGTACCTTGATCTCGATCCCGGAGGAAAGCACCTCTTTGGGGTCGGTAAAGGAAAGCTCTGCCGCGCCGCCTCCGAACAGCTCCCGGAAGATCGCGCCGAAATTCTTGTTGATCTCAGTAAAGCGCTCCTCGAACTGCGTTTTCATATGCCCGGTCAGATCGTCGATGAGGGTCAAAAGCTCCTTTCGAGACTTCTCCACATCCTCGGTCTGGGTTTTCAAAAACTCATAGCGCTTGGAGACCTCTTCATATTCCACTACGGCGCCTACATTCACAGCGCCCAGCGCCCGGATCTTGTTTTTCAGCTCGCTGAGCCTGCGCTGGGCTTTTTCCAGATCCTCAATTTGGATCCCCTGCTCCTGCGCCTCCCGCCGGGTCAGCTCATAGTCTTCCCAAAGCCGGGAGATGATGCCGTCATACTCTTTTTGAAGATTCTCACTGCGCTCCTGGAGCCGGGCCAGCTCATGGCCGATATTTTCCCGATTGGAAGACACCTCCCGCTCGCGGCCCCGAAGCTCTCCGGAATCCTTTTCCAGCAGCGCTCTCTTCTCATTGAGCCCCGTCACGGCCTCCCGCTGCTTCTGCGCCTGCTCCCGCAGGCGGACGCACTCCGCTTTTTTCTCCGATTCGCTGCTTTGCAGCTTTTCTATGGCCCGGTTCAGCGTATCGATTTCCTCCTGAAGCCTTCCCAGCTCCTCTTTTCTGCCGGACTTCCTTCTTTCCAGCTCTTCCACAGAGGCGATCAGCGCGTCCCGATCCTTTTTCGCGGAAAACTCGCCCAAACGGATCTCCTGAATGGCAGAGGAGATATCCTGGTACCGAAGCGTCAATTCCTCCCGGTTCCCCATCAGCTCCTGAGATTCCTTCTGCACTCTTCCGACCGCTTCTTCCCCCTCTTCGATCTGCTTGAGGGAAGCTTTCTCCTGGGCTTTTTGTTCCTCGATCCGCGCAGAGGAGTCCTGCTCTTCTTTGGAAAGCGCCTCTTCCTCCTGAAGGGCGCTTTCCAGCTCCTTTGCGATCTGAGCGCTCTCCGCCTGGATCTTGATGCGCTCCTCCTGAAAAACGGCAAGCTCTCCCCTCGCGGCGGCAAGCTCCCCTTCACAAGCGCTCACCTCTGTCTGCCGCTCCTTAAGCGTCTGTGCGGACAGCTGCGCCTGCCTCTGAAGCTGCTCCGCCTTTTCCCGCACCCTTCGGATCTCAGAGGCGCGGCTTAAAAGCCCGGAGTTTTTTGCCCGGGAACCGCCGGTAAAGGAACCGCCAGCGTTGACCACCTGTCCGTCCAGGCTGACGATTCGGAAACGGTACCCTGTGCGCTTCGCAATGGCCGCGGCGCTGTCCAGATCCTCCGCCACGGCGATCCTGCCCAACAGAGAACGGCGGATCCCGTCATATTTTTTATCGCAGGAGCACAGCTCGCTGGCGATGCCCACAAAGCCCGGCAGCTCCTCGATCTCTTTTTGATCCAGCACGCTGCCCCGGATCGTAGTCAGGGGCAGAAAAGTAGCCCGGCCCAGATCCCGCTGCTTTAAAAAGCCGATGGCCCGCTTTGCGTCCTGCTCCGTTTCCACCGCGATATTCTGCATGGCGGCGCCCAGCGCGGTTTCCAGCGCCACCGCGTAATCTCTGGGCACCTCCAAAAGCTTGGTCACAGGTCCGCAGACGCCGGAAAGCAGACCTCTCTCCGATTCCTTCATCACCGCCTTGACGCTTTGGGCAAAGCCCTCCAGATTGCGCTCCAAGTCTTCTAAAAGCTTGGCGCGGCGCAGCTGCTCGTTGGTGTCTAAGGTGAGCTTATCCAGCTCTTCTTTAGCGCTCTGGGCCTTTTTCTTTCGTGACTCCAGGCGCAGCTCATAGCCCTTGATGCTGTTTTCGTGAGAGGCGATGGCGGCATCCGTATCCGCAAGCATCTGCCTGAGCTCTTCGGCTTCCTTTGAAAGGCTCTCCTTTTTCTCCCGGTTTTTTGCAAGGCTTTCCTCTACCGCCTCCCGGCGCAGAAGGATCTCCTCCATAGAAGAGCGGGCGGAGGAAAGGCGGATGCGCGCCTCGGAAAGCTTCGCGTTTTCCTCTGCCAGCGCCACCGCCGAAAGCTCGATCTTCCGGGTGGCCTCGTCCGTGGTCGCGCGCAGCTCTTCCAGGCGCTCTTCAAAGGAAAGAAGCTTCTGCCGGCTTTCTTCCATCTGTTCCTCCCGCGCCTGCGCCTCCCGTTTCTTTTCCTCGATCTCCCGGTCGATCTGAGCCTCGGAGGACTGGGCAGAGGCGATCTGCCCCTCGATCCTCTGAATATCCCCCCGGTGGTGGGAAATCTCATTTTCCAAAAGGTCGATCTCCCCTTCCGCCCGCACGGCCTGCTCGTCCAGGGCGGCCGCCTGAGAGCGGGAAAGCTCCATCTGGGCGGTACATTCATTGACCTTCTGGAAATTCTCTTCAATTTTTTCCGCAATGCGGGCAAGCTCTTCCTCCAGCTGCTGATACTGCGCCTTGGAGAGATCGATCTTTTCCCCGTGTTCCCGCAGGATCTTTCCGGAGCGCTCCAGCGTTTCCAGCCAGATGCCGATCTCCAGGCCCTTCTTTTCCTCATCGTAAGCAATAAACTGCTGCGCTCTCTGCGCTTCCCGGCGCAAGGGCTCCACCCTTCCCTCCAATTCGGAAAGGATGTCTCTGAGGCGGGTCAGGTTTTCCTCTGCCTTTTGCAGCCTGCGCTCCGCTTCCTCCTTGCGGTAGCGATAGCGGGAAATGCCGGCAGCCTCCTCGAAAATTTCCCGCCGGTCCTCAGAGCGGGCGGCTACGATGCTGTCGATCTTCCCCTGTCCGATGATGGAATACCCGTCTCTGCCAAGTCCTGTATCCATGAAAAGCTCATTGATATCCTTCAGGCGCACGGTGGCCTTGTTGATCTGGTACTCGCTTTCCCCGGAACGGTAATACCGGCGGGTCACCGCCACTGTGTCGTCTTCAAAGGGCAGCTTTCTGTCGGAATTATCAATGGTGAGCGTGACCTGCGCAAAGCCCTGGGCGCGGCGCCCGGGCGTGCCGCTGAAGATCACATCCTCCATTTTTGAGCAGCGCAGCGCCCGCACTGACTGCTCTCCCAGCACCCAACGCATGGCGTCGCTGATATTGCTTTTCCCGCTGCCGTTTGGGCCTACCACCGAGGTGACGCCCGGCTCAAAAACAAGAGTCGTCTTGTCGGGAAAGGTTTTGAAGCCCTGCAGTTCCAAAGACTTTAAAATCATGTGTCGTTCCAAATCCCTTCCAAGGTGAGATCACGATAGGCTAAGTATATCACAAAGACCGGTAAAAGGAAAACTCTCCCCGGGGCACCTGACGCGAGGGGGAAATTTTCACTTCAAAGCCCATTTTGCGAAAATATTGAAGATTTTCCTTTTTCTGCCCCAAGGCCACAGAGAGGCTTTTGGGATGGACCTGTGCGCAATAGGTTCCCCGCCCGGCTGAAAGGAGCGCAGAAAGCAGCCTTTCCCTCATAATCCGGCTTTCCACAAGCTCCCGGAAGGCGGGGTGATAAGGCCCGCAAAGCCTTTTCTGCTCTACTTCGGCCTGCGCGTGCAGGCCCATTCGGATCACCCGGACGCCGGCGCTCTCAAATTGCTCCAGAAGCTTTGCGCACAGGCCGATCGCCTCTTCCAGAGACTGCGGGCGGTAAGCTCCGGCCTTGTAAAGCTCCGCCAGATATGTATTTTCCAGCACGACGGCAGGATAGATCCGCACAGTCTGCGGTCTCAGGGAGATCAGCTTCCGCGCTGTCTCAAGCGCTCTTTCCTCCGTATCCCCGTAAAGGCCCGTCATCATCTGCAGGCCCAGCTCAAAGCCCATGCTCTCGATCAGGCGGGCCGCTTCCTCTGTCTGAGCGGCCGTATGGCCCCTGCGGTTTAAAAGCAGCACCTCGTCGCACATGGACTGCGCCCCCAGCTCGATGGCAGAAACGCGATACTTTTTCAAAAGCGCGAGGCATTCCTCGTCTACCGCGTCAGGGCGGGTAGAACAGCGGACACCGGAAAAGCCCAGCTCCTCCACCGCCCGCGCGGCGGGCTCCAGCAGGGAGAGCATATAGCTTCTGGGTACTGCCGTAAAGCTGCCCCCGAAAAAGGCGATCTGAGAACAGGCGGTCTTTTCCTTCAGCTGTCCGGCGGCCTTTACCGCCGTTTCCCACACCTGAGCCCCATCGGGAATGCTGCCGCTTCCCGTAATGGCGCTCTGGTCGCAGAAGCTGCACCGCTGGGGACAGCCCAGGTGAGGGACAAAAATGGACACGTTGGCGTGTTTAATAACCCATCAGCTCCAATGCTTCCCGGGCAGCCTGCTGCTCCGCTTCCTTTTTGCTTCTTCCGCCGCCCTTTCCGATCACATTGCTGTTTAAACGCACCTGCACGGTAAAATGCTTGTCGTGGTCGGGCCCGCTTTCCCCGGTCACAACGTATTCCAGCTTCTCTTCCGGGTTCTGCTGGACGATTTCCTGCAGGGTGGTCTTATAGTCCTTAAAGGGCTTTCTGTTCTGGTTTTTGGCGGCCGGCTCGATAAAGCGCAGAATAAAGCGCTTGGCTTCCTCCAGGCTGCCGCTGTCCAAATAGATCGCGGCCGTAGTGGACTCAAACACATCCGCCAGAATACTGGGCCGGTCTTTCCCTCCGGAATTGATCTCGCCGTGGCTCAGCCTGAGAAAATCTCCCACCTGAAGACTTTTGGAAAAGCCGTAGAGGGATTTCTCGCACACCAGAGCGGCCCGGTTTTTTGTCAGCTGCCCCTCCGGAAGCTGTGGGAAATGGTGGAAAAGGTATTCCGCCGTGACAAAGCTCAAAACGGAATCCCCTAAAAACTCCAGCCTTTCATAGCTTTTGCATTTGTGCTCATTGGCAAAGGAGGAATGGGTCAAGGCAGTCTCCAAAAGCTTTCTATTGTGAAACCGGTAATCGATAAGCTTTTCATATTCTTCCAAAGGCCTCATACTGTCTCATCCCTTTTCTCCAAGGCTTCTGCAATGTCCGATATTACGCCGGACCGGGTATAATCTCTCGTCAGGCGCAGGGCGTTCTTCACGGTAGACGCCTTCGCGCTGCCGTGGATCTTAAACACCGGCCTGGAAGCGCCCATGATCGGCGCCCCGCCGTATTCATTGTAATCCATAGAGCTTTTTAAAACCTTCATATCCTTGTACACCACGGCCGCCGCCAGCTTGTTTCCAAGGCTTTTCTCGAATACGCCCTTTACCTTGCCCATCAGGGCCATGGCCACGCCCTCATAAAGCTTCAAAAGCAAATTGCCCGTAAAGCCGTCTGTCACCACCACGTCGGCGGCGTCAAAGGGGATCTCTCTCCCCTCCGCGTTGCCAACAAAGAAAATGTCCGGGCACTGCTCCAGAAGCTCATAGGCCTCGCGGCGAAGCTCGTCCCCCTTATGGGTCTCCGTGCCCACATTGGCAAGAGCCACCCGGGGCTTTTCGATCCCCATCACCTTTTTCATATAAGCAGAGCCCATCAGGCCGAACTGCCGAAGCATCTCCGGGCGGCAGTCCACATTGGCGCCCCCGTCGCACAGCATGAAAAATCCCTGAGATTTCGGGAGCAAAGGTGCAAAGGTAACTCGCTTTACACCTTTGAGCCGCTTTACGATCATAGTGGCTCCCACTACCAAAGCGCCGCTGTTGCCGGCGCTTGCGAAGGCGTCTCCTTTCCCCTCGCTCAGCGCCCGGAAGCCCACCGCCATAGAGCTTTCCGCCTTTGCCTTCAAAAGGCTGGTGGGCTCGTCCTCCATAGCGATCACATCAGGGCAGTCCAGGATCTCCAGCTCCGAAAGCTCTCTCGTAATTCCCAAAGCGCCGGCCTCCTGCTGGATCCGGCTGCGGCTTCCCGTGAGCAGGATATCGACCCCCAGCTCCTTTTTCGCCTCTATACAGCCCAGCAGGATCTCCTTTGGGGCATGATCGCCGCCGAACGCGTCTACAATGATACGCAAGGCTCTCCCTCCTTTTGTAAGGTCTCTCGCAAATCGCCCAGTGCTCGATTGGAAAGGGCTTGATACCGTTCCCTTTTATCCCTGATCTTTTCCGGCAAAGGCGGAAGGATCCCGAAATTTGCCCCCATGGGCTGAAAGTCCTTCCCGCTGTACTGGGAAATATACCGGGAAAGCGCTCCCATCATGGTGGTTTCCGGCAGGGAAAGGGGCTCCTTTCCCGTAAGCCTTCGCGCCAGGTTCACCCCCGCCAGGATCCCGGAGGAAGCGGACTCCATATATCCCTCCACCCCGGTGATCTGCCCGGCAAAAAACAAAAGCGGATCTTCCCGGAGAGAATAGTCCTCGAAAAGCACCTTGGGGGAATTCAGAAAGGTGTTTCGGTGCATCACGCCGAAACGGACAAATTCCGCTTCCCGAAGCGCCGGGATCATGCCGAACACCCGCTTTTGCTCCGGAAATTTTAAATTGGTCTGGAACCCCACCAGATTATAAAGGGTATTTTCCCGGTTCTCCGCCCTCAGCTGCAAAACCGCCCAGGGCCGATGGCCCGTTCTGGGGTCTTTGAGGCCTACCGGCTTCATGGGCCCAAAGCGGATGGCGTCTTTCCCTCGGGAGGCCAGCACCTCAATGGGCATACAGCCCTCATAGACCTTCGGACCCGCTGCATCAAAGCCGTGCACAGGGGCGCGCTGGGCCTCGGTCAGCTCTTTCCAGAAGGCCTCATATTCCTCCTTGTTCATGGGGCAGTTGAGGTAATCGCTGTCTCCCCTTTCATAGCGGGAGGCCTCAAAACAATGCTCCATGTCAATGCTCTCTCTGGTAACGATGGGGGCGGCGGCGTCAAAGAAGCTCAGGGCGCCGCCAAAGCGAGCCTCGATCTTCTCAGACAGCGCCTGAGAGGTGAGAGGGCCCGTGGCGATAACCGCCGGACCATTGGGAAGCTCGGCCGCCTCCTGCCGGTATACCGTAATATTGGGATGGCTTTCAATAGCCGCGGTCGCCAGCCTGGAAAACTCCTCCCTGTCCACTGCCAAGGCCCCTCCGGCAGGCACTCTGCTTTTTTCCGCACACTCCATCAAAAGCGAGCGAAAGCATCGCATCTCCGCCTTTAAAAGCCCTGCCGCGCTGTCGGCTCTTTCCGCCTTGAAGGAGTTGGAGCATACCAGCTCCGCGAACCCCGCCCCGTGATGGGCAGGAGAAAAGTGCAGGGGCTTTTGCTCCCACAAGCTGACGCAAAAGCCTCTGTTCCCCAACTGCCAGGCCGCCTCACAGCCGGCAAGGCCTGCCCCCACTACCATAACGCGATTCGTTTTCAAGGGCCTTCTCCCCTCCTGCAGCCAAGGCCGCTGAAGCTTTACCGGTCAGGAAAGCTTATCAGCGCCTATTTTTCTTCCGATTTCTCCTGTGCGGGCCTCTCCTCAAAGGTACAGCCGGGAGTCACACAGTAAAGGGTTTTCTCCTTGTTCTTCTTCTGCAAAAGCGTTTTCCCGCATACGGGACACAGCTCCTTGGAGGGCGGATCCCAGGAGACGAAATCGCAGTTGGGATACTCGCTGCACCCATAGAAGATCCTGCCTCTTTTCGACTTGCGCTCAATGATATTCCCCCCGCATTTGGGGCATTTCGCGCCTGTCTCATTGACAATCTTCTTGATATTTTTACACTCCGGATAGCCGGGGCAGGCCAAAAACTTGCCGTAACGGCCCACCTTTACCACCATGTGCCTGCCGCATTTTTCGCAGATCACATCGGTCTCGTCTTCCTTGAGCTTGATCTTGACGCCGTCCATTTCCTTTTTGGCCTTCTGGACCGTCTTGTCGAAATCATCGTAGAACCGGTGAAGTGTCTTGACCCATTCCTCTTCGCCCCGCTGCACCGCGTCCAGCTCATCCTCCACTTGCGCGGTGAATTTCACATTGACGATTTTGGGGAAACGCTCCTTCATCAGCTTGGTGATCACCTCGCCCAGCTCGGTGGGCTTGAAGGCCTTTCCCTCCCGGGTCACATATTCCCGGCTGGTGATGGTGGAGATCGTGGCCGCATAGGTAGAGGGACGCCCGATCCCGTTTTCCTCCAGCGTTTTGATGAGAGAGGCTTCCGTATACCGGGCGGGAGGCTGAGTGAAGTGCTGGTTCCCCTTCAGGTCCTTCACCTTCAGCTTCATGCCCTCTTCCAAAGCGGGCAGATCCTTACCCGCCTTTTCCTCTTCCTCCCGGCTTTCCTCATAAAGAGCGGTAAACCCGTCAAAGGCCACATGGAACCCGGAGGCCTTAAAGACATACTCGCCCGCGTGGATCGTGGCCTGGGAGGTATTGAGCACGCAATTAGCCATCTGGCAGGCCACAAAGCGCTCCCAGATCAGCTTATAGAGCTTGTATTGATCTTGGGTGAGAGAGCCCTTTACCTCCTCCGGCGTGACCGCCACAGAGGCGGGCCGAATGGCCTCATGGCCATCCTGGGCATTGGCGCGGGACTTAAAGTGCCGGGGCTTTGCCGGCAGGTATTTTTGCCCCCAGCGCTCGCCGATATACTCCGTGGCTTCCCCAATGGCGTCCTCGGAAATGCGCAGAGAGTCCGTCCTCATATAGGTGATCAGACCCATAGAGCCCTGGCCCTTCACCTCCACGCCCTCGTAAAGCTCCTGGGCGGCCTTCATGGTGCGTCTGGCCTGGAAGCCCAGCTTTTTGGAGGCCTCCTGCTGGAGAGTTGAGGTGATAAAGGGCGGAGCGGGAGCGCGGTTTTTCTTTCCCTTCTTCACCGCGCCCACCACAAACTCTTCTTTTTGAAGCTCCTCTAAAATCTTCTGGGCCTCTTTTTCGGAAGAGATCTTGATCTCGCCGCTTTCATTCCCGTAAAAGGCGGCGGAAAACACTGTTTTAGAGGAGGGGGCGCCAAGCTTCGCGTCAATGCTCCAATACTCCTCCGGAGTAAAAGCGCGGATCTCCTCTTCTCTGTCCACGATCATCCGCACCGCGACTGACTGCACCCGGCCCGCGGAAAGACCGCGGCGAATGGTCTTTGCCAGGAAGGGGCTCAGGGTGTATCCCACCAGGCGGTCCAGGATCCGGCGGGCCTGCTGGGCGTTGATCAGGTTCAGATCCAGCTCTCTGGGATGGGCCATGCCCTCCTCGACCCCGGTTTTTGTGATCTCGTTAAAGGTGACACGGTCAGGCGCGTTTTCATCCAGTCCTAAAATATAGGCCAGATGCCAGGAGATTGCCTCGCCCTCCCGGTCCGGGTCTGTGGCCAGCAGCACGCCGTCTGCCTGGGCCGCAGCCTCCTTCAGCTCCTTGACCAGCTTTTCTTTTCCTTTGATGATGCTGTACTTGGGCTTAAAATCGTTTTTTACATCTACGCACAGCCGGGCCTTCGGCAGGTCGCGCACATGACCCATGGAGGCAATGACCTCATAGCCCTTGCCCAGATACTTCTGTATGGTCTTCGCCTTGGAGGGCGATTCTACGATCACCAGTTTCGCCATGATTCTAAACAACTTCCTCTCTGAGGTAACGGTTCGGCCGAAAGGGACGCGGCCTTCCCGCTTTCTTTACTTTGAGAAAATCCGTGCCGCCCGGAAAGCGTTCCCGGAGACAAGCGGCTTCATTTTACTATATCCCGGAAAAAAATTCAAGCGCGCCCGAAGCGCTTCCCGGGATAGGACTGTAGGACTACAATAGATATTGGACAAAGGAGAAAAGAAAAAGGGAAAAGGA
>CAZMFF010000014.1:15799-52657 GCA_964565505.1 uncultured Acutalibacter sp. | reverse complement strand
AGGTAAGCCCCTGGCTCAAGGTGGTCATGGTGGAAAATTACAATGTGACCAAGGCGGAGAAGCTGATCCCGGCCTGCGATATTTCCGAGCAGATCTCTCTTGCCTCCAAAGAGGCCAGCGGCACCGGAAATATGAAGTTTATGCTCAACGGCGCGGTGACTTTGGGCACCATGGACGGCGCCAATGTGGAGATCCACGACCTGGTAGGGGAAGAAAACATCTATATTTTCGGCCGATCCAGCGAAGAGGTGATCGGGCTTTATGAGAGAAGCGCCTATCATTCCTCTGATTATTACGGGAAGGACCCGGAGATCTCAGAGCTGGTAGACTTTATCATCAGCCCTCAGCTGATGCGCTTGGGCGACCCGGAGAATCTTGCGCGCCTTTATAAGGACATGACCCGGAAGGACTGGTTCATGGCTCTTCTGGACGTGAAGGAGTATATCGGGAAAAAGGAGCAGGCCCTGCGGGAATTTGAAGATCGGAAGGCCTGGGCAAAGAAAATGCTCTGTAATATCGCCCAGGCGGGGTTCTTCTCCTCTGACCGGGCAGTTTCCCAATACAATGAGGAAATCTGGCATCTTTCCTGAGCCTGTGTTTTTTGGATATCATGATTCTGTCAGAGCGCTGAAGGACTTTCCTCCTTTGGCGCTCTGTTTCTTTACAGAAAAGGGAAAGCTCTCTCCAAAAGGTGGAAAAGATAGCTTTACAAAGAGGGGGATATCATGTAAAATACAGGTATATAGAATCTCTCTGGAACGGGGGAAAAGACATGTCTTTGAAATACAAAAGGATTTTGCTCAAGCTCAGCGGAGAATCCCTGGCGGGAAGCGCCGGTCACGGCATTGATTTTGACACGGTGCTGAAGATCTGCGAACCGGTGAAGACCTGTGTGGAGATGGGAGCCGAGGTAGCCATCGTAGTGGGCGGAGGGAATTTTTGGAGAGGCCGCAGCAGCGGAAAGATGGACCGCACAAGGGCGGACCATATGGGGATGCTGGCCACGGTGATCAACGCCCTGGGAGTGGCGGACGGCCTGGAGCAGCTGGGGCTGGATGTGCGGGTACAGACTGCCATTGCCATGCAGGAGGTGGCGGAGCCCTATATCCGCAACCGCGCCGTGCGGCATTTGGAAAAGGGCCGTGTGGTGGTGTTCGGCTGCGGAACAGGAAATCCGTTTTTCTCCACAGATACCGGGGCTGCGCTGCGCGCCGCCGAGATCGAGGCGGACGTCATTTTGAAGGCCACTATGGTGGACGGCGTGTACGACAGCGATCCGAAAAAGAATCCCAATGCAGTGAAATATGACAAGCTTACCTATATGGACGTGCTCAATCAGAATCTGGCTGTGATGGATATGACGGCGGCCTCCTTCTGCAAGGACAGAAATATCCCCTTCCTGGTGTTCAGCATTGAGGACCCTCAAAATATCGTGCGGGCAGTCAACGGCGAAAAGGTCGGGACCCTGGTGGAATAAAGCGGCCTGCAAAAAGCGGCGCAAGCCGGAAAGGATGAAGGACAATGGCAGAGATGAAAGAAGTATTTGAAACCACAGAATACAAGATGAGCAGGAGCGTGGACCATCTGGAGGAGGAGTATGCCGCCGTGCGGGCCGGCCGGGCAAACCCCGCGGTGCTGGACAAGATCATGGTGGACTACTACAACACCCCCACCCCCATCAACCAGCTGGCGGCGGTTTCTGTCTCCGAGGCGCGGGTGCTGGTGATCCAGCCCTGGGACGCCACGGTGCTCAAGGGAATTGAAAAGGCGATCCAGACGTCTGAGCTGGGCGTTAATCCTCAAAATGATGGGCGGATCATCCGTCTGGTATTTCCGCCGCTCAATGAGGAGCGCCGGAAGGAGCTTGCCAAGGAGATCAGCAAAATGGCGGAAGAAGCCAAGGTGGCTATCCGCGCTGTCCGGCGGGATGCCATTGACAAGCTGAAAGAGATGAAGAAGGCCGGAGATATCACAGAGGACGATTTGAAGCAGGCTGAGAAAAAGGCCCAGACCCTTACCGATCGATATATTGAGAATGTAGAGGGCTGTTTCTCCCGTAAGGAAAAGGAAATTTTGGAGATCTAGCGGCCTTGCAAGGAAGGGGGCTTTGCCCTTGTTGTTTCGAAAAAAGAGCGTTCAGCAGCCTCGCGTGCTTCCGGTGCATATCGGCATTATCATGGACGGCAACGGCAGATGGGCGAAAAAGCGGGGGCTGCCCCGTTCAGCGGGTCACCGTGCCGGAGCCGGGAATTTTCGCACGATCACCCGCTACGCCTCTCAGATCGGCGTCAAATTCCTCACGGTCTATGCCTTTTCCACGGAGAATTGGAAGCGCCCCCAGGAAGAGGTAGGCGCATTGCTGACGCTTTTCAGGCAGTATCTGGAAGAGGCTTTGCGGGATTTTATGGACGAGAATATCCGGGTGCGCTTTATCGGAGATGTTTCCCGTTTCCCGAAAGAGCTGCGAAAGCTCATTCAAGAGGTGGAAGAGGCTTCCGCAGAGAAAACCGGTATGGTGCTCAATCTGGCGATGAATTACGGAGGCCGGTCTGAGCTTGTCAGGGCGGCACGGCTTCTCGCCTGCGATGTGAAGGCGGGAAAGCTGCGGGAAGAGGAGATTGATGAAGATGCTCTTTCCGGATATCTTTATACGGCCGGTCAGCCGGACCCGGACCTGATCATCCGCCCCAGCGGGGAAGAGCGCCTGTCCAATTTTCTCCTGTGGCAGAGCGCCTATGCGGAATTTGTCTATTTTGATATTCTGTGGCCGGATTTCCGGACGCAGGATCTGGAGCGGGCTATTTCGATCTATTCCTCCCGCAAACGCCGCTTCGGAGGCGTTTAGATAAGCGCTTTCCGGGGCGCCTGTGAAAACCGGTGTAAGGCGGATTTTTGAAATTCAGTGAGAAACGGTGATTTCCATGAAGCAGAGAATTATTTCGGGAACAGTGCTGACGATTTTTCTGGCCGCTGTCATTTTGTTTAACCAGTCCTTTCCTTTGGCGCTGAATATTGCCGTGGCGGTGATCTCCGCCATGGCGGTCTATGAGCTTATTAAGGCGCTTTCTCTGGAAAAGAAGTGGTTTTTGCTTGTGCCAGCGCTGCTCACCGCGGCGGCGGTGCCCTTTTCCGGCAACGGAGAGCTCCGCTTTCTTGTCTATTGCCTTTTTACGCTTTTGCTGTTCACCGCCATGATCCTTTATCATAAGGAGACCAGCTTCAAAGAGGCGGCTGTGCTGTACAGCATGGTGGTGCTGATTCCCTGCGCGCTGCAGTCTCTGGTGTCTCTGCGCTCCCTCAGCGAGCATCACGGAATGTTCTATGTGCTGCTGGCGGTGCTTTCCGCCTGGGTGGCGGATGTGGGCGCCTTTTTTGCGGGGACCTTTTTTGGAAAACACAAGCTCTGTCCGGAGATCAGCCCGAAAAAGACGGTGGAGGGCGCGATCGGAGGCCTGATCGTCAATGTGGCAGTAATGCTTTTGTGCGGTCTCTTCTTTTCCCAGGTGTTTTACGGCGGGGAGAAAAGCGTGTCTTATTTTTCCCTGTTTTTGATCGGCTTTTTCGGCACGTTTATTTCCATACTGGGAGATCTGAGCTTTTCCGTGATCAAGCGCAGCTGCCACATCAAGGACTTCGGCCAGGTGATCCCGGGCCACGGCGGAATTTTAGACCGGTTTGACAGTGTGATTTTTACTGCGCCCTTTGTCTATCTTCTGGTGGAATACCTCCCCGTAGTGGCGGGATAACGGAAGCGGACTTTTCCCGGAGGCGTAAAACTCCGGGATTTCTGTTTTTTGGGGCAGGGTCAAAAACAAAGGTCTTCCCGTGAAAGGACGGTCATAGTTATGAAAAAGCTCTCTTTGCTGGGCTCTACGGGCTCCATCGGGACTCAGACGCTGGAGGTGATACGAAGCCTCAACCGATACGGCGATCTTCCTGTTTCTCCGGTGGTGCTGGCGGCTCACTCCAATATCAGGCTTCTAGAAGAGCAGATCCGGGAGTTCTCTCCTCAGGCCGCGGCGGTGTTCGACCCGGCCGCGGCAAAGGACCTTCGCGAGCGTATCCGCGATCTGTCTATCCCCGTTTTGGAGGGAATGGAGGGGCTGTGCGAGGCAGCCGCCTGGGAGGAAGCGGATATTACCTTGAACTGCGTCGTCGGAATGGTGGGCTTGCGCCCCACCCTGGCGGCGATCAATGCGAAAAAGACGGTAGCTCTTGCCAATAAGGAGACTTTAGTGGCAGGCGGGCGTATGGTGATGGAGGCGGCAAGGAAGAATAAAGCAGAGATCCTTCCGGTAGACAGCGAGCATTCCGCCATCTTCCAATGCCTTCAGGGATGCCCGGAGAAAAAAGCGCTGAAAAAATTGATCCTCACCGCTTCCGGAGGGCCTTTTTACGGGAAAAAGCGGGAGGAGCTCAGAGCCGTTACCCCCGCCCAGGCGCTGAAACACCCCAACTGGTCCATGGGCGCGAAGATCACCATCGACTCTGCCACCATGATGAATAAGGGGCTGGAGGTCATCGAGGCCTCCTGGCTTTTTCATGTGCCCCCGGAACAGATCCAGGTGGTGGTACACCGGGAAAGCATCGTCCATTCCCTCATCGAGTATCAGGACAACAGCGTGATCGCCCAGCTGGGCTGCCCGGATATGCGCATCCCGATCCAATACGCCCTGACCTTTCCAAAGCGATATCCCTCTCCGGTAAAGGAGCTGGATCTTTGGGATCATCCCGCTCTCACCTTCGGAAAGCCGGATGAAAAGGCGTTTCCCTGCCTTGAGCTGTGCGTCAGAGCCCAGACGCTGGGCGGGCTGGTCCCCGCGGCGGTGAACGGGGCGAACGAAAAGGCGGTGGAGCTGTTTTTGGCAGAAAAGATCAGCTTTCTGGAGATCCCTCAGCTGGTGGAGGAGGCCCTTTCACAGCAGGACCCCTCAGAGGCGGTAACGCTGGAAGGAATTCTGGAGGCGGACCGCAGGGCCCGGGAGCTGACGGAAAAAAACGCGCAACAGTAAACCATATGTTTTTTGGAAAAGAGGTTGAGATAGCTTGCATGTACTGATGGTGATCCTCCTGATTTTAATTGGAGTGCTGCTGTTTGGCTTTGTCATTTTCTTTCATGAGCTGGGTCATTTTCTTCTGGCCAAGGCGTCAAAGATCCGAGTCAATGAATTCGCGTTGGGAATGGGTCCCCGCATTTTCGGGTTCAAGAAGGGCGAAACCCAGTACACACTGCGCCTTTTGCCCATCGGCGGATTTTGCTCTATGGAGGGAGAGGACGAGGAGAGCGGCGATGAGCGGGCTTTCGGAAATAAACCGGTGTGGCGCCGTATTCTGGTGGTGATCGCCGGCGGGATATTCAATATCTTTCTGGGCTTCGTGATGATGCTGTTTCTGCAAAGCGGACAGGAGCTGTTTGCCACAAACCAGATCTCCAGCTTTTTTCCCGGCTCCGCCTTACAGGCGGCAGGCGTGCAGGAAGGGGACTATCTGACAAAGATCAACGGCTACCGCATCTACACAGACCGGGATGTTGGCTTTGCCCTAAGCATGGCTGATCCGGACGCCGTGCAGTTAGTGGTCAAAAGGGATGGCAAATCCATCGATCTTGGAAAGGTGAAGCTTTCCTATGAAACCAGGGAGGATGGCACACGCGTGATCCAGTATGACTTCCGTGTGGTGGGAGTAAAGCCCACCGCCTGGAGGCTGATCACCCGATCGGCGGCAGACACCTTTTCCATGGCGCGCATGGTGATCGAAAGTCTGAAGGGAATCCTGACCGGCCGGTTCGGGCTCAACGATATGGCAGGGCCCGTAGGTACGGCCCAGGTGATCACTCAGGCGGCGGGAGAAGGCTTAAAACAGAGCTTTTCGGCGGCGGTGAGCAATATCGTCATGATGATGATCATGATCACCGTAAACCTTGGCATCGTCAATCTGCTTCCGCTGCCCGCTTTGGACGGAGGAAGGCTTTTGTTCCTGATCTGGGAGGGCATTACCCGCAAGCCTGTACCCCAGAAATATGAGGGGTATATCCACGGGGCCGGTTTTGTGCTGTTGATCGGCTTGACGGTCGTGATCACCGGAAACGATATTTTAAGGCTGATCTCCGGAGGGTAAGCACCTTCAAAGGAACGCACAGGCTCTGATCTGACATGGAGGAGAAAGCGGAAAATGAGGGAAAGAAGAAGGGCAAAAGAAATCAAGGTGGGAAAGCTCACCCTGGGCGGGAACGCCCCTGTTTGGGTGCAGTCGATGCTCAGCACACCGGCGGACGACCTGGAAGGAAATGTGCGCGAGGCGGTGCGGCTGGAAGAGGCGGGCTGCGATATCCTGCGGGTGGCGATCCCCAATAAAGAGGCCGTCAGGCTGATCCCGGCCATCAAGGAGAAGATTGGGATCCCCTTAGTGGCAGATATTCATTTCGATTACCGGCTGGCGCTGGAATCCGCTTACGCGGGGATCGATAAGATCCGGATCAATCCCGGCAATATCGGGGAGGATCTCCGGGTAAAGGCAGTGGCAGATGTCTGCCGGGAAAAGGGGATCCCCATTCGCATCGGCGTCAATGACGGTTCCCTGGAAAAGCATATTTTGGCGAAATACGGTCATCCCACGGCCGGGGCCCTGTGCGAAAGCGCTCTGTATCACGCGGGGCTTCTGGAAAAATTTGACTTTACCGATATCGTTCTTTCTATGAAGGCCTCTTCGGTAGAGCACACAATGGAAGCCTATGAGCTTGCGGCTCAAAAATGTGATTATCCGCTGCATTTGGGGATCACCCACGCGGGAGTTGCCCGCATGGGGCTGATCAAGTCCGCCATGGGGATCGGAGGGCTTTTGTGCCGGGGGATCGGCGACACCATCCGGGTATCGCTGACGGCGGATCCTGTGGAAGAGGTGCGCGCGGGCATTGACATCTTAAAGGCGGCGGGCCTTAGAAAAGGCGTGCGCCTCATCGCCTGTCCCACCTGCGGAAGGACCCGGATCGATCTGATCCCCCTGGCGAATCAGGTGGACAAGGCCTTGGCCTCCTGCCGGAAGGACATCACTGTGGCGGTGATGGGGTGCGCGGTCAACGGGCCGGGAGAGGCCCGGGAAGCGGACATCGGAATTGCCGGAGGCGAGGGAGAGGGCCTTTTGTTCAAAAAGGGGAAAATCTTGAGAAAGGTGCCGGAAAAAGAGCTGCTGCCGGCGCTGCTTCATGAGATCGAGAATTTGTAAAAGCGGGCCTTGTACCAAAGAAAGGCTTTTGTAAAAAGAAGTTGCGGGGAGCTGTTCCCGGAAAAGGCGGGAGAAGGATGGATGCTTTGAATACACTGGGCAGTTTTTTTCAGAGGGAATTGGAGAAAAGCTCTTTTTCCCAGGAGCTTTTGGCGGGCAGGATCGTGAATCTGGCCATCAGCCGGAAGGACCGGGTCGTAAAGGTAAATACAGCCTTTCCCGAGTTTGTAGCGTTTGAAGAGCTGAAAAAGCTGGAAAAGGCGCTGGAGGAGCCAAACTCCGGGAAAAACCGGGTCCGCATCCTGCCTCATTTCCCGGAAAGCTGTTTTTCGGATTCCTGCCTGGATTCCCTCACGGCGGCCCTGAAGGAAATGGACGCCTCTCTCAACGGAACCTTTCGCCACGCCCAAAGCGAATGGAAGGACGGGAAGCTCTCTATTTCCCTTGCCCACGGCGGCTACGATCTGCTGGCGGCCAAAAATATGGATATCCGGCTCAAAGAGCTGATCAAGGATTGGTTTGCCCTTGACTGCCGGGTGGAATTTACGGGAAAGCTGAGCGTGGAAAGCGCCGACGGCTCTCTGATGGAAAAGATCCGCATCGAGGAGGAAAAGAAGAAAAGAGAGGCTGTCCGGGAAGAGCTGGAGCACTATGAAGAGAGCATGAAGGAGCAGAAGAGCCGCAGAAAGCTCAGCATCCGGAAGGAGGATACCCTTTTGCCCTGTATTCTGCCTGAGACGGCCAGAGAGGTCTTGGGGCAGATCCCGAAGGCGAAGCCTGTTCCGATCCGCGAGGTCACCATTGAAAACGGCAGCGTCACGGTGTGGGGAGAGATCTTCTCCATCGAGAGCAAGGAGACCAGAGATAAGGCGAGAAAGATCTACAGCGTGGATATCACCGACTACACCGGCTCTCTCACCTTGAAGATCATTCAGGATATTTCCCAGTGCAAAGCGCTGGACAATTTGAAAAGCGGAATGTCCATCCTGGTAAGGGGCGAGCTTTCCTACGATAAATACGACAGGGAAAATGTGATGCGCCCCAGGGCCATCGCCAGGGTAGAGCAGGTGGAGATCGTGGACGACGCGCTTTCGAAGCGGGTGGAGCTGCACCTTCACACCAATATGTCGGATATGGACGGCATGTCCACTGCCGCCGATCTGATCCATCAGGCCCATCGCTGGGGGCATAAGGCAGTGGCCATCACGGACCACGGAGTCGCCCAGGCGTTTCCGGAGGCGATGAACACGGTGGAAGCCATCTGGAAGGAAGACCCCGATTTCAAAGTGATCTATGGGATGGAGGCCTATTTTGTGAGCGACCTGGTCCCGGCGGTGACAGGGGAGAGCGAAGCGCCTCTTTCCGGAGATTTTATCTGCTTTGACCTGGAAACCACCGGCCTTTCCCCCCAGAAGGAGCGCATCACGGAGATCGGCGCGGTACGGCTGCATAATGGAGAAGTGACAGAGCGGTTTGATACCTTTGTCAACCCGGAAATGCCGATCCCCGCAAAGATCACAGAGCTGACCGGGATCACAGACGAAATGGTGCGGGACGCCCCTTCGGAAAAAGAGGCGCTGGAGGCGTTTTTCGAGTTTTGTAAAGGGGACGACGCCGTCCTGGTCGCTCATAACGCGGGCTTTGACACTGCCTTTCTGCGGGCGGCCTGCGAGCGGTGCCAAAGGGAGTTTTTAAACGCCTATATCGATACGGTGCCCATGTGTCGTGCGCTGCTCAAGGACATCAAGAACTGCAAGCTGGACACGGTGGCGGCCTATTTGAAGCTCAAGCCCTTCCAGCATCACCGGGCCCAGGACGACGCGGCTGTGCTGGGCGAGATCTTTTTGAACCTGATTTCCCGCCTGAAGGAGGACCAGGGGATCGAGACGGCAGCGCAGATCAATTCCGCTTTGGCGGGAGGAGACCCGAAGAAGCTTCCCGCCTATCACCAGATCATCCTGGTAAAGAACCAGACCGGGCTTAAAAACCTTTACCGGCTGATCTCCGAGGGGCATCTGAATTACTTCTACCGCACCCCCAGAACACCCAAGAGCCTGCTGAACAAATACCGGGAAGGGCTGATTCTCGGCAGCGCCTGCGAGGCCGGAGAGCTGTTCCGGGCGATCGTCCGGGGAGAATCCTTTGAAAATCTCTGCAAAATCGCGGAGTACTATGATTATCTGGAAATACAGCCTTTAGGCAACAATATGTTTATGGTGCGAAACGGCGATACCGATATCGAGGGGCTCAAGGAGTATAACCGCACCATCGTCAAAATCGGCGAGAAGCTTCAAAAGCCGGTGGTAGCCACCTGCGACGTGCATTTCAAAGACCCGAAGGACGCGGATTTCCGCCGGATCCTTATGGCGGGCAAGGGCTTTTCCGACGCGGACGAGCAGGCGCCGCTGTATTTGCGCACCACCCCGGAAATGCTGGAGGAGTTTTCCTATCTGGGGGAAGAGAAGGCCTTTGAGGTGGTAGTGGAAAACCCCAACAAGATCGCCGATATGATAGAGCAGGTGCGCCCCGTTCCTATGGGCAATTTCCCGCCCTTTATCGACGGGGCCGAGGAGCAGCTCAATTCCATCACCTGGGAGCGGGCAAAGGAGAAGTACGGAGACCCCTTGCCGGAGATCGTAGAAAAGCGCCTGGAAAAGGAGCTGGGCTCCATCAACAAGCACGGCTTCTCCGTGCTTTATATGACGGCCCAGAAGCTGGTGGCGGATTCGGAAGCCAACGGCTACCTGGTAGGCTCCCGAGGCTCTGTAGGGTCCTCTTTCGTGGCCAGTATGTCCGGCATTTCCGAGGTGAACCCCTTAGAGCCCCACTATGTCTGCCCCAACTGCAAGTACAGCGAATTCATCACGGACGGCAGCATCGGCTCCGGCTTTGACCTGCCCCCCAAGGACTGTCCCCATTGCGGTACCGCCATGGACCGGGACGGCCACACCATTCCCTTCGAGACCTTCCTGGGCTTCGACGGCGACAAGGTGCCGGATATCGACCTGAATTTCTCCGGCGAATACCAGAGCGGGGCCCATCGCTATACGGAGGTGCTGTTCGGCAGAGACAATGTGTTCAAGGCCGGTACCATCGCCACCGTGGCAGACAAGACGGCCATCGGGTATGTGAAAAAATACGGAGAAGAGCGGGGGATCACCTTCCACAAGGCAGAGGAAAAGCGTCTGGCTTTGGGCTGTACCGGAATCAAGCGCACCACCGGGCAGCATCCCGGAGGCATGATCGTCATTCCCAGGGGGATGGAGGTCTATGATTTCTGTCCGGTGCAGCACCCGGCCAACGACCAGAAGTCGGACAATATCACCACCCACTTCGATTTCCATTCCATTCACGACAATGTGTGCAAGCTGGACGAGCTGGGACACGACGTGCCCACGATCTATCGCTATCTGGAGGATTATACCGGGATCCCGGTGATGAAGGTGCCCATGAGCGACCCGGAGGTGATGAGCCTGTTCCATTCCCCTCAGGCGCTGGGGCTCACCCCGGAGGATCTGGACGGAGTGAAAAGCGGCACCCTTTCCCTGCCGGAGCTGGGCACGAACTTTGTGCGGGGAATGCTGGAGGAATCTCAGCCCAAAACCTTCTCGGACCTTTTGCAGATTTCCGGGCTTTCTCACGGCACGGATGTGTGGCTTGGGAACGCCCAGGAGCTGATTGAGAATAAGGTCTGCACGATTTCCGAGGTGATCGGTACCAGAGACAGCATCATGGTCTACCTGATGAATAAGGGCCTGGAGCCGAAAATGGCCTTTAAGATCATGGAGATCGTGCGAAAGGGAAAGGCCAAAAATCAGTTGACCGAAGAACATATTGCCGCCATGAAGGAGCACGATGTGCCTGAGTGGTACATCAATTCCTGCTTTAAGATCAAATACATGTTCCCGAAGGCCCACGCGGCGGCCTATATGATCGCCGCTTTGCGTCTGGGCTGGTATAAGGTCCACCGTCCTACGGAGTTCTATGCCGCCTACTTCACTGTGCGCAGCGACGATTTTGACGGCGCAACCGCCATTCAGGGGCAGGAGGCAGTAGCCCGAAAGATGAAGGAGCTGGACCTGAAAATCAAAAACAGAGAGGCCTCCGCGAAGGAGGAGTCGGAGTTTTCCACCTTGCAGATCATCAACGAAATGCTTTTGAGGAAGATCCAGCTTCTTCCGGTGGATCTCTACCGCTCCCACGCGGTGAAATTCCAGGTGGAGGAAGGAAAGATCCGGCTTCCCTTCTGTTCTTTAAGCGGAGTGGGAGAGGCGGCCGCCCTGAGCTTGATGGAGGCGGGGCAGTCCGGAGAGGAATATATCTCCATCGACGATTTACAGGGAAGAACAAAGGTGAGCAGCGCCGTTCTGGATACGCTGCGCTCTGTCGGAGCCCTTCACGATCTGCCGGAAAGCAGCCAGACAACGCTGTTTTAAGGCTTTCTATGCTCCCGTGGCCTCTCCGGACTATGGCGGGAATCGGCTGCGAGAAAGTGTGGCTTACGATACTGGGAAGCGGTACGGCGTGATTTTCAGCCCCTTTCCTTTGGGGCTTGACAAAGCGCTCTTGATAGTTTACTATAGTAGCACACTAAAGTGGAGGGCACGCTATGAAAACCTATAGTAATCTGACGCCTGAGGGGACGAGGGATATCCTTTTTGAGCAGTGCCGCGCCCAGCGGGAGGTCCAAAACCGGCTTGCGCGGGTGTTTTCTCTCAGAGGCTATCAGGAAGTGATGACGCCCGGGCTGGAATACTACGATGTATTTCGCCTGCCCGGCGCCGCCATCCCCCAGCAGGAGATGTATAAAACCACGGATAACCACGGACGCCTTTTGGTGTTTCGCCCGGATTCTACGCTGCCCATCGCCAGGATGGCGGCTTCCCGCTTACAGGGCAGACCCAAGCCTTTACGCCTCTATTATCATCAGAACGTCTATCGGAACCGCCCGGATTTCTCCGGAAGAAACGACGAGGCGGTGCAGATGGGGATCGAGCTGTTGGGAGCGGGGGGCCTGAGGGCAGATTTGGAGGCCATCACTCTGGCGGTAAGCGCCATGTCCTCCTGCACGGAAGAGTTCCGGCTGGAGCTGGGACACGCCAGGTTTTCTTCGGCGCTTTTAAACCGTCTTCCCCTTTCTTCCGAGCAGAGGGAAGAGGTCAGAGCGACTATTGAGGCGAAGAATTACGCGGCATTAAGCGAGCTTTTAGACCCCTTGGGGGATTCTCCGGAGGTGGAAGCGGTAAAGCGGCTGCCCCGGCTTTTCGGCGGCGAAGAGGCGCTTCGGGAAGCGGAGGAATTTTGCAGGGACGACGAGACCTCTCAGGTGCTTCGGTATCTCAAGGAGCTGTACGCGGCCCTCAGACAGCTGGGGCTGGGAGAAAAGCTGATGGTGGACTTGGGGCTTGTACAGCGCAACGACTATTACACCGGGATCGTATTCAGCGCCTATGTCCATAACAGGGGAGACGCCGTGCTGCTGGGAGGCAGGTATGACAGCCTCTATGGGCTCTTTCAGTGCCCCATGCCGGCAGTGGGCTTTGGAGCGGATCTGGAGGCTTTGGCCGCTCTGCTGCCGGAAGAAGTGAAGAAACAGCAGGTTTCCCTTATGGTCGTACACTCAGAGCCGGGCTTTGAAATGGAGGCCCAGCGTCTGATCTCTCAGCTGACATCCGAGGGCCGGGTGTGCGAGTCCTCTGTATTTGACACGCTGGAAGAGGCCAAAAGCTATGCCCGCGCTGTCAAAGCAGACAGGCTGCTGGCTGTGGGAAATGAAGTGAGGGAGGTGGAGCTCTGATGAAGCCCTTGCGGATCGCCCTCACCAAAGGGCGTTTGGAGAAAGCTGCCGTGGAGCTTTTGGAGCGCGTCGGTCTCGATTGTTCCAGCCTGCGGGAAAAGGGGAGAAGGCTCATTCTCCCTGTGGGAGACGGTTCTTTAGAGGCGGTGCTTGCCAAAGCCCCGGATGTCATCACCTATGTAGAGCATGGCGTATGCGATCTGGGCGTGGTGGGAAAGGACACCATCATGGAGCAGGGGAGCCGCTTTTTTGAAATTCTGGATCTGGGCTTCGGCCACTGCGGGTTTGCCCTGGCCGTTCCCAAGGGTGTAGATTTTTTTGAAGGCTATGAGGGAAAGACGGTAGCTTCCAAATATCCCAACGTGGCGAGGCGCTTTTTCGAGAGCCGTCAGATGGATGTGCGCATCATTAAAATCGAAGGCTCTGTAGAGCTGGCCCCCTTATTGGGGCTTGCGGACGGCATCGTGGATATTGTGGAGACAGGAGCTACCTTAAAGGAAAACGGGCTGGAGATCGCACAGCGTATCTCAGACATCTCCGCCCGGCTCATTGTGAATTCGGCCAGCATGAAATTGAGGAAGAAGGAGATCGAAGCCCTGGCCGGAAGCCTGGAAAGGGCCATCAAGGAAAAGGCGTGATAGAAACGCCCATCATAACGGAAAGGGAGCGGGCGCAGCTTTCTGCCTGCTGTAGGACAAGAAATATGATGAGAGTGGTAAACGGAGATCGAAAAACCTGCCTTGCTTTTATCGAGGAGCTGAAGGCGCGGGCGGGAGAGACCGGACAGGCTGTAGAGATGTCGGCAGCTGAGATCCTCAGAGAGGTAAAGCTCAGAGGAGACGAGGCGGTCAAGGAGTATTCCAAGAAGTTCGACGGCTGGACGCCGGAAAACCTGGAGCTTTCCAGAGAAGAGATGGAAAGCCTTTCCTCGGAATGCGACCCGGCCTTTTTGGAGTCTCTCAAAAAAGCGGCGGAGAATATCCGGGCCTTTCACAGCCGTCAAAAGCAGCAAAGCCGTATCGACCCCATGGAAAACGGCGTCATAACCGGCCAGCGGGTGCGCGGGCTTCATCGCGTGGGCGTCTATGTGCCGGGAGGCACGGCCGGGTACCCCTCCTCCGTTTTGATGAACGTGATCCCAGCCCAGGTGGCAGGCGTGAAGGAGATCGTTATGGCGACGCCCCCCGGAAGGGCGGGAAAGCCGGATAAAAATATTATTGCCGCGGCGCTGACGGCGGGAGTGGACAGGCTCTTTCTGATGGGCGGCGCTCAGGCTGTGGCGGCTTTGGCCTATGGCACCCAGACCGTGCCCAAGGTGGATAAGATCGTGGGCCCGGGGAATATCTTTGTGGCCACGGCCAAAAAGCAGCTTTACGGCACGGTGGATATCGATATGATCGCGGGCCCCAGCGAGATCCTGATCCTGGCGGACGACTCCGCTGATCCCGAATATCTGGCGGCAGATCTCATGAGCCAGGCGGAGCATGACCGGCTCGCAAGCGCTATCCTGATCACGACCTCGGAAAAGATCGCCTCGGATACGCTCAAGGCCCTTTCCCGCCAAATCGAGACTCTTTCCCGCCGGGAGATCATCGAGGAGTCTTTGGAGCGCTTCGGCGCGGTGATCGTCTGCGGCAATATGGAGGAGGCGGTGGAGTTTGCCAACGACCTTGCTCCGGAGCATTTGGAGGTCTGCTGTCAAAACCCCTTCGACTATCTCGGGAAGCTCCATAACGCCGGGTCCCTGTTTTTGGGCCACTATTCTCCGGAGCCTTTGGGAGATTATTTCGCGGGCCCCAACCATGTGCTGCCCACCGGAGGCACGGCCAGGTTTTTCTCGCCCTTATCCGTAGACGATTTCGTGAAGAAAATGAGCTTTCTCTATTATCCGAAGGAGGAGCTTCTCAAGGCTGCGGACGATATCATCCGTTTGGCTGAAACGGAAGAGCTGACTGCTCATGCCAATTCTATCAAGGTTCGGAAAAAATAGAAGGAAGGGCGTTTTTCTTCAAACGCCTTTTCCCTTAAAAAGGGGCGGTTTTTCTGTACAGCTTAAATGACAAATTAAAGGGCCTGAAGCCCTATTCACCGGTGGAGGCGGGGGAAAAGATCCATCTGGACGCCAATGAGTCTTTTTTGCCTGTGCCTCAAAAGCTTCTTGAGGAATTTCAAAAGGCGATGGGGGAGATCCCCTTTCACCGGTATCCGGACCCCGAGGCACGGCTGGTCTGCCAGGCCTTTGCGGATCATTATGGGATCCCTGCTGAAAATGTGGCGGCGGGAAACGGTTCAGACGAATTGATCACCGTGCTGTTTTCCGGCTTCCTGGAAAAGGGGGACGCCTTTGCAACGATAGAGCCGGACTTCTCCATGTATGCTGTGAACGGGGAAATTCAGGAGGCGCGCCATGTGGCGATCCCTAAAGGAAAGGACTTTACCCTGGATGTTGACAGAACCATTGAAATCTGCAACAATGAGAAAGTAAAGCTGCTGATTTTCAGCAACCCCTGCAATCCTACCTCGCTGGTGCTTCCCAGAGAAGAGGTGAGAAGGCTGGTTTCCGGGGTCAAGGCCTTGGTGGTGCTGGACGAAGCCTATATGGATTTTAGCACCGAGAGCATGCTGCCGGAATTTCAGCGCTATGACAATCTGGTGATTTTGCGCACCTGCTCCAAAGCGATCGGCATGGCGGCGCTGCGCCTGGGCTTCGCCGTTGCCGGTCATCCGGTGATCGACGCCATCAAAGCGGTGAAATCCCCTTATAATGTGAACGCCGTCACCCAGGCGATGGGTGCTCAGATCCTGTCGGAAAAGCAGATCCTGAAGGAGGCCCTTGAGACGATCTTACACTCTCGGGACGAGCTGCGGGAAGAGGCAAAAAAAATCAGGGGGAAATACCCAAAGGCTTTTTCCCTTTTGCCGGGAGAGACCAATTTTCTCTCCTTCGTGCTGGAAAACCCCCAAAAGCTTCGCGAATTTCTGGACCAAAAGGGGATCGTCGTGCGCTTTACCGGGGGCCTGGTACGGGTGACCTGCGGCACAAAAGAGGAAAACCGGGCCTTTTTATCAGCCCTTGAGGAATATTGCACTGTGCTGTAAAAGAGAACCAATGAAATTTTTGCCGGGGAAAAGAGAGGGAGGACATGATGGAACGAAGCGCTTTTCTGGAACGAAAGACCAAGGAGACGGAGGTTTCGGTAGAGCTTTCTCTGGACGGCGGTCAGATCGAGATTTCTACCGGGGTGGGCTTTTTTGACCATATGCTCACCTCCTTTGCCGTTCACAGCGGCTTTGGCCTTCGGGTCAAGACGGTGGGAGACTGGCATGTAGACTGCCATCACACCGTAGAGGACACCGGGATCGTCATGGGAAAGGCCTTTGAGGAGGCGTTGGGCGATAAAGGCGGGATCTGCCGGTACGGCAGTGTGTTCATCCCTATGGATGAGGCGCTGGGGTTTGCGGCGGCAGATATCTGCGGCAGGCCCTTCCTGGTATTTCAGGCGGATTTTCCCCAGGAGCGTATCGGGGATTTTGACACCTGCATGACGGAAGAGTTTTTCCGGGCCTTTGCCATGAACAGCGGCGTTACCCTGCACCTGGAATGTAAATACGGGAAAAATTCTCACCATATGGTGGAGGCGCTTTTCAAGGCGGCGGCACACGCCCTGTCTAAGGCGGCTTCTGTGGAAAACGGAGATTTTATTCTCTCTTCCAAGGGAAGCCTGTAAGGCCCCGGAAGCTGCGGGGTTTGTAAAAGGAGGAGGACCTATGATCATTTTACCGGCGATCGATCTGCACGAGGGAAAATGCGTCCGCCTGTTTCAAGGGGACTATTCCACCGCCAAGGTGGTGGCCTCAAGCCCTGTTGAGACGGCCCGGCGATTTGAAGCAGAGGGCGCGAGATGGCTGCATATGGTAGATCTGGACGGGGCCAAAAGCGGGAAGCCCCAAAATTCCCAGTTGATCTTTGGCGTCCGGGAGAGCGTGGACCTTCACATCGAGGTGGGGGGAGGGATCCGGGATCTTAAGACGGTGGAATATTACCTGAGCCGGGGCGTCAGCCGGGTGATTTTAGGCTCCGCGGCCCTTCAGGACCCGGGCCTTGTAAAAGAGGCCGTGAAAAAGTACGGGAAAAAGATCGCGGTAGGCATCGACGCCGTAGATGGCAAGGCCGCGGCGGACGGCTGGCTTAGTCAGAGCGAAGTGGACTATATCGAGCTTGCGAAGCGCATGGAAGGGATGGGAGTGCAGTACCTCATCTGTACCGATATCCGGCAGGACGGCACCATGAACGGGCCGAACCTTGCCATGCTGGACCGTTTGAATCAGGCGGTGAGCTGCAATATCATCGCCAGCGGCGGAGTGAGCAGCCTTTTGGATATCGTAGCCTTGTATGATCTGGGCCTTTACGGCGCCATCGCCGGAAAATCGGTTTATGAGGGGGCGCTGGACCTGCGCGCCGCCATTGCCGCCTGCCAGAAGATCTCCGGAAAGGCTTCTAAAAACAGGAGCGGGATAGACGATGAGCTGGAGCGGTATTTTCAAAAGTCAGACCTGATCCCCGCTATTATCCAGGAGGATTCCACAGGCGAAGTGCTGATGCTTGCCTATATGAACCGGGAATCCCTCTTAAAGTCTATGGAAACAGGCAGGACCTGGTTTTACAGCCGAAGCAGAAAGCGGCTGTGGAATAAGGGGGAGACCTCCGGGAATTTTCAGGAGATCGTCAGCATTTCGGCAGACTGCGACGACGACACCCTGCTCGTTCGGGTGAACCAGACCGGCAGCGCCTGTCATACCGGCAGCCACAGCTGTTTCTTTAAAAAACTCCAGGGCTGAAAAGGCCCTTTCAGGAAAGGAAATGGTACAATGGAAGACGTGCTTCATAAGCTTTACAAAACCGTGCTTTCCCGGAAAGAGGAGAAAGCGGAAGGCTCCTATACCTGTTATCTTTTTGAAAAAGGGCTGGACAAGATCCTCAAAAAGTGCGGCGAGGAGTGCAGCGAGGTGATCATCGCCGCGAAAAATAAGAAGCAGGAAGACACGGTGGGAGAGCTCAGCGACCTGCTTTATCACCTGGTGGTGCTGATGGTGAATGAGAATATCCCCCTGGAGGCGGTAGAGGCAGAGCTTGCCCTGCGCAGCGAGAAAACCGGGAATTTAAAAACCTTTCACCAGGTGGACCGCAACACATGAACGAAAAAAGGCTCAAAGAGCTTTGGGTGCAGGAGGAGGCAAAAGCGCTGGACTGCTCTGTAAAGGAGGAGGTTTACCTTTCGGGGCGGAGGAAAAGGGAGCCTTTGCCCTGGAGCTATGAGGATAAGGTAAAGGACTTCCTGAAGCCTGGATCCAGGATTTTAGATCTTTCCGCTGACGGCGGAAGCTTTTTGCTCACGCTCGACCACCCGGGCAGGCTTTTAAGCGCTGCGGGGCGGCCCGGTTCCTGTGGGGCATCCCTTCAGAAAGGGCTTGCCTTTCGAGGGATCGAGAGAAGGGAATACTCTCCTGAAAAAGGCGAGCCGATTCCCTTTGAAGACGAAAGCTTTCAGGTTGTGATCTGTTTTGAGGACGCCTATGAGCTCAATGAGGTCAAGCGGGTGTTAAAGCCCGGCGGATTTTTTATCACGCAGCAGGCCGGAGGGCAAAACGGAGGACGGCTTTTTCAAAAAGCCGGAGAAAGCCTATGGGGCGTCAGACCGGATTTTAATCTGGAAAATGAGCTGCCAAAGCTCAGGCAGTTGGGCTTTCGGATCCGCACGGCGGACGAAGCTTACCCCCAGGTGAATTTTTCAGATGTGGGGGCGCTGTGTTTTTACCTGAAGAGGCGCGCAGGCCTGTTCCCCGGCTTTTCTGTTGAAGGCTTTTTCAGAGAGCTGTTAGGGCTGGAAGCGCGGCGGGAGGCTCTGGGCTTTCTCCAAATGGAAGAGCACCGTTTCTTTCTGGTTGCGAAAAAGGCATAGAATTTCTTTGGGGAGAGAAGCGTAGAATGACAAAGTTTGAAGCGCTCAGAAAGAAAATCGACACCTATTGCGGCCTGAGCTGCGAGGACTGCGAATACCGGGAGAAAGCAGGCTGTAAGGGCTGTATCGCCACAAAGGGCCGCCCCTTCCATGGAGAATGCGCGGTGGCAAGCTGCGCAATAGAGAAAAAGCGAGGCTTCTGCGGGGAATGTGAAAGCTTTCCCTGTGAGCTGCTTGAGAGCTACTCCAACGACGAAGCCCACAAAGACAGCCCCAAGGGCAAAAGGATCCAGCGCTGTAAAGAGATGAAGGCGGCCTTGGTGCAAGAGGCGAGAAAGGGGGTCGACCCCATCTCTCCCTGCGGGCATCACTGCGATCACTGCTTTTTGGGGCAGTGGTGCGGCGGCTGCCGCAGTGTGTACCCTCACTGCTCTTTTGCCGGTTTATTTGAGGACGGCGTCTGCCCCAATGTTTCCTGCTCCCGGGAAAGGGGACTTGACGGCTGCTTTGCCTGCGAAGAGCTTTCCGAATGTAAAAAGGGCTACTACGGCGCAGACGACTTTTACACGGCAAAGGCGGCGGCATTGTTTCTCCAAAAGCACGGAAAAGAAGCTTACAGCAAGGTCCATCGCCTTCTGGAGGAGAGGGGAGAGAAGTACCCCGGAAACGCAAAGTCTCCTGAAGAGGCGCTGGCGTTTCTGGAAGCCTGTTTGAAAGAGTAAGGTTTTCCGGTTCTTGTGCCCCGCGTTGGAAGAATCTGTACCGTTTAAAAGCGCGGCAGGGCAGAGAGATCGCGAACAAGAATTTGATTTGTATAAAAAGGGGTGGCAAAATTTGCCGTCCCTTGTTTTATCTATGCGTGTTATGCTATACTGAAGCTGGGTTTGACGATGCGGACTACGGACAGGGAACGGAAAGCATCGGCAAAACCCATGAAAGTGTTTGTATAAGCTCGTGCTTGCGTATTTACAACACATAAAAAAGGGGTGTGACTATATGAGAAAGAAAAATCGTTTTCTGTGCTGGCTGCTGGTTTTCTGTTTGCTGATAGGCTGTATGCCGATGACGGCGGGAGCGGAAGAACCTGCGGCGCCGGGCTCTGCTTCGGGAACCTGCGGAGCAAATGCCACCTGGAGCTACGACGCGGAAACAGAGACCCTCACCGTCTCCGGCGCAGGAGAGATGGCTGATTATCAGGGACCTGATCAGCCCTATGCCAATTTACAGAGGTATGCAAAAACGATCATCATCAATCCGGGTATTACCTCTGTCGGGGCCGGTGCATTTTGGTGCTTCCAGGTATGTACTGCCGTGAGTATTCCCGAAAGTGTGAAAAAAATAGGCGACGGTGCGTTTGGCGACTGCAATAAGCTGCCATCGGTATCGATCCCCAAGGGAGTGGAAGTGATTGGCACCGGTGCGTTTGAGGGATGCATCGGGCTGTCGTCGGTATCGATCCCTGAGGGAGTGGAAGTGATCGGCGACCAGGCGTTTAATATGTGCCATAACCTGGTCTCTGTGGAAATGGGTGACAGCGTGGTTGAGATCGGCGACCAGGCGTTTTCGCATTGTTGGCACTTAGCTTCCGTGAAGTTTTCTAAAGGTTTGAAGAAAATCGGCGCGAATGCTTTCCTTGGTGATGCAGCTTTGACTTCTATAGAGATCCCGGAGGGGGTCGAGGACTTGGCCGGGTTTGATTACTGTGATAATCTGACCACTGTAACAGTCCCGGAAGGAGTTACCTCGTTGGGAAAGGATGCTTTTTCCCACTGTCACAATCTGTATGCCATAGAGGTGCCGAAAAGTGTAAAACAAATCGACATTACCGCTTTCAAAAATGATGGGTGGCTTACGATTTACGGAGAAGAGGGGAGCTATGTGGAGACCTTTGCAAAGGAAAACGGTATTCCTTTTGTCGCCGGGAAGATCCCCAGTTCCGACAGCGTCCTCGCACGGTTTAAGGATGTTTCTGCCGGAAAGTATTACACTGACGCCGTGATATGGGCTGCCCTGCGCAGTATCACTGCCGGGACGGACGATACCCACTTCAGCCCAAATCGAGATTGCACCCGTGCTCAGGCGGTGACATTCCTGTGGAGGGCGGCTGGGTCACCGGAGCCGAACACGCGTATTGACAAGTTTACCGATGTACCGGCGGGCGCTTATTACGAAACGGCTCTCCGGTGGGCGGTGGAAACTGACATTACCGCCGGGACCAGTGAGACACAATTCAGCCCCAACAGGAAATGCACCAGAGCGCAGATCGTCACCTTTCTCTGGAGAATGGCAGAGACCCCGGACGTGTCCGGCAGTGCGTTTACAGATGTAAGCCCCGATGCCTACTATGCAAAAGCGGTTTCCTGGGCAGTGAGTGAAAAGATAACCCAAGGGGCCACTGCAACGAAATTCAACCCAAACAGCAACTGCACCAGGGGGCAGATCGTAGCTTTTCTGTACCGAAATGAACAACAAAGCTGGGAAAAACAAGACCCCAGCCGCTCCCTCTTTGATTGATTTGTGCGTGTCTGAATGGCTATAAAAAATCAGAATTGAAGGAAGGGCAGCCGCATCCCAGCGGCTGCCCTTCCTGATGATACGGTATTGGAATCCCGGCGTTGACCCCGTTTCAAGAATTTACAGATAGTATTCCATCGGATAGGTCAGATACTCCACCGGATCCAGCTGGTCGGCGGTCACATAACCGGCGGGAGCGTTCAGTAAAGAGGGGATGCGGTTCACTACGGTGGCACAGGTGTGCTCTACCGTGGCGGGCTTTACCACATGGTATTCGGTGTTGGGCTCGCCGGTAATCCACCAATCGCACTGGTCGCCGTCCTCCGGACTGTATACCTTACCGATCGTCTCTTCCTCCACCGTGATTCCCTGTACAGTCTCAATGGTCACCACGGCGGACATGCCGATACACCTGCCGGCCTGGATGGTCTTGCCCAGAGTCTCGGAGTAGATGTCCTTGTCAATGATACAGGGCACATGCTTCTGGTCAATGGATCTTATGGTGAGACCCAGCTTATTGCAGATGGCCTCGGCGGAATTCCAGGCGTAGGAAGGCTCGAACTTCTCCGGGTGGGCGATCTTCTTCTCGAATTCTTCAGGCGTCAGATCACAGCCATGAGCCTCGGCCAGCGCCAGGCCGTACTCCTCTACATTATAGCTGTATGCGCCCTTGATCTCTTTAATTTTGTGGCATCCGGCAGCGGCCATAGCCACCATATTGATCCAGAAAATGTCCTGCATGCCGGAGCCGGTGATGGTACAGCCGTTCTCTTTCGCCAGGGCGTCCAGCCGGTTGATCTGAGCGGCGCTGGTGGTCCAGGGGTAGATGGACTCCTCGCAGGTGGTAATTACATTGATGCCGCGGCTCACGCACTTCTCCACATGTTCGTAGATATCGCCGATAAAGCTGAACAGAGTGATAATGGCCACATCCGCGTCACATTCGTCCAGCACTTTATCGGCATCCTTGGAGATGATCACACCGGTCTTTAACCCCAGCCCGGCATAGTCGCCTACATCCATGCCCACCACTTCGGGGTTTATATCAATGGCTCCCACAATCTGCGCGCCGTTTTCGTAAAGATAACGCAGGGTGTATTTTGACATTTTGCCGCAGCCATACTGCACGACCCTGATTTTTTCCATCATGAATAAAGCCTCCCTCGATAAACGGTGATATAGTTTAGTATATCCACTTTGGATCATGATATGACACCGTCTATGTTTAGAGGAAAGCATCAAGTCTTTTTTATCAAAACTCACCGGAAACTGCGGCCGCAGGAGCATGCCGTACCGAATCGGCCCTCTTGTTTCTCAAGCAAAAAGCCGCTTCTCCTTTCTCCCGGACTTCCGGCTGAGCACATGGCAGGCTGAACCTTATTCCATATACTGCGTGATCCGCTCGTCGATCCGCCGCACGACGCCGTTGGTGTAGGCGGAAAAATATTTCAGCCAGAATCTGCTGCCGGAGGGATTGAAGCTTTCAAAGTCTACGCCCAGCCTGGAATAGCCCTCCTTTTTCAGCGACTCTATGGTAAAGTTCAGTAAATTTTGATAGACGCCTTTCCCCCTGTGCTCCGGGAGGCAATAAGCGCCGGTAATATGCCGGTAGGTATTTCCCGCCGCGGCGCTGGTCTCGCCGGTAGAGGAGATCTTCAAATGCGCGCAGAGCTTGCCGCCTTTCCTGGCTGCAAAGTACCGCACATCGTCTTTTTTGAAATCCGCCTCAAATTCTTCCTCGGTCTTGGGCGTGCGGTTCATGAAAAAGGGGCTGCTGCAGTAGTGCCGGTAAAGGGCCAGATAGAGGGGATAGATCAAATGGCACTCAGCCGCTGAAGCCTCGAAAAACTCATAGACCCCGCAGGGCTCGCAATCGATGGGTTCCATAGGGCGGATGGCGTCCACACAGCGTAAGCCGAAGCCGTACTGAAAAAACTGCCGCCAAAGCGCTTCGTCGTGAGCGTACAGGCAGACCGCATGGGAAACTGCTCCGGCGCGCACCCACTTTGCCCCTGCGGCCTGATACATGGCGGCATAGATCTGGGCGCGGTTTTCGGAAACGGAGGCGTTTGCGCCCATAGGGGAAAAGACCCCTTTTGCATCCGTGGAGCGAAAGGCATGATCGAACGGCTCGCAGCAGCACAAAAAACCGATCATTTTATGATTTTCAAATGCGGCGACTCCCAGTCCGTTTTCAGCAAAGCCGCTTAGATCCAGGACGCTGCACAGCTCAGGAAGCTCCTTTGTAAATTGCCGCTCCTTTTGATAGTTATCAAGAGCGAGCGCGGCCGCTTCCTTAATATGCTGTTTTTCAAAATTCAGAATTTTCATAGATCTCTCCTTTTGTAAACCGATGGAAAAGGGAAATGACAGTTGCTCTCCGTTTTTGCTGACAGCTCATGATAGCCTTCATAACGCATCGGCTCCTTTCCATGAAAAGATCTGTGTGGGGCATAGGGAAGAGGGGCGCTTGCCGGAATCCCTCTGAAGAAAATCAGGATTCCAGCAGCCTTTTTACCGCCTCGATGTTTTTCTCCTCCACGCTTTTCAGCGCTTCTGCCTTTTCCAGCAGCTCTTTTTTTCGCGGGATCCAGGAGACGGCCTCGTCAATGGCCGCGCACAGGTTTTCCGTTGTGACCTCCTTGAGGTCGATGCACTGCCCGCTGCCCAGATAGCGCAGAAAAGAGACGATCTTCGGGTCGTAGGAAACGCCGGTCAGAGGCACCGCGGTGATGGAGGAGAAGATCAGGCCGTGCAGGCGCATGGAGATGACTGCGCTCATATGGGAAAGCACGGAGATGAGCAGCTCCGGGTCGGCAGGCTCCTCCAGAATGACGGCAGGCGTTTTCATATGGGAGAGCACCTGATTGGCCGCTTTGGTGTCGTGAAAGATGTTCAAAGAGAGAAATACGGGGGTAAGGCCGTATCTTTCCTGGGCGTAGGCGCAGCAGGCGGCAAAGGCCTGTGTCTTTTCCTCAAAGCCGTACCAGGTGCGAAGCATCAGGCAGAGATATTTGCCGTCAGGGGAAAGGCCGTGCTTTTGCAGGTATAAAACGGCGTCCTCCTCCGGGGCGGGGGAAAGCAGAAGAGCGGGGTCGGAGCTTAAAATGATGTTGGGACTTTTTACCCCCATGCTTTGGAGCTTTTCCATGGAATCCCTTTCTCGAAGGGTGATGGTGTCCACACAGTGCTCCAGCACTCTTTTTACCAGTCTCGTACTGCTTTTGCCCAGCACCGGGCCGATGCCGCAGCCGTACATATCCACCTTGTTGCCCAGAAGCTTTGCCAGGCGCAGGGTAAACAGGTAGTACCACAGGCTTCGATGGCTGGTGGCGTTCTGGATCAGCGTTCCGCCGCCGTTGATATAGAGCCGAGACTTTCTCATGGCCCGGATCATCCGGAACACGTTGAAGGTGTAGATGGAATTGATCTGATAGCGCTTTTTGATGCTTTGGGTATTTTTGGCAAGCACGGTAATGGGCATATGCCGGTCCATATTTCTGACAGATTGGATGATGGATTTCAAAATGGCGTCGTCGCCGGCGTTCCCGTAGCCGTAAGCGCCGCAGATGATCACGCCGTCCCGCTTCTTTCCGGTTTCCCGGCGGCGTACTTCCCGCTCTAGGATACTTTCATAGATCTCCAGCTGATGCTCTACCATACGGTCGATGGAGAATTCCCGGGAGGCCTTTTCAAAAAGCCTTTCGCCCATTTCCTTGCGAAGGGCTTCATCCTTCGCGAGGGTGAGAAGGCGCTCTGAAAGCTCTTTTTCGTCTCCCGGCGTGAAGATCAGCCCGTTTTTCCCATCGTCGATGAGCACCGGGACGCCGCCCACCCGGGAGGCGATGGTGGCCCGATGCATTCTGGCGCCTTCTGTCAGGGCATAGGGGAAGGTCTCTGAGAGGGAAGTGAGCAGATTGATGTCGATGGCGTGGTAAAAGGAATTCATATCCTTTACCCATCCGGCAAAAAAGACGCGGTCCTCGATGCCTAAAGTTTTGGCCAGCTCCTGAAGCTTTTGCAGGTCTTCGCCGTCTCCGGCGGAGACGAGCTTTAAGCGGGGCTCCTTTTCACAGGCAAGCTTCATGGCCTTGAGCAAAGTGGGGTAATCCTTCACCGGGTTGAGCCGGGCGGCGATGCCCGCTAAAATATCCCCCTGCTGATACTTCACTCCAAGAGAGGCGAGAAATTCCTCCTTGGGAACGCAGGAGATGGGAGTTTTAAAGTCGATGCCGTTATAGATGGTGTAGATCCGGTCCGCGGGGAAATCCCGCTCGATGAGGATATCCGTCATGGGGTCGGACACGCCGATATAGTAGTTCACCCGCCTCAAAGCCAGCATATTGGTGGTGCCGTAGGAAAGCCGGGCCACCGGGCGGCCCAGATAATCCAGCCGGTAGTCGCTGTGTACGGTGGTGACTACCGGGGCGCTCACATGCTTCTTGATGAGATTTCCCATCAGGTTTCCCCGGGCGCCGTGGCAGTGGAGGATATCCACCTTTTGATCGCCGATCAGCTTTTTCAGCTCCCGAAGCCCTACCACGGGGTTTCCGGATTCGATGACGTCAATGGGGATCCCCAGCTTTTCCGCGTCTTCGGAAAACTCGCCCTTGCGAAAACACACCAGTCTCGCGTCGATATGCCGGTTTAACTCCTTTAAGAGATTGAGCACATGGGTCTTGGCGCCGCCGGTGTCGCCGCCGCCGATGAGATGGATCACTTTCATAAGGATCAGCCTTCCTTTCCTGCCGGTGGATTTGGGGACGCCTCGGGGGAAGCTGTCTCTCTATCAAGGAAGAAGAGCACCGCCGAAAGCTTCTGAAATCTGTCGTCGCAATTTTTGCGGCGGTAAGCCCTGCCGTTTAAAAAAATGGCGTCTTTGTTTACTCCAAGGGACACGCTGCCCCCGTCTTTTTTCTCAAAAGTGTAGGTAAAAAGGGCCTCTCCCTCTTCCACGGCCCCGGGAGTCCAGGAGAGAGAGGAGCAGAGATTTAAGGCAAGCCGGATCTTTTCCTCGTCCTGAAATTCCCTTTCGAGCTGATTTGAATGGTCGGAGGAGGTGCACTGCACCAAAACGGTGTCTACCTCAGAAGCCTTGGGAAGACCGAAGAGGGGAATTCCCCGAAACAGGAAAAAGAGAAAAGCGGTCAGGATCGCACCGCCCAAAGCACTGCCGAGAACGAGGAGAAGCTGGCGCTTTCCCCCGGAAAGAGGTTCATGAATTTTCGTTTTCAAAGAGAAAACCCTTCTTTCTGTTTTTTCGATAACGAATTCTGACGGGCGGGAAGCCGGTAAAATTCCGGCAGAAACCAGACCTTTGGCGCTTCCCACTCTTTGCCGTTCAAGTATTCCAGCTCCCCCGCGGGCGTAGAGAAGCAGAGCTTGAGGCGGTAGGAGTAAAGGGCCTGATAGGGAAAGGAAAAGCGCCTGTTATCGGCGTTTTTTCCGTATTTCCCATCGCCTGCTAAGGGGTGGCCGATGGAAGCGAAATGGGCCCGGATCTGATGGGTGCGCCCGGTCAGCAGCTCCACCTCCAAAAGGGAGAGCCCGCCCCGCTCCTCCAATACGCGGTACCTGGTGCGGATCGTCTTGCTGTTTTCAGAGGGATGAGCGCTGATATACACCCGGTTCTGGGCTTCGTTTTTTTCCAGATACCCGGAAAGCAGGCCCTCCTTTTGGGGAAGGGAGCCGTGTACCAAACACAGGTACAGCTTTCGCAGCTCTCTGTTTTTCACCTTTTCATTCATGATCCGCAGTGCCTGGGCGTTTTTGGCAGCCATGACGATCCCTCCGGTATTGCGGTCGATCCGGTTGATCAAAGCAGGGGCAAAAGAGTTCTCCTGAAAGGGGAGGTATTCCCCCTTTTCGAAGAGATAGCGCTGGATCCGGGCTATGAGGGAATCGAAATGATAGGTCTCGTCCGGGTGGACGATCAGCCCCGGCTTTTTATCCAGGATCATGAGATTCTCGTCCTCGTAGAGGATGGAAAGCTTGTTGGGGGCCTTCATAAAGTCGTATTCCCGCGGGGCCTTTTGAAAAAATTCCTCTTTCAGATACAGGGTGAGCACGTCGCCCGTTTTGAGCCGGTCAGAGATCGTGCACCGCTTGCCGTTTAATTTGATATCCTTTTTCCGGATGCTTTTGTAAAGCATGGACCCCGGCAGGTTGGGATAGGCCTTGGTCAAAAACTTATCCAGCCGCTGGCCCGCGTCATTTTCCGAGATGAGAACTGTTTTCACGCCGGGACTCTCCTTTCGAAAGTTTTAAGGTAAAGAAAAAGCGGGGCAGGGAGAGCACGATGCCCACGCCCAGCGCGATGGCCACAGCGATCTTCATGGTTTCCAGCCCCTTATTAAGGGCCAGGGCGTTTTGGCTCATAAAAAAGTGATAGCCTGTATAATAAATGCCCGCCCCCGGCACAATGGGGAAAATGCCGCAAATCAAAAACACGGTAACGGGCTCCTTCCGGTGAAAGGAAAAGAAGCGGGAGATCAGGGTAAGGACCACCGCGGCAAAAAAAGAGGCGGCGGTCACACCGGTGTGAAAATGGGTGCAGACAAGGTAGCACAGCCACCCTGCCGCTCCGGTTATGCCGGTGAAAAGCCACTGCTTTTTCGGTGCGTGAAAGATGATGGAGAAGGCGATGGTGGCAAGAAAGGCCACCATTGTCTGAATGCACCAGGAAAAGAGGAATGAGGGCATAAAGAAGCTTCTCCTTTCACACAAAATGTCCCGGGAAAAATGAGATCAGCTTGATCACCACGCCTGCGCCCACGGCAATGCAGCCCCCCACCAGGACGGCGTCTATCATGCGGATGGTGCCGCTTAAATAGTCTCCGTTGAAAAAATCCCGGATCGAGGTGGTGAGGGAAACGCCGGGAACCAGACGGATGATGGAGCCGATGATGATCTTGTCCAGATTGCTTCCCAAGCCCAGAAAAAGAAAGAAAGCGGCCAGGGAAGCGGCAAGAGCGCTGGCTAACAGGTTCCTCAGAAATTTCGACAGGCTGTGCCTTTCGCAGAAGAAGAGAAAGGCTTCCAGCACAAAGCCGCAGAGAAAGGCGGAGGCCGAGTCTAAAAGACCGCCTCCAAACAGAAAGCAGAAGCAGGCGCTGCCCAACGCGCAGGCCAAAAGCGTCAAAGGAAGCTTGGAGGGAGAGAGGCTTTTGGCCTCCTCCAAAAGCGCAAAGGCTTCGCTCACCGTGTGCTTTCCCTCGGCAATCTCTCTGGAAAGCTGATTGACCGCCGAAATGCGGCCGAAGTGAATGGTGGTGGAGGGAATATGCTTCAATTGAGTGGTGTGGCGCACGCCGTCTTCCACTCCGTTTGCGAAAATGGCGTTGGTGAGCACATAGACGTCAAATTCCTGTACATGGTAAGAGCGGGCCACTCGCTCCATTGTCTCCTGCACCCGGGAGATCTCCGCCCCGTTTCTCAAAAGGGCTTCTCCCATCATGAAGGAAAGCTCCAATGCGCTGGCATGATCCATAGGCAGCTGCCTCTTCCTTTTTTAAGATAGTCCTTCGTTACTTTTTGACCCGTTTCTGCACCCTGATATCACTTCCGAAAAAAGCTAATTTCCCGTAATATCCGCTGATCCGGGAGGCAAAGGGATAACCGTATCTTAGCTCCAGTTCCTTAATATCCAGGTTCGTGCTGATGATGGTGGGGCGATTTGCCATCATGCGGGTGTTGAGGATATGATAGAGCGCTGCGTTTACATAGGCGGAGGGGGCCTCAGTTCCCAGATCGTCCAGGATCAGCAGGTCGCAGGACAGAAGCTGTGCCTGCGTGCTCTCCTCCTCTTCCGAGCTGTCTTGCCGGAACCGCTCCTTTTCCAAAGCCGCGGCAAAGGTCTGCGCCGAGCCATAGATCACGCCGAAGCCCAGCTTCAGCACCTCATTGGCGATGGAGAGGGAGAGGTGAGTTTTCCCAAGGCCGGTGCCGCCCCAGAAAAGCATACTGGAAGAGTCCTTGCGAAACCGCCGGGCATAGTCCTTGCAGGCGTTGAGGATCCCGGTCATCTGGGCGAGGGCGTCCGGGTCTGACCGGTAATAGTCCAAAGAAAACCGCTCAAAGGTGCATTGGGAAAGAGGTACCGTGAGGTTCAGGCGGTCATAGGCCATCTGGCGCTGGAGGCGCTTGAGGCAGCTGCACATTTTGCCGTCCTGAAAGCCGGTATCCTTGCACAGCTCGCAGGAATAGTGCGGCTCCATATCCCTTTTTGTCAGGCCGTGCTCTGCAAGCAGCCGGGAAAACTCCTCCTGTAAGGAAAGACCGGTGCTTTTCAGCTTTTCCAGCTCCTCTTTAGCGTTCCCTCCGGAGATCACGGCCCTGGCGGCTTTGGAGGCGTTGGAAGCCATCTCTTCCCGGATCTCTCCTGCCCGAGGACATTGGGCGAGAAAACGGGAAAGCCGCTGCGCAGCTTCTTCCTCGGCAGAAAGCTTGCGGATTCTCAGCTCTTCCCGAGCGGCATCGTAGATCTTTTTTCCGTATCCCATAGGAACACACCTGACCCTTCACAGCGTCCGGCGCATCGCCGGAGCAAGATAGCGAAAGCAAATTATAATTCGTCCGGTAAATCGAAAAAGCTCAGGCGGCTGAGCTCATCGATATCATAGCTTTTGGAAGAAGCCTGCCTGCTTTGCTTTTGGCGCTCCTCGTCTTCTGCCTGAGAAACCTCGGTAAAGCCCTGCTTATGCCAGCGCTCTAAAATCTTATTGAGATAGCTTGCGCTGAATTTCCCCGTGTGATCTGCGCAGCGCTCATAGGCCGCTTTGATCATTTCCTGGGAGAAGCCCCATTCGTTGATCCAGCGGAAGGCCGCCTCTTCCTCCTTCTTGGTGGGAGAGCGGCGGGGCAGACCGGCAGCGGAGGATACCTTTGCCCAGGCGAGCCGGCGCTCTCCCAGCTCCTTGAGCTTTTCCTCGGCGGCCTCCAGAGTCAGGATGCCGCTTTGAGCCCAGTCCTTTGCCACAGATTCAATATAGGCGGTGCCGGTTTTCCCCACATCCTTGCAGTAGTGGAGGATCATGGCAATGACCTCCGGGGGAAGGCCGTAATCGTCGCATAAGGAGACAAGAATGGCAGAGAGGGCGGGGGAAAGGGTTTTCCCCAAAGTGAGCTCCGCCTCCTGCATCAGGTAACGGATGGATTCAGACTCCTTCATGCGGGCGGCCAGATGAAGGCTGTCCGGCCGGAGCATTCTCTCCTGTTTAAGGGGAAGCGCCGGCTCCCTTGCAGGCTGGTTTTCCGGCTCAGAGGCCTGAAGAGCAGCCGCACCCTGCTTCTGGGGAGCGGGAGAAAGCCTGTCCCCGTTTTTCAGGAGAAGGCCGTTGTCTGTCCAGTAATCCAGCGCATCCAGCACGGTATCGGAGTCGAGACGCAGCGCGGCGGAGATCGTCTCTTCGTCAAAGCTCTCTCCCGCGTGGCGCAAAGCCCACAGCAGCACCTGAAGCTGCTCCTTTTCCGCCAGCCTTAAATGCCGGTCCACCAGGGCGCAGGGAACCGCAAAAACAGAATTCCACGCCCCCAGATCTATTTGATATCCCATTTATTTCATTCCTCATTCTTCCCTTGTTTTCAGGGAAGCCATTCTGCGAAAAAAACTCTTTCGCGCTTCGTTTCTATTGTAGCACAGATTCAAAACAGAGAAAAGTGGAACTTTGCCTTGACTGGGAGAAAATTTTTTAGTATAATAAGCGGCGTAGCTTTGGTTTGCTACTGTAGCTCAGTTGGTAGAGCAGCTGATTCGTAATCAGCAGGTCGTGTGTTCGAGTCACATCAGTAGCTCCAGAAAAGCCCTCGGAAGGCGGTTGCGCCCTCTGAGGGCTTTTGTAATACGCGATCCCAGCTGTTTCTAAGCTATCCCAGTGGGAATGGGGGGAACGCCGGACAGCTTTCCTGCATAGAATTGAGATATCTCAAACTGAATGGCAGGGAGCAGCTTTATGGACAGACGATCTTGCGCTTTCTCTGTTTTTGACCAACCGGTTTTCCGTAAATGAGGTGTTGGGCAAGGTGGTCGCCGTCCACGGCAAGCCTGATGATTTTACGACCCAGCCCTCTGGTAATTCCGGAAGGAAGATCGCCTGCGGCGTTATTGAAAAAGGCTGCTGATCCTGCCTTTTGCCGGGAGAAGGGGATTTGCAATTCCGCTTTCTCTATGTTAAGCTTTTGCCGGGAGCCCCGGGGCTTTCCAAGGGAGGAAAAAAGCATGGAATATATCGGCGAAGTCTTCTCCAGAGCAGAATATGTGGGCAAAGAGCTTTCCGGCGCGATATTTGAAGACTGTCTGTTTGAAAACTGCAAGATACAGGACCTCACTCTTCAAAGCTGCCGGTTTACCGGCTGCCGCTTTTCTGGGTGCAGGATCTCGGAGCTTCATCCAAAAGGGGTTGAAGCCATGGACAACCGCTTTGAAGACTGTTCTCTTTTGGGGATCGACTGGGCGGAGCTAGTGGACGCCAAAAAGCGGGAAATGGGATTTCTTCCCTTTGAGGCGATTTTGAACTCAGCCCTTCGTCACTGCGTTTTTTTCGGGATGGATCTGAAAAAGCAGGATTTTTCCGGGTGCGATTTCACAGGCTCCTATTTTGAGGACTGCTGTCTTTTGGAGGCGAATTTCCAAAACGCCCTTTTGAAGGGAACGGTCTTTTCCCACAACGATATGCGAAAAGCGGATTTTCGCGGAGCTGCGGAATACCTTTTTTCTCTGGAAAATAACCGGGCGGCAAAGGCAAGGTTCTCCCTGCCGGAGGCGGTCAACCTGCTCTTGGCGATGGGGATCGTGATTGGAGACGAAGAAACAACATAAAAGAAACAGGCTCCTGCAAAGAGCCTGTTTCTTTTATGCCGCTTTTTATCACTCTTTTTTCTCAAAATCCAGATACAAAAGGCTGGGCTGGATCCCGGAGTTGTTCTGGTATTTCCCGCTGCTGTATTCCTCGTAGTCTCCCAGGATATCGTGGTAATAGATCTGGCAGATCTCCACATCGGGATAGATCCGGATGGGCTGGACGCAGAAGATCTCCAAGGTCCAGTACCCGGAAAAGCCCACGTCGCCGAAGCCTGCGGTCACATGGATGAAAAGCCCCAGCCGGCCGATGGAGGAACGCCCCTCCAGCATGGGGACCAGCCCCGTGGTCTTCGTGTATTCATTGGTGCGCCCCAGGTAGAGCTTCCCGGGCTCTAAAAGGAGCCCCTCTTCCGGGATCGTCAGCTTTCTTGTGGGGTTAGGCGTTTTCATGTCAAGCTGAGCGCTCTCATACACCAGAAGCTCGTTGTGAAGGGAGAGATTGTAGCTGTTTGGATTGAGCCGCTCCGGCCGGTAGGGCTCGATGACGATCTCTTTGCCCATGCGCCGGGCGATCTCTTTTCCCGAAAGGATCATAAAGCGTCTTCCTCCTCAAAGTGGTAGTCGCAGCAGTTTTCGTAAAATGCAAACCCTATCTTTGTATAGACCTGATTGGAAGCGGGGTTCTTCCGGTCTACAAATAAGGTGCAGTAGTCGTTTCCCTCCTGAAGCTTTTTTCTGCACAGCGCCGCCGCGGCATTCTGACAGAAGCCTTTCCCGCGGTATGCCTCAGGCGTATAGACATAGGAAAGGCAGACGCCGTGAGGGAGCTTGCGCGAAGCGCAGAGCATACAGACGGGCCTGTTTTCCTCCGTTTTAAATAAAAACATCGACTTCTCCTCTAAAAAGGCGTCCATCTCGCGGGAAAGTGCCTGCGGGTCGGGAACAGCTTCGGGGGTGACCTCCTGATGAAAGCGCAGGCCCCACTGCGTCAGCAAGGGCAGGTCTTCCTTTTCCGCCGCACATAGCCTTCCCGGGACGGCGGGAGGCGTTTTCACCTCTTTGAGCACCATGATATCCATTGCCGTGCGCAGGTGGAACCTTCCTCCATAAGCCGGGAGAAACGCGTCGCACAGTGAGTCTGCGGCATTGACTCCGGAAATGGGGATCGAAGCGGCTTTGAGGCGGGCGGCAAGCAAAGAGGCGGCCTTGGAAGCGCCGGGGTCGCTGGGCTCGGCGTTCAGACACAGGTTCCAGGGCGCAGTATTTCCAAACAGCAGAACGGTTCTGCCGCCTTCTGTACATTTGCCGAACAGCAGCCCGGGATGGCAGCGCTCTTCCCTATGGGCAAAGGCATTGCCGTAATTTAGCTGAGCGGCGGCCTCGCGGGCTTTTAAGAATTCCCGGTTGTCTTCCAGGAATTCTGCCGGCGTTTGATAAAACAGGATCTCCATCATGAAATTCCCTTCGAATTGAGATTTCAGCCGCCGGAAGAGCATTTGGCGGCGTCGATTGCCAGAACGATCATTAAACAGGTGAGAGCGTCAGCCGGGTTTATCACATCGATCACATAGGTATCCGTCCAGTGAAACAGCTGCTTGGAGGCCTGCATTACCAGATTTCCCACAGGGTCCAGCACGGTATAATCCCAGGAAAAGAAATCGCCCGCTACCTGCCAGCCGTTATAGTCCAAGGTGAAGGAGGGGCGAAACAGCGTGAAGTTTTTCTTGATCTGCCCCACATAGCTGTTTCCCGCGTAAAGGGCGAATCGGGGCAGCACAGTGAGCACCTCTTCCTTGACAGTGCCTAAGTGTGTCCCCGCCCGGTCATAGATCTCCAGGCGGTGCCCCCAGGAAAGCTTCCCCTCTACCGTGAATACCGTTTCTCCGGCTTCATCGTAGATATCGTAGCTGTCGAACCAGGAAAAGAAACGCTGGCGGAATAAAAGACGCATCGATGGCTCCTCCTTTTGTAAACGCTTTTATTATACGGCGAAACGGGAAAAACCGCAACCTGCTTTCCTGTGTTTTGGGAAGAGTACAGGCACGTTCCCTTTTTTTGCGTCATATATATTTCCATCAATCTTTCAGGGAGATGGGAGTATGGCTTTTTTATCGATACTTAACTTTTTGTCAGGGCTTGTATACCTGATCCTCCATGTCACCGGCAGCGGGACCTTCCCAAAGGCGCTTTCCGCCGCGCAGGAACGGGAATGTCTCAAGAAAATGGCCGAGGGAGACCGCAGGGCAAGGCAAAAGCTCATCGAGCACAACCTGCGTCTGGTTGCCCATATTATCAAGAAATACTACGCCAACCAGAACGACCAGGAGGATCTTATTTCCATTGGGACCATCGGGCTGATCAAGGCGATAGACAGCTTTGACGCCGGGAAGGGGATCCGGCTTTCCAGCTATGCCTCCAAGTGCATTGAAAACGAGATCCTGATGTTTTTCAGAAGCGGGAGGAAAAGCGCCCAGGATGTTTCCATCAATGAGCCCATTGACACCGATAAGGATGGAAACGCCCTGACCATTATGGATACCATGGCTGTGGATGACACCATTATAGATCATATCGACCTGAAAATGAAAAGCGAAAGCCTTTACGGGTTTATGACGAAGGCGCTTACCGGGCGAGAGCAGGAGATCATTCTGATGCGCTATGGGCTGTGCGGAAAGGACCCAACTCCTCAGCGGGAGGTGGCAAAAAAACTGGGGATCTCACGCAGCTATGTGTCCCGCATTGAAAAGCGCGCGCTGGAAAAGCTCCGGGAAGAATTCGACCGGGCGGAAAGATAAAGGGCGGAGGTCCTGCCTTGAGAATTCTTCGAGTCCATAGTATAATGGCAGCAAGAAGAAAAGACAGCGGGCTTTATGATCGGTCCTGATTCGGGGGAAGACCCCTTCAGGCGAAGAAGGGAGGCGCCTTATGCCCTTTACCATCATCCGGCAGGACATCACAAAAATGGCGGTCGACGCCATTGTCAATGCCGCCAATACGAACCTGCAAATGGGAGGCGGAGTGTGCGGGGCGATTTTTCAGGCTGCCGGCGAGCGGGAGATGCAGGCGGCCTGCCTGCAAAAAGCACCGGTCAAGGTGGGAGAGGCGGCCATCACGCCGGGCTTTGCCCTGCCTGCAAAGTATGTGATCCACGCGGTGGGGCCGGTTTATCACCGCTGGAGCAAAAAGCGATGCCGAGAGCTTTTGGCCTCGGCATACCGGTCAGCGCTGAAGCTGGCGGCGGAAAACGGCTGCGAAAGCGTCGCCTTTCCGCTGATCTCCAGCGGGATCTACGGCTACCCAAAAGCAGAAGCTCTTGAGGTGGCCCGGCAGAGCATAGAAGAGTTCCTGAAAACCCACGAGGCGCAGGTCTATTTGGCGGTGTTTGACCCGGATTCCTTCCGGACCAGCAAGGCGCTGTTGGGGCGCGTAGAAAGCTATATTGACGAGCACTATGTGAAAGCTCATACCGATACGCGCAGCAGAAGCATCCAACGGGAAGCGGCGGACTTAGAGCAGACGGCGTCCTTCGCATTTCCCATGATGGCCTCGGCCGCTCCGGCGCTTCATGAGCTGTTGGAGGAACTGGACGAGCCCTTTTCCCAGTCGCTTTTAAAGCTCATCGACCAAAAGGGCAAAACCGATGTGGAGGTCTATAAGAGGGCGAACATTGACCGCAAGCTTTTTTCCAAGATCCGCGTGGGGAAGGGCTACACGCCCAGAAAACCTACCATTTTAGCGTTGGCTGTGGCTTTGGAGCTGACCCTCGCTGAAACGGATGCACTCCTGGAGCGGGCGGGCTACGCCCTTTCTCACGCCAGCCGGTTCGATGTGATCGTGGAGTATTTCATCGTGAATCAGAGATACGATATTTTTGAGATCAACGAGGTGCTGTTTGCCTATGATGAGCCTCTGCTGGGGGGAGCATAAAGCTTAAGGGGGGAGAGTTTTGGCAATTTCAAGGATAAAAGCGTCTTTTCCATGCGACCTGCAAAAGGTGTGGGACACCGTTACTTCCCTGGAAAATTATCAATGGCGCAGCGATCTTTGCAGAATCGAAACGACAGGAAAAGGGCAGTTTACGGAATATACGAAAAGCGGGTTCCCAACGGTGTTTACAATTACTGTTTTCCAGCCGTGCAGCCGCTGGGAATTTGAGATGGAAAACAAAAATATGACAGGATACTGGAGCGGCTCCTTTTGGGAGAAAGATGGAGAAACGGAAATCGAGTTTGTGCAGGAAGCAGCTGCGAAGAAACTGATCCTAAAACCCTTTATAAAGCGATTCCTGCAAAAACAACAGGAGCGATATATTTCCGACTTGCGAAAGGCTTTGGAATAACGGGATCGCTTCTCGTCTGCAGTAAGGGAAAAGGAAAGCATGAGGGGTAAAAGAGTATGAATACGCCTGCAGGCAGAAAAGGCCGCGGGCCGCTGGGGAAAAGCATAGAAAAAACCTGCGGCGCGCGAATTGCTCACCGCAGGTGTGATAGTACCATAAAAATGATATTTTCAGCGCGGGCCGCTGGGGAAAAGCATAGAAAAAACCTGCGGCGCGCGAATTGCTCACC
>CAZMFF010000014.1:0-15699 GCA_964565505.1 uncultured Acutalibacter sp. | reverse complement strand
GCAGGTGTGATAGTACCATAAAAATGATATTTTCAGCGCGGGCCGCTCGGGAAAGCATAGAAAAAACCTGCGGCGCGCGAATTGCTCACCGCAGGTGTGGTGCCGCTAACCGGAATCGAACCGGTACAGTGTTTCCACCGAGGGATTTTAAGTCCCTTGCGTCTGCCAGTTCCGCCATAGCGGCTCCTACAACTTTTTTATCCTACCATAACGGGGGAAAAAAATCAAGATTTGTCTCTTGAAAAAAAGGATAAAAATTTTCCCTCTTTCCTTTACTTTTGTACGGCGGATATAGTATACTGGACTCATATCGGGAACACTTGTCCGAATCATTATTTTTGAAGGAGTTATCAGTTATGTATTATTTGGGGATCGATCTTGGCGGCACCAATATTGCCGTGGGCGTTGTGGATGACGACAATAAGATCATTGCCAAGGCTTCCAGCAAAACCAAGGTAGAAACGGCTGAGCAGGTGGCTGACGGCATGGCGCAGACCTCCTATGACGCTCTGAAGAACGCAGGGCTTACCCTCAAGGATATTGAGTGGGTGGGCATCGGCTCTCCCGGGTCCGCCAATCGGGACACCGGCGTGATCGAGTACGCGAACAATTTGCCCTTCCGGAATACACCTCTGCAAAAGATGGTCTCCGACCGTCTGGAAGGGAAGAAGGTCTATTTGGAGAACGACGCCAACGCCGCGGCGGTGGGCGAGTTTATGGCCGGCGCTTTGAAGGGCGCGAAAAACGGCATTGCCATCACCCTGGGCACGGGCCTGGGCGGCGGGATCATCATTGACAACAAGGTCTATTCCGGCAGCAATTTCGCCGGCGGTGAGCTGGGACATACTGTGATCGTGGTGGATGGGCGTCCCTGCACCTGCGGCCGTCTGGGCTGCTGGGAGACTTACGCTTCCGCCACAGGCCTTATCAAGACCACGAAGATCCATATGGAAAAGGCGCCTAAGGATTCTCCTCTGTGGAAGCTGGTGGAGGGCAATATTGACCGCGTCAGCGGACGCACCGCGTTCGACGCCATGCGTCAGGGCGACCCTGTGGGCAAAGAGATCGTGGACGAGTATATCAAGGATCTGAGCGTGGGCGTAGTCAATATGATCAACATCTTCCAGCCGGACATTTTCTGCATCGGCGGCGGGATCTGCAACGAGGGCGAGACGCTGCTGGCCCCTGTGCGGGAATATGTGAAAAAAGAGCAGTACGCAATGAATTCCGCCAAGAAGACGGTGGTCTGCCGTGCACAATTGGGCAACGACGCCGGGATCATCGGCGCCGCGCTGCTGGGCAAGATGGAAGGCTGATGTAAAATTAGGAAAAGAGACGGCCGCAAAAAAGGTTTTGCGGCTGTCTTTTTCAAAGTTTTCAAATGGGGAAATAGCAACAGCAGGCTGTTGTTATCTATAAGAAGCCCTGATGCTGTGAAACGGCTTCCTTTTGCTTTCGCAGAAGACGGCTTTCTTGCGATCAGAGGTTTTTATTTATCATTCCAGGAGGTATTGAAAATGTCAATTGTGAAAGGAAGCTTCGGCACGCTGCCGGACGGCAGAGCGGTAGACACCTACACGCTGGAAAACAAAAACGGAATGAGCGTCTGCGTTACGCCTTTCGGCTGCCGGATCCTGACCTTGATGACCAAGGACAAAAACGGAAAGCTGGGGGATATGGTGCTGGGCCACAGCACCTTGGAGGAGTATGCGAGAGGCAGCTTCCACGGCACTTTTGTAGGCCGCTACGCAAACCGGATCAAGGGCGCGAAATTCACTTTAAACGGCAAGACCTATGAGCTTACAAAGAACAACGGAGAGAATTCCCTGCACGGCGGCCCCAAGGGCTACCATCAGGTGCTGTGGCAGGTAAAGGAGACTGTGGACGGGGATGAGCCGAAGATCGTGTTCGCCCATGTAAGCCCGGACGGGGACGAAAACTTCCCCGGAACGCTTTCCATGACGGTCACCTATGTTCTGACTGCCGACAACGCTTTGAGCATGGAATATGAGGCCGAGACAGACCAGGAGACGCCCTTTAACCCCACTAACCATTCCTTCTTTAATCTGTCCGGCGATTTCCAGAAGGAGATCTATGACACCGAGCTTACTTTGAACGCCAGCAAGGTAACCGCGGTCACGGACGACCTGATCCCCACCGGAGAATTGATCCCTGTGGCCGGAGGGCCGCTGGATTTCACCAAGGGCAAGAAGATCGGAAAGGATATTTTTTCCGAGGATCATCTCATTAAGCTGTGCGGCGGCTATGACCACAATTTCTGTGTGGACGGCAAGGGCTTCCGGAAGATCGCCGAGGCCTATGAGCCGGAAAGCGGCCGCGTGATGGAAACCTTCTCCGATATGCCCGGCGTGCAGCTTTTTACCAGCAATCATGCCGGACGCTCTAAAGGCAAGGACGGAGAGCTCATCAAGCCTCACACCGCCTTTTGCTTGGAGACCCAGTTCTATCCGGATTCTCCCAACCATCCGGAATTCCCCTTCTCGTTCTTAAAGCCCGGGGAGACCTTCCGCTCGAAAACAGTTTATCGTTTTTCAGTAAAAAAATAACAAAAGCAAAGCTTTTGCGGTTTGAAGGGTCCCACAAAGAAAAGACGAGGCCCTTCAGTCTGGTTTCTTACTTAAAAACAGCTTTCTTCGGAAATTTTTGAAGGAGGCAGAAAAGGAAGCGGTCACATGAAAAAAGGGGAACTGAAAAAGGAAAAGTCCTGCGGCGCCGTTATTTTCCGAGAAGAGGAGACTGGGTATGAAGTGCTTCTCATCAAGCATAAAAACGGCGGACACTGGGCTTTCCCCAAAGGTCATGTGGAAAAGAAGGAGACGGAGGAGGAGACCGCTTTAAGGGAGATCCGGGAAGAGACCGGCTTAAAAGTAAAGCTGGACACCGGCTTCCGGGAGGTGGTCACCTATTCCCCAAAGCCCGGGGTGGAAAAAGATGTGATCTATTTTGCCGCCTGCCGGAAAAAAGGGGAGATGAAGGCCCAGCCGGAGGAGGTCATGGAGATCCGCTGGGAGTCCTGCGATAAGGCTTTGGAAACCGTCACCTTTGAAAATGACAAAGAGGTTTTGAGAAAATTCTTTCAGTATTTGAAGGAAAAGGAAGGCAAGAAGTGATTTTGCGGCGGCCGCGGGGTTTTAAAGACCCTTGCGCCTGCCGGAAGACGAGTGGTAAGCTCTCAGAAATGAGCTGCTAAAAGGGGCCCCCAATTGGGGGCCCCTTTTACTCTTTTTCAGCAGCCGCTCACGGCTCATTTTCCAGCAGGCGATCCAGCTCCTCGATCCCGTTTCGATAAGAAGAACTGATCTCCCGGTACAGGCCGTTATAAAATTCAACTGCCGTATGCCGCCGCTTTTCGGCCAACTCTCTTCCTCTTTCGGTGTAAAAGTGAGAGTAAAGCCCTTCCAGCTTGTACTTGTATTCCTGGAAAAAGGAAGGAGCTTTGTCTCCCTCTCCGGAGGAGACGCTTCCGTTTGGCAACAGGGAATAGAGGGGTTCGGAGACGATACCCTTATAAAGCAGGGTCCGGGCAATCCCGGTGGCCCCCGCCGCATCCAGCTTGTCCGCGTCAAACAGGATCTTCGCTTCCGGGCTTTGGGGCGGTTCGCTTTTTCGATAGCGGTGTGTTTTGATGCACTCTTTTACCTTGAGTGCATAAGTCGGTTCAAAGCCGTGAGACAAAAGAAATTGGCAGGCTTTTTCGCCCCCTACTGCCGCGTGGCATAAAGCGGGATTTTCAAATTGCTCTTTTCTGCCGATGTCGTGTAATAGGCAGGCCGCGATCAGAATGTCATAGTCCACATTCTTTTCCGCCTTTGCGATCTCCAGCGCGTAATACAGCATGCGGTAGACATGCTCTTTGTCGTGAGCGGTATCCTCCATACAGGAAAGCATGTAAGCTTCCAGCAGGGAATAGGTCTTTTGGTCCATAGCGGCCTCCCTTTCAATAAACGGACCGGCCCTTGAAAGAGATCGGGAAAACTCAGTTCGAGGACAGGTATTCGTCGATGGCTTTCCCCGCCAGCTTTCCGGCTCCCATAGCGGAGATGACGGTAGCCGCCCCGGTAACGGCGTCTCCGCCGGCGTAAACGCCCTTGCGGCTGGTAAGGCCGGTATCCTCATTGACGATGATCCCGCCCCATTTCTGAGTCTCAAGGCCCTGTGTGGTAGATTTGATCAGCGGATTGGGGCTGGTGCCGATGGCCATGATCACGGTGTCTACATCTAAAGTGAACTCGCTGCCGGGAATGGGCACAGGGCGGCGGCGTCCCTTCTCATCCGGTTCGCCCAGCTCCATTTTGATACAGCGCATCCCGGTGACAAAGCCGTTTTTGGGGTCGCGCTTGTCCTCACGGTTCTCATAGCCCAGGATCTCCACCGGGTTATTCAGCAGCTTAAAGTCAATGCCCTCCTCTATGGCGTGCTCCACCTCTTCCTTTCGGGCGGGAAGCTCCTTCATGGAACGGCGGTAGACGATACAGACATGCTCCGCGCCGAGGCGCAGGGCAGTGCGGGCGGCGTCCATCGCCACATTGCCTCCGCCCACCACGGCGACCCTTCCGCCCTTCATGATGGGGGTGACGGGATTTTCTTCATAGGCTTTCATCAGATTGCTGCGGGTGAGAAATTCATTGGCGGAGTAAACGCCCTTGAGCGATTCCCCGGGAATGTTCATAAAGTTGGGCAGGCCCGCGCCGGAGCCGATAAAAACAGCCTCGAAGCCCTGTTCAAAAAGCTCGTCGATGGTGAGGGTTTTGCCGATGATGATATTGGTTTCGATCTTTACGCCCAAAGCGATGAGGTTATCTACCTCCTTTTGCACGATGGCCTTGGGCAGACGAAACTCCGGGATCCCGTACACCAGAACACCGCCTGCGGTATGCAGAGCCTCAAATATGGTGACCTGATAGCCCTTTTTGGCAAGCTCCCCAGCGCAGGCGAGACCTGAGGGACCGGAGCCGATCACAGCCACCCGGTGGCCGTTGGAGGGTACAGGCTCAGGCTTCTTTGCAGCGTGGGCGTTGTGCCAGTCTGCGGCAAAGCGCTCCAGACGGCCGATGCCTACAGGCTCTCCCTTAATGCCGCGCACGCACTTTTCCTCGCACTGGCTTTCCTGAGGGCAGACCCGCCCGCAGATGGCGGGCAGGCTGGAGGACTCTAAGATCACCTGATAGGCGCCCTCAAAGTCTCCCTCTTTCATTTTGGCGATAAATTTGGGAATATGGATGTTGACCGGGCAGCCGCTGACGCAGGGCATATTTTTGCAGTTCAGGCAGCGCAGGGCTTCCTCGACCGCGGTCTCTTCGGAGTAGCCGGAAGCCACCTCATCAAAATTATGCGCCCGCACTTCAGGGGGCTGGGTGGGCATGGGGCTCTTCTTGGGATTCATATTGGCAGGCATTTGTAAATTTCAATCCTTTCTGAAAAGGGTCCTGGAAATAAAGGGCGACCCGGTGGATAGCCCAGAGAAGTGACTCGACGCGGGTCAAAAACTTTATAGCTGCTCGCCTTTTTTAAGCAGATTGCAGGTTTCTTCAAAGGCGTGGCGCTCAAAGTCACGATACATGGCAGAGCGGGACATGGCCTCGTCAAAATCCACTTCATAGCCGTTGAAGTCCGGCCCGTCCACACAGGCGAATTTCGTTACTCTTTTTCCATCCTGCAAAAGGCTTAACCGGCAGCCCCCGCACATGCCGGTGCCGTCGATCATAATGGGGTTCATGGAAACGGTGCAGGGAATACCGGTGGGCCTTGCGGTCTCCACGACGAATTTCATCATGATCAGCGGCCCGATGGCGATGATCTCGTCAAAGGTCTCGCCGCCGTCCAGCAGCTCTTTGAGAGGGACGCACACATTTCCCTTCCTTCCGCAGCTTCCGTCGTCCGTCATGACGAAGAGGCGCCGGCTGGCCGCCTGGAACTCCTCTTCCAAAATCAGAAGATCTCGAGAGCGGAAGCCGATGATGGAGGTCACCTCACATCCCTGCCCAAAAAGCTTTTGGGCAATCGGCAGGGCAATTGCACAGCCCACTCCGCCGCCTACGATACACACCTTTTTAAGTCCCTCGGTTTTGGTGGCCACGCCCAGAGGCCCCGCGAAGTCCTGAAGGAATTCGCCCTCCTGCTTGTGGTTGAGCAGCTGGGTAGTGGCGCCCACGATCTGAAAAATAATGGTAACGGAGCCCTTTTCCCGGTCAAAGCCGGCTATGGTCAGAGGGATCCGCTCTCCCTTTTCATCTACCCGGAGAATGATAAACTGGCCCGGCTGCGCTTTTGCGGCCACTAAGGGTGCTTTGATCTCCATCAGGGTAACGGTGGGGTTGAGCTCCCGTTTCGTTATGATCTGGTACATCTTGTTTCGCTCCTTGTCCGCTGAAAAATCAGCTTTGGGTCCGCCGCGCCATTTTTGAAGCGGCGATATCACTGCTGTTTTAGATCCTAATAACAACAGCGCAAGCTCTTGTTATTTTAACACAAATCTTCCCGGTAAGGAAGATGAAATTTACAAGAAGAGAAAGATTTGCTTATGGAAAGGGATCCGCGCCTTTCACTCTTGCCTCTTCCTTGCGGCGAACATCTGAATATCGGGCGACCGCCCCGCAGGAAGGGAAAAGCGTTTTCTGCTATTGACCTTTTCCAAAATCCTCTATATAATTGTTACCATAGTGGAAAGGAGCGCCTATGGCTCCCTGCACAGGAGAAAAAGTTTTTCAGGAAAAGTTTTTTGGGAAGCGGGAAAGCGAGCGCAAATCGCATGGAAAATCACCTTGCGGCGCGGGTATTCGGAAATGAGCTTGCGGCTTTTTCTGCCTTTCTTCGGCGGAGAGAACAGTCAGGCATCCCACGGAATGAGGAGAATAGAGAAGATATGAAGAACACGAAGAAATTTTTGTGGATCAGCTTTGCCTCTCTGGCTGTTTTCTGTACGGCGGTGATCATTTTTGCCTCCATGCTTATTTTTGAAAGAAGCAGCACGGCTATCAGCGGGATCGGTGAAATCTATATGTCCGCCATGGCAAGGCAAATGCACCAGAAGTTTGACGTGGTGGTAAACCTGCGGCTTTCTGAGATGGAGGGCATTGTAGAGCGTACTCCGCCCCAGACGGTGGAATACGGAGAAGAGATGCTGGAAGAGTTGGCCTTCAGTGCTCAGGTGCGCAGTTTTTCCTATCTGGGCCTCTACACCAAGGATGGAGAAAGCGAGACGGTTTACGGCACTGATGTACAGTACCATGATGAAACCACCTTCCGCAATGTGCTGAAGGACAGCAGCCTGCGGGTGTTCTCCGGGGCAAGCGCCTCCGGAGAAAAGATGCTGTGCCTGCTTCTGGATGCGTCCTACCCCATGAAAGACGGGAAGACCAGCTCTGCCATGGTGGCGGCGCTTCCTATGGCCTATCTGGAAGATGTTTTGGCGCTGGATGAGGAAAGCAGCCTCATGTCTTCCTTCATTATCCGCCGGGACGGCACCTATGTGGTGCGGGACCGCAGCGAAAACGACTATTATACTTTTATGAGGGAAAGCGTTTCCGCCTTTAACGGAACCACACCGCAGCAGTATGTGCAGCAGATACAGGATGCAGTCAATAAAAACAGTGATTATTCCACCATCATTTCTGTGGGCGGAGAGACCCGGTGCCTTTTGTGCACGCATATGCCGGATTCGGCATGGTACCTGGTCTCTGTGATGCCCTTCAGCGCCTTGGACGGGATCTTGGAGAACCTGGATTCCCAGCGGCTGATGATCATGCTGATCGCGGCGGTATTGGTGCTGGCGGCAGTTCTTTTGGTCTTTTTACTGTATTATCAGATGTCCCGCAGACAGATGGAAGAGCTCACCAGAGCAGAGCGGGAGGCTACCAAGGCCAATAAGGCGAAAAGCGAGTTTCTTTCCAGCATGAGCCACGATATCAGAACTCCCATGAACGGCATTATGGGCATGACTGCCATTGCCATGACCAATATCGAGGATCCCGCTCGTGTCAAGGACTGCCTGAGGAAGATCAGTCTTTCCGGCAAGCACCTTTTGGGGCTGATCAACGATGTGCTGGATATGAGCAAGATCGAAAGCGGCAAGCTGACCTTGAATATCAGTCAGATCTCCCTTCGGGACACAATGGACAGCATCGTCAATATCGTGCAGCCGCAGATCAAGTCCAAGGCGCAGCATTTTGATATTTTCATTCAGAAGGTTTTGGCGGAAGAGGTGTACTGCGACAGCATCCGCCTGAATCAGATACTGGTCAACTTGCTTTCCAATGCCGTAAAGTTCACTCCGGAAGGAGGAACCATCAATGTTTACCTGGAGCAGGAGGAGTCTCCCCGGGGAGCCGAATATGTAAGGTGCCATTTCAGAGTGCGGGATACCGGTATCGGCATGACGCCGGAATTTCAGAAGCGGATCTTTGACACCTTTACCAGAGAGAGCAGCGAACAGGTAAATAAGACGGAGGGCACCGGCCTGGGCATGGCTATCACGAAGGCGATCGTGGATACCATGCAGGGTACGATAGATCTGAAAAGCGCTCCCGGACAGGGCAGTGAGTTCCACATTACGCTGGATTTTGAACGGGCACAGGTCAAGGAAGCGGATATGATCCTTCCCGCCTGGCGGATGCTGGTAGTGGACAACAATCAGGATCTTTGCTTGAGCGCAGTTGCTTCTCTAAAAGAGATCGGGATCGATGCCGAATGGGCTACAGACGGTGAAACGGCAGTCGAAATGGTGAAAAAACGCCATAATTCCGGCAACGGCTACGAGATCGTGCTGCTTGACTGGAAGATGCCCGGAATGGACGGAGTGCACACGGCCAAAGAGATGCGTAAGCACCTGGGAGAAGATGTGCCGATCCTGATTATCTCCGCCTATGATTGGAGCGATATTGAAGAGGAGGCAAGGGCAGCTGGTGTACAGGGCTTTATTTCCAAGCCGCTGTTCAAGTCCAATCTGTACCTGGGACTCAAACGCTATCTTGATGTGGACGCGCAGGAGGAGAAGGAGAGCGAAGAAAAGACGGAGAATACCCCGGATTTCTCCGGAAAGCGGATCCTTCTGGCAGAGGATAATGATTTGAACTGGGAGATTGCCGAGGATATCCTTTCTGAGGCCGGCTTTACCCTGGATCGGGCGGAGAACGGCCAGGTGTGCGTAGATAAGTTTATCAGCTCAGAGACGGGCTACTATGATGTGATCCTGATGGATATCCGTATGCCGGTATTAAACGGCTATGAGGCTGCAAAAGCCATTCGTGCCCTGAAGCGTTTTGATGCGGATATTCCGATCATCGCCATGACGGCGGATGCATTTTCCGACGATGTGCAGCGCTGCCTTGCCTGCGGGATGAACGAGCATGTGGCTAAACCAATTGACATCGACCAACTTACGCAGCTTTTGAAAAAGTATTTGAAATAAGTTCGTTGCCGGTGAAAGAAAAAACGCTTTCCCGCAGAGAGGAAAAAGGGTTATGAGCGCAAAAAAGAAGATTCTGGTGGTAGATGATTCAGAGATGAACCGCTCTCTGCTTTCCGACATGCTCTCCAACGAGTTTGAGATCGTAGAGGCCGAAAACGGGATGGAGGCGGCGGCTCTGCTGAACAACCACAGCGGCGAGTTCTGTCTGATGCTTCTGGATATCGTGATGCCTGTCATGGATGGATTTGAGCTGCTGGCGCTGATGAACAAAAATAACTGGATCAAGGATGTCCCCGTCATCATGATCTCGGCGGAGACAGTGCCCGCTTATGTGGAACGCGCTTATGATTTGGGTGTATTCGATTACATCAGCCGCCCCTTTGACGAGCGGATCGTCCAGCGGCGCGTTACCAGCACGATTATGCTGACGGCAAAGCAGAAGGAGCTTTCCCGGATGGTGGCGGACCAGATTTTCGAAAAAGAAAAGGATAACCGCCTGATGATCGAGATCCTATCCAATCTGGTGGAATTCCGCAACGGAGAGAGCGGGATGCACGTGCTGCACATCTATACCCTGACCGAGCTGCTTCTCAGGCAGCTGGTGGCGAAAACCGATCGGTACCCCTCTTTGAAACGGGATATCCATCTGATCTGCAACGCTTCCTCGCTTCATGATATTGGGAAGATTGCCGTGCCCTCTGAGATCCTCAATAAGCCGGGAAAGCTTACAAAAGAAGAATTTGAAATCATGAAAACCCATTCTGCCGAGGGAGCCAAGATCCTTCAAAACATTCCTTTACGGGCAAATGAGCCTTTAGTTCAGTACGGATATCAGATCTGCCGCTGGCATCATGAACGCTATGACGGAAAAGGTTACCCTGATGGGCTTCAGGGGGAGGAAATTCCCATTGCCGCTCAGGTGGTTTCGCTGGCCGATGTGTATGATGCTCTGACCAGCAAACGGGTATACAAAGACGCTGTTCCCCACGAGAGGGCTGTTCAGATGATTTTAAACGGCGAGTGCGGCGTCTTTAATCCCCTGCTTTTGGAATGTCTCACGGATATCAAGGATCAGCTGGAAAAAGAATTGAATGTTTCCTCTGCGGACAGGAATTCTGAGCGGGAGGTCATGAATTCCATTGAGCGTATGCTGGAAAAGGGAGATGCGGATGTATCGGAGAGAACCTTCCGCCTTTTAGAGCATGAGCGGATGAAATATCAGTTCTTTGCCGCTCTCTCCCAGGTGATCCAGTTTGAGTATACGGAAGTCCCGGAAATCCTGACTCTGTCCGAATGGGGAGCTCATTATCTCAATCTTCCTGAAACCATTGTAAACCCCAGAGAAAGCTCCTTCGGCGCCGGGGTTTTTCAGAAGGAAGATTTTGAGTATCTTTTGGAGCGTCTGAGGCAGACGACGCCCAAGGATCCGGTTATTGAAGGAAAGTATCTTCTCAATATCAATGGGGAACAACGCTGGAACCGTGTGATCTGCCGGGCCATGTGGGTGGAAAAGGAAAATCCGGAGTATGAGGGAGCTATCGGAAAGATCGTAGATATCCATGAGGATGTGGAGAAGGTAAAGGACCTGCAGATGCAGGCAGAGCACGATTCCCTTACAGGACTTTTAAACCATAAGGCTGCAAAGGCAAAGATTTCCTCTGTGCTTGAGGAATCGCCGGAAAAGCAGTTTGTACTGATCATGTTCGATTTGGATAAGTTCAAAGACGCCAACGACATCTATGGGCACCTTTTTGGTGACGAGGTGCTCAAATGCGTGGCGGACACCATCCGTTCCAGTATCCGCAGCGCCGATATCGCGGCCAGAATGGGCGGGGACGAATACATCATCTTCATGGAGCATAAGAACACCGCGCAGCTTCAGGTCAGCCGTATCTTTGAAAAGCTGCACAGGATCTACCAGGGCTTTGAGATCCGTGCCAGTATGGGCGCTGCCTGTACCACGCCGGAAAAGAGGGATTATGACAGCCTGTTCCGCATGGCGGATGAAGCCATGTATGCGGTAAAACGAAACGGCAGAGGCGCCTACCAGTTTTACGAGGAACATCATGAGAACTCCGGCGGCAAAACGGAAAAGCAACAGGGAGGAGAAAAGCAATGACACTGAAAGAATGTTACGAAGCTATGGGTGGAAATTATGAAGAGGTCATGAGTCGGCTGAGGAGCGAAGAGAGGGTGGAAAAGTTCCTTCTGAAGGTTCTGGATGACAAAAGCTATGAGCTGCTTCTGACTTCCCTTGAGGAGAAAAATATTCCGGAGGCCTTTCGCGCCGCTCACACATTGAAGGGAGTCAGCCAGAATCTTTCTCTGACAGGGCTTTATCACACCTCTGCGGTATTGTCTGATGTGCTGCGGGACAGGACGGAATACGGGGAAGATATCGAGCCTCCCTTTGAAGAGCTGAAGAAAGTGTACGAGCACACGATTGGCTGCATTTCCCAGCTGAAGTCTTGAATTGCCGCAGGGCGCTGAGAGCAGTTGTTAGATATTAGATATTTGTGGTTAGACTTGGCTCTCCCCTCGTTTGGTAGTTGTTAGATATTAGATGTTAGTTGTTAGACTTGGCTCCCCCTTGGTAGTTGCTAGATGTTAGATATTAGTCGTTAGACTTGGCTCCCTCTGACGAGGGAGCTGTCACGGCTTTGCCGTGACTGAGGGAGAGATAACGAAAACCCATTCCTTTTTCAAAGGCTTTGCAAAAAAACAAAACTTTTAGAGATCTCTCCCTTTCCTCCCCCGTCAGAGGGAGGAAAGTCTTTTCTAACGACTAACGACTAAAAACTAACCACTGCCGAAAGGAAAGCCAAGGCAAGCCGCGGCTTTCTGCTTCAGGCAGACAATTTTCAAAATCAAAAGGCGGACAGTGGTTTTCACTGTCCGCCTGCTTTGTTTCAGAAAAACCGGTCAAATCACGCCCTGGGCCAGCATGGCGTCTGCCACCTTGACAAACCCGGCGATGTTGGCTCCCACCACATAGTTCTTGGGATGGCCGTATTTTTCAGCAGCCTCATCGGCGTTTTTGAAGATGTTTTCCATAATGCCCTTCAGCTTCGCGTCTACCTCCTCAAAGCTCCAGGAAAGGCGCTCGCTGTTCTGGCTCATTTCCAGAGCGGAGGTGGCCACTCCTCCGGCGTTGGCGGCTTTTCCGGGAGCAAACAGAACGCCGGCCTCCTGCAGGATCTTGGTGGCCTCCAGGGTAGTGGGCATATTGGCGCCCTCCGCTACGGCGATCACGCCGTTTTTCACCAGAGCCTTGGCGTCGTCCTCCAAAAGCTCGTTCTGGGTGGCGCAGGGAAGGGCGATATCGCATTTGACTCCCCATACGCCGCGGCCCTCATGATATTCGGAATCGGGGCGATAGGCCTTGTAAGCGGTGAGACGCTCGCGCTTTACTTCCTTGATCTCCTTGATTGCGGCAAGGTCGACGCCGTCTTTGTCGTAGATCCAGCCGGTGGAATCGGACATGGTCACTACCTTGGCGCCCAGCTCCATTGCCTTTTGAGCGGCATAGATCGCCACATTGCCGGCGCCTGAAATGACCACAGTCTTACCCTTGATATCCATGCCGTTTTTCTTGAGCATGGCGCTGGTGAAATAGAGCAGGCCGTAGCCGGTGGCCTCTGTACGGGCCAGGGAGCCGCCGTAGGTGAGGCCCTTCCCGGTAAGCACGCCCTCAAAGCTGTTGCGGATCCGCTTGTACTGGCCGAAGAGGAAGCCGATCTCTCTGGCGCCGGTGCCGATATCGCCGGCGGGGACGTCGGTGTCCGCGCCGATATGGCGGTAAAGCTCAGTCATAAAGCTCTGGCAGAAGGCCATGATCTCCCGGTCGGACTTTCCCTTGGGGTCGAAATCGGAGCCGCCCTTGCCGCCGCCGATGGGCAGGCCGGTCAAAGAATTCTTGAAGATCTGTTCAAAGCCCAGGAATTTGATGATGCCCAGGTTGACGGAGGGATGCAGGCGCAAGCCGCCCTTATAGGGGCCGATGGCGGAGTTGAACTGTACGCGGAACCCGCGGTTGACTTGGATCTTTCCTTTATCGTCCACCCACGGGACCCGGAAAATGATCTGCCGCTCAGGCTCGGTGATGCGCTCTAAAATCCCGTTTTCCTGATACTTGGGATTGGCTTCGATGACAGGCTCTAAAGAGGTGAGTACCTCGGTAGCGGCCTGGATAAATTCCGGCTCTCCGGGATTCTTCTTCTTGAGAAGGTCTAGCTGTTCGCTGACATATGACATGGTGATTCCCTCCATACTGCAAGTTTTGATTTTCAATCCTGCAAAAATCTGTGACTATTCTATCATACTGTCTGGAGCATTACAAGAAAAGAATGAGAAAAAAGTGCACAGGAATGAAATGGGGCGCGTCAGAAAATTCATATTATTTGTGAAAACCTCCGGCGCAGCCGGAAATCTTTTTCCCATAAAAGATTGACAAGAAGCCCGCTTTTTAATACAATGAAAGACGGAAAAACCCGGATTTCAAGTGCTTTGTCCTGCCGGGTTTTCCGAAGCAGCTTCCCCGCGGCATTGAAAAGGCGGGGGGAAAGGATGTCTGCTCTGAAAGGAGCACAGGGGTGAGTCATGCAAAAGAAGGAACTGCTTTATGAGGGAAAGGCAAAGAAGGTTTATCAGACAGAGGACCCTGAGGTCTATATCGTTTCCTATAAAGACGACGCCACCGCGTTTAACGGCCTGAAGAAGGGCACGATTGCGGGGAAGGGCGTCGTCAACAACCGGATGTCCAATTTCATGTTTCGTATGCTGGAAAAGAAGGGCATCCCAACTCATTTTGTAGAAGAGCTGAACGACCGGGAAACTGCGGTGAAAAAGGTCAAGATCGTTCCCCTGGAGGTCATCGTGCGCAATACGGCAGCCGGAAGCCTTTCCAAGCGGCTTGGCCTGCCGGAGGGCACTGCCCTGAAGACCCCCGTTCTGGAATTCAGCTATAAAAATGACGAGCTGGGCGACCCGATGGTCAACGATTATCATATTCTCGCCATGGACCTTGCCACCAGAGAAGAGCTGGATCAGATCGCTTCCATGAGCCTGCGCATCAACGAGCTGATGATCGAGTTTTTCAAGAGCGTGAAGGTGGATCTGATCGACTTTAAGCTGGAGTTTGGCAAGACTTCCGCCGGGCAGGTCATTCTGGCCGATGAGATCTCGCCGGACACCTGCCGCTTCTGGGATGCGGATACCCATGAAAAGCTGGACAAGGACCGGTTCCGCCGGGACATGGGCGGAGTAGAGGAGGCCTACGAGGAAATGATGAAGAGGCTGGGCCTCAAATAAGCGGGAATATGCTTGCCCGCCTTCTTTTAGCAGAAAGAATTCGGGTGTGCCGCGGTACGCCCGAATTTTATTTTTCAGGCGCCGCGGGAAACTGGGAGCTGCATGGCAAGGCAGCTCATGGAAATTTACCGAAAAGAGGTTGCAGCGATGGTAAAAGACAGCTATGAGTCTCCGCTGAGTGCAAGGTATGCGAGTAAAGAGATGAAATATCTCTTTTCTCCTGATATGAAATTTAAAACCTGGAGAAAATTATGGATCGCGCTGGCCGAAACTGAAATGGAGCTGGGGCTTCCTATCACAAAAGAGCAGGTGGAAGAGCTGAAGGCCCATCAGGAGGATATCAACTACGAAGTGGCCGAAGAGCGGGAAAAGCTGGTTCGCCACGATGTGATGAGCCATGTGTACGCCTACGGACAGCAATGCCCAAAGGCGTCGGGAATTATCCATTTGGGGGCTACTTCCTGTTATGTGGGAGATAATACGGATGTCATCATCATGACCGAGGCGTTGAAGCTGATCCGTGATAAGCTTGTCCGGGTGATCCGGGCGCTTGCGCAGTTTTCCGAGACATATCGGGAGCTTCCCACCCTGGCCTTCACCCATTTCCAGCCCGCTCAGCCCACCACGGTGGGAAAACGGGCCACCTTGTGGCTTCAGGACCTCTTAATGGATCTGGAGGATGTGGAGTATCAGCTGGGGAAGGCAAAGCTTTTGGGGTGTAAGGGGACCACCGGAACACAGGCAAGCTTTTTGGAGCTGTTTGAGGGCGACCATGAAAAATGCCGCCAGCTGGATGAGAAGATCGCCCAAAAGATGGGCTATGAGAAATGCTTCGCCGTTTCCGGCCAGACCTATTCCAGAAAGCTTGACAGCCAGATGCTGTCTCTCCTGTCGGGGGTCGCCCAAAGCGCCGCCAAGTTTTCCAATGATATCCGGCTTTTGCAGCATTTGAAGGAGGTAGA
>CAZMFF010000013.1:0-53139 GCA_964565505.1 uncultured Acutalibacter sp. | reverse complement strand
GTTCTGACCAAGGATGAAGGCGGCCGTCATACTCCTTTCTTCAACAACTATCGTCCTCAGTTCTATTTCAGAACGACCGACGTTACCGGCGTGATCTCCCTGCCCGAGGGCACCGAGATGTGCATGCCTGGCGATAATGTTGTGATGGATGTTGAGCTGATCACTCCCATCGCTATTGAAGAGGGCCTGCGTTTCGCTATCCGCGAGGGTGGCCGTACAGTTGGCTCCGGCGTTGTTACCGCCATCAATTCCTGATTTTAGTCTTTGCCGCAAAGCTCTCAGTGAAAGCTGAGAGCTTTGTTTTTTCTTTTCCCGGAAGAGTCCATAATGGATCTCTGAAATAGAAATATACGCGAATCGGATGATCCAGAGATAAGGAAATCTATGATTTACTTTTTTGAATAGAGTATTGGTCAAGTCTTTCTTCAGCAGGATGAAAGATATGGCAGGAGGTATCTATGCGCTTAGGAGAAATCTGTTTACTGACGAATGATGTTGTTGCGCTGGCAAATTTTTATAAGGCTTTGCTGGAAACGGACAACAGCAGCAAAGACCCGGTTCATCAGACTATTATCGAAGAGGAGACCATGCTGACCGTCTATCATGACGGTTCACAAAAGAAGCAGCTAAATGAAAATATGTGTATTGCCTTTACGGTAGATGATATGGAAAAAGAGTATCAGAAAGTTCTGGCTTTGGGGGTACAGATCAATGAGAAGCCGTCGAAACGCCCTTGGGGAACTATAAATATGTGCTTCTATGACCCTGATGGTAACAAAGTGTATTTGAGAAGCTTTCAGTGATATGGGGTCGAGAGACGCTGCGCCTGCACTTTTGCAGAGGCGTTAGATGGAAAAATTGAAATCAGAGGAGGCTATTATGGATTTTCAGAGGCTGGATAGGCTTGCACAGGAGTATATGGGAAAAAGAAAATCACATATTGAGCGGGAAATCGGGCATGTGTACTTTCATGGAAAGCGTGTGTCAAATTCTGTGCTGCTTCTCCGGAAAAAGCTTGCCCCGGAAGACGGCTCTCAGGATGAGATCCTGCGCTGCGCGGGCCTGTTTCACGATATCGGCAAAGGGATCGAGCCCCATCCTCAAACAGGCGCTGCTCTCGTTAAAGAGCTTTTAAGAGATGAAATGACTCTTTCAGAACTGGAGACAGTCTGTGGGCTGATCGCATCCCATGACTGCCGAAGCCCGGAAGACAAAACACTCTCTTTTTGGCTTAGGCTTCTGCAGGACGCGGATCTGCTGGATCATTTCGGCTCTCAGGGGATTTGGCTGGCTTTTACTTATCAGGCCTATATGGGTCAAAAAGATATGATGGAGCTTCCTCTGTTTTATGAGACGCAGTGGGAGAAATCTCTTCTCAAAAATCGGACGCTTTTGAATTTTGAGATTTCCAGGGAAATTTTCGATGAGAAAACGGAGTATGAACGGCAAGTGATCTCCCGGCTGAAAAACGAGGGAATAGGTTATTATATCTGATTTTTTGACAGAGTTGGATTTTTGTAGGGTTGACAAAGAGAAAGAACCTCACTATAATAAATCCCAGAAAACAGAATAAATCCTTATCAAGAGCGGCGGAGGGACAGGCCCTGTGATGCCCGGCAACCTGTGGCGAAAGCTGAAAGGTGCTAATTCCTGCGGTAGATCCTGGTTTTCAGGAGATAGAAACCGAAAGATGAGGCTTTGTAAACCGGCCTTTTTTCGGGCCGGTTTTCTTTTTGGATTTGCTCTGTTTCCAATTTTTCTTTGGAAAGGAAGATCATAAATGAAATTGTTTACTTCTGAATCTGTGACGGAGGGTCATCCCGACAAATTGTGCGATCAGATTTCAGACGCGATCCTGGACGCCATTTTGGAGCAGGACGAAAACGCCCATGTAGCCTGTGAGACCACCGCTACCACCGGCATGATCCATGTGATGGGGGAGATCACCACCTCTTGCTATGTGGACATTCCGGCCGTGGTCCGGGATGTGGTAAAGGAGGTGGGGTACGACGATCCGAAGTGCGGATTTGACGGCAACACCTGCGCTGTGCTTACCTCTATTGATACCCAGTCTCCGGATATCGCCATGGGAGTGAATCAGTCTCTGGAAGCGAAAAACGGGGAGACAGATGAGAACAGCCTCATTGGAGCGGGAGATCAGGGCATGATGTTCGGTTTTGCCTGTGATGAGACGCCGGAATATATGCCTCTTGCCATTTCTCTCTCCCACAAGCTCTCTAAGCAGCTGGCTGCAGTTCGGAAAGACGGAACCTTAAAATATTTGCGGCCGGACGGAAAGACGCAGGTCACGGTGGAGTATGAAGGAGATAAGGTCAAACGCGTGGATGCCATTGTGATCTCCACTCAGCACGACGAAGATGTGAAGATGGACAAGCTGAAAAAGGACCTGATCAAATTTGTGATCAAGCCGGTCGTCCCCGGCGAATTGGTGGATCAGAACACCCGGATCTATATCAATCCCACCGGCCGCTTTGTTATCGGCGGGCCAGTAGGGGACAGCGGCCTTACCGGTCGGAAGATCATTGTAGACACCTATGGCGGTTATGGACGCCACGGCGGCGGAGCCTTTTCCGGGAAGGACCCTACCAAAGTGGATCGTTCCGCCGCTTATGCCGCCCGCTATGCAGCCAAGAATATCGTAGCTTCCGGCCTCGCCAGAAAGTGTGAGGTGGAGCTGGCCTATGCCATCGGCGTGGCTCATCCGGTCTCTGTTATGGTGGATACCTTCGGCACGGGGACAGTAAGTGATGAAAGGATCGCGGAAGCGGTCACCAAAGTTTTTGACTTGCGCCCCACGGCTATTATCAAAGAGCTGGATCTTCGCCGTCCCATTTACCGGAAGCTGGCGGCTTACGGCCATATGGGCAGGGAGGATCTGGGAGTGCCCTGGGAGCGGGTAGACCGTACAGAAGCCCTGCTGCGCGCTGTGAAATGATCAGACCGGAAAGCTTTCGCATCTTCAGAGGTTCCCGCGCCGTGCGGGAGCCTCTTTTGAACAAAGGGGAAATTCGCACCATCCTCCTTGCTTTTTCATAGAATGGTAGAAGCAATAGGAGGTGGTAAATATTTATGAACATAGTTCTGATCGTCTTTTGCAGTGTTTTGATGGTGCTGGGCGTGACAGAGCTGATCCGGGTGTTGTCCTTCTGGTGGCTCGGCTCCCGTTGCGGCGAGAAGATCACGCTGGTGGTCACGCCGGAGAGCGGGGAAAGCTGCGAATATCTGGTGCGAACGGCGGCGCAGCGGATGAGCTGGATGAATCTAAAGGGTCCCTGCAGGCTTCTTTGCGTCAATGCGGAAAATGACCCGGAAATTGACAGCATCTGCCGGTTTCTCGCCCTCAGGTATCCCTATTTAAAGGTTTCCAAAAAAGAGGAACTGGTGTATAATATTCTGGAAAGTGAAAGGCTCTCGGATTAGGAGCGGGAAGGGAATCAAAGTATGGCGCAGGACGGTTTGCTGGAGCTCTATGGCAGCGTGGAGAATGTAGTATACCACAATGATAAGAACCAATATACGGTACTGGAGCTTCATGCGCAAGACGCTCTGGTCACCGTTGTGGGGGCTTTCCCTTTTGTCAGCACGGGAGAAGAGCTGCATGTCTACGGCAGGTGGACCACTCACCCTTCTTTTGGTGAACAGTTTAAGGCAGAGGCCTTTGAGCGCTCCCGCCCGGCCACCACAGCTGCCATGCTGAAATACCTTTCCTCAGGCGCTATCAAGGGCGTTGGAAAAGCTACGGCCTCCCGGATCATTGAAACCTTCGGTGGAAAATCTCTGGAGATCATCGAGAAGGAGCCGGAACGCCTGGCGCAGATCAAAGGGATCAGCAGAGAAAAGGCGCTGGAGATCGGCAAGGAGCTCCACAGAGTATACGGGATTCGGGAGTTGATGACCTTTTTGGGGGCTTATGGGGTCAGGCCGGAAGAAGCCGTATTGGTCTGGAAAGCTTTTGGGGAAGCTTCAGCCGCCTGTGTTCAGGAGGACCCTTATTGTCTGTGCTCAGAAGGAATTGATATCAGCTTTGATATTGCTGACAGCATTGCTCAGTCCATGGAAAAGCCCCGGGACGACCGGGGCAGAGTGCAGGCGGGGGTGCTGTATGTGCTGAGACATAATCTTCTGAATGGGCACACCTGTCTTCCGGCTGATAAGCTTTGTACAGCGGCGTCCCACCTTTTGGGGGTAGAGCTTTCCGATGTACAGGATGCCCTTTATACGCTTTGTGAAAGCTTTCAAACCGTATGTGAAAACATTCGCGGACGAGATTTCGTTTTCCTGTGGCAGCAGCACTGCTCAGAGAGCTATATTGCCGGAAGAATGGAAGAAATGCTTTCCATGCCGCCGAAGGCCATTCGTAAGGCTCAGGAACATATTCTGAAAACAGAGGCGAAATTCGGGATCTCTTACGCTCAAAAACAGAAGGAAGCCATCTGTGCGGCGCTGGAGCAGGGAATTTTGATCCTGACAGGAGGACCCGGCACCGGGAAAACCACTATTCTAAAGGGAATCATCCAAATCCTAAAGGAGATGGGGGAGGTGGTGTTTCTGGCCGCTCCTACGGGGAGAGCCGCCAAACGCATGAGTGAGCTTACCGGGGAAGAGGCCAAAACCATTCACCGGATGCTTCAGGTGGAGTGGGATGAGCAGGATCATCCCGTGTTTTCCAAAAACGAGAGAAGCCCTTTGGAGTGCGACTGTCTGGTCATCGACGAGCTTTCCATGGTGGATAGCTTCCTGTTTGAAAGCGTGCTTAGAGCGCTTCCTGTTTCCTGCCGGTTGATTTTGGTGGGCGACAGCGATCAGCTTCCCTCTGTAGGAGCGGGAAACGTGCTGGGAGATCTGATCGCGTCCCACCGTTTTCCGACTGTACAGCTCAAGGAGATTTTCCGCCAGTCTATGGAGAGCCTGATCGTGCTGAACGCTCACCGCATTGTAGAGGGAAAGCTCCCGGAGCTTTCAAAGCGCGACAACGACTTTTTCTTTATGCCCCAATCAGATCCTCAGCTTGCCGGAGAGCTGATCGTCTCTCTGTGCGCGAAAAGGCTTCCTGCAAGCTATGGGTATTCTCCTGTAGGAGATATCCAGGTGCTGTGTCCGGGCAGAAAAGGGGAATTGGGCACGATAGAGATGAATAAGCGGCTGCGGGAGGCGGTAAACCCCAAAAGCCCGGAGAAGGCAGAGGTCACGGTTGGCAGCAGCCTTTTTCGCTTGGGGGACAAGGTGATGCAGGTCCGCAATAATTACGATCTTCCCTGGACGCGGGAGGACGGCACCAGTGGGCAGGGCGTTTTCAATGGGGACATGGGCGTGATCACAGAGATCGACCGGGCAGGCGGCGTTTTGAGAGTTCAGGTGGATGAAAAAGAGATCCTTTATGACTTTGAACATGCCGGCAATGAGCTGGAAGCGGCCTATGCGGTCACGGTCCATAAGAGCCAGGGAAATGAATTCACTGCCGTGGTGCTTCCGGTTCTGAAAACTCCTATGCAGCTGTGTTACAGGAATCTGCTCTATACTGCCGTCACCCGGGCTAAAAAGATCCTGATCTTGGTAGGGCGGCGTGAGGTGATCGCGCAGATGATCGAAAATGACCGGAAAACTCGCCGCTATACGGGCCTTTTAGGCTTTTTAAATCCGGGTGGGCAAAACTGAACGATAGAAAAGCACAGAGAACTTTTTCTGCTGATAGGAAAAACCGTATTCGAAAAACTGAGTTTTCCGAATACGGTTTTTTGAGACGCTGTAAAAGAGAGAATTTTATTTAAGAGGGAGCCGCATGAAACGGCGAAAACAGAAGGAAAATTGACAGACGTCTCCTTTTGATCAAAATAGCCAGTGCCCGTAACGGACTTAGGGAAAAGACACCCAGATTCCTTATTTTCCGAAATCTTTTAGGTCGCCGCTCACTTCATAATTATAGTTGTCCCGCCGGGCGCTCACTACATCGTGAAAGAGCGTTTCCTCATCCTGATAGCCGCGCAGGGTAGTATAGTGGTTAGGCAGCCCGAAGTTGGAGGACAGGTCTTTTTCTGAAAGATAGCAAAGTGTACCGTCAGGCAGCTTGAACAGCCCATTGAAGCTGATGGGATAATAAGCTTCGCAGAGCTTTTTCCCGTTCTCCAACACATTGGTCTTGTAAACGATGACCAGAGAGTTATTGTCCCGGAAATCATCGCTCTGAGCTTTTGCAGTGAGAAGGTACTCGCCCAGCAAGCTGACCTTTTCTGCTTTCACAAAATCGGGATAGTGCTGTGATATGGCGCTTGTCACCAGATCCTCCGCACGGTCGATCAAAGGCTTGAGGTCCTCATCCGTAAGATCAGAGAACTTTTGGAACTCCGGCACGGCGTCATACTTCTCGAATCCGTCTCCCGCCTCACCGTTGTACCGGGCCGCGCCGGCGGGGATAATAGCGTCATAAGCCGAATAGGGATTGTTGAAGCCGAAGGTGGTGAAGTTGCCGTTGCCCAGAGGTGAGCTGCCTACAATTTCGCCGGTGCCGTCACAGGTGATTTTCCCATCTTTGAAGAGTACATTGCGGAAATAGACGGGAAAATATACCATGGTATCCGGGAACCCACCCTGGTTATTAGAGGCGGTGGCACGCAGAACACAGTAGAAAATATTGGCGGCGCTGCCCTCAATATTTTCCTTTGCCAGCAGAAAGGCGTAGCCGGCATATTCCAGTGTGCCAAGCTTGCTTCCGTTATTGTAGTGAGCCGCAACCTGAGCGCGGATAAGATCTTCCGCCTCCTTCTTGGTCCAAGAGAGGAATTCCTCGTCCATGTCCTGATAGCTTGTCACATATTCCGCAAGCCCGGAAACCGTGAAAGCTTTGGAGGTTTCCGTGATCAGGTAGCCGTCAGCGGCCGGGTCGTAGCCCTCCGGAAACTCCAGGGTCGCGGTGACAGTATCTCCGTTGGACAGATTATCCCTTTTGTCCAGGTTTATCGCTGCATTGCTCAGCTGGGGCGCGTCTTCTGCATACCGGAAGCTGGCTGTGCCGAAAGGAGAGATCCCTTCAAAGGTCACTTCCAGGCTGTCTAACGGAGAAACCTCCTTGGGGTCCTCCAGACCTTCTACGGTAAAGGAGACCTCTTCGCCGGAAAATTTGATATGGAATTGGCTGACAAGCTCGTTCTGATAGCTGATTTTGGTGACGACTTTATCGCCGTTGGAGAGATGTTCCGCGGAGATTGGATCCAGGCGAAGAGCCTGGCGGCATGCGATGTATTGCGGGGAGAGGGACACGGAGTCTACATCCATATGCAGCGCCTCGGCGACTGCGGCGTCAAATTTATTTGTGTCGAGAGAAATGTGAGCGCTTCCCGCTGTGTTATAACCGGAAAACTCTGCCTGCAGCATTTTATCCAGCGCAATGGTTTTCGGCTGAGCCAGCACCACGATCAAAATGATCAAAAGGACCAGGACTGCACCGGCTACCCCCCAAAGCTTCTTGTTTTTCAGCCAGGGTTTTATCGCGGTCAGAGCCTTTTGAGAGGGCGCCGTATCCTGTGCGGACGGTCCGGACGCCGTCTCGGGACTATTTGAAGCTGGGGAAAAGGGAGGGGGCGTTTCAACGCTCTGCTGCGCAGCAACTGCTTTTCCGGGTCCGTTTTGAGCCACAGGAGCGCCGCATTGCGGGCAAACCGTCAGATGATCGTCCATTTTTGTACCGCATTTTTTACAAAACATGTTTCATTCTCCTTATTCTCAATCTGTTTTTATACCCTCGCGTTCCGTTTGAAAACGCAGCGCGTTGTTTGAATCGGTCAAGCTCCTGCGCCTTATCCGAGAAATTCCAGGGGCTCCCGGTTCTGTAGCTGTAGGGGGAATATTTCGACATTTTCCGCCTCAAAGCGGTGCGCGTCTTCATCTCCCATGGTAAATTCCAGCTCCGGGTCTTCGCTTTCCACAACTGTCCCGTTCTCCAGGGTCACCCGCCAGATAGATTCCGCGCCGCTCATACGGAGCAGCTCATGACGGTATAAACCGGGAGCCTCTTTGGGAATATGGATAGTGTCGCTTAAAAAACTTCCGGAGGCTTTTTGGGTCGTATAGCCATCCCCGGTGCGCTCTCCCTGATAGACATGCCAGAAGGAATATCTCATTGCATCCACCGTGAACTGCGCCCCCACGATCAGCTCCTGGACGCCGTCGCTGTCCATATCGTAAAGAAAATAGTGATAGCCCTCTATGGGAGCGCCCTCGGGAAGTTCGGGAAAACCAAAATCAGGGTCGTCCTGCTCCACGCTGTCCAGCACCTGCTCAAAGGCCTGGGAAAGAGAGAACTGTTCCGCCTCTGCCTGAGAGGACGCTTCCGAAGAGACTGGCTCTGTTGCGGACGCCGCCGGGGAAGCTTCCGCCAGGGTGGAAGGCCCAGAGACAAGGAGCGTCTGAGAGAACGCCGGAGGAGACACGGGCTCAGCCGGGAATGCCTTGGGCACCAGGATCGCCGCTCCCGCGGCACAGACCAAAACGCCCGCCAAAGCTGTGGCAGCGGCTTTTCCGCCCGCTGTTTTGAAAAAGACCTTTCCGGCTTTTTTTGCGGCCTTTCCGGAAACCTCCAGAGCTTTTTTCCCTGATGCGGAAGGCGCTTTTGCCGGAATGGGCTCTTTTGTAGGGAGAGGCGCTTTTAACGAAAGGGGAGAGAGCACGGCCTTTTCCGAATTCATCAGGCACAAAAGCAGGGAGATGGGAGCAAATCCGTAGAATTCGTACCCTTTTTTCCTGAGCTCTTCCGCTTTCTTTTCCAATGCTCTCCTGCCGTAAAGAAGCCGGGACTTCACCGTGTTTTCCGAAACCTCTAAAGCCTGTGAAATCTCCTTGACGCTTTGCCCGTCCAAATAGTACATCAAAATACAAAGACGCTGCTCGTCGGAAAGCGAGTCGATCATTTCCCGTACCAGACGGCTGGTCTCTTCCTGGGTAAAATTGGCCTCCGGCTGGCTGTGAATGTTTTCGTCTTCGATTTCGTCAAAAAGGATCTCACCCTCTTCTGTCTGAGAAAACAGCAGGGGAGTTCTTTTGACAAGAGCGTTTTTGGCGCAATTTGCCACGATTCTTCCAAGCCAGGCAGGAAAGGTTTCCGGATCTTTCAGATTGGGAAGGGCTTTCCAAGCCTTCAGGTAGGCCTCTTGTAAGACATCTTCGGCGCTGCTCGCATTTTTCATGTATTTCAGTGCCAGGTAGTACATGTTTTGCTCAGTGACCTCATAGAGGAAGGCAAACGCCTTTTCATCGCCTTCAATCGCGCTTGTGACTGCCGGGGTATATTTCATCATTCTGTTTCCTCCCCGTTTTTCTTTTCCAAAACCGTTTGAAAAATCTTTTCTTTCTCAGCTTCCTTCAGCCTTGTCTGCGAGCGTTCCCGGTGAAGAAGGGAGAGAAACCACGCAATGATACTTCCGTGCTTTTTCATATTCGAAGCCTCCTGTTTACAGGTCGGAAAGACTCCGATCCTGGGGTTACAGTATTAAGACAGGAGAAACGGGAAAAAGGTTTTAGGTTTTTGAAAAATTTTTTAAAGAGGCATATTATCCTCAATAACCTCAGAAATTCTATCACAAAATCTTTTTTGAATCAATCTGAAAGAAAATTTTTCTCCGCCTTTTTCTCTGATTGACAAAAGGGAGCCTTCACGGTACTATTAGAGATAGTATGAGAAGACCGAGGGCAAAACTTTTTTTGTAAAAAAGTGGGATCCCGGAAGGTTGTGCTTCTTAGCTTTGTGTGCTATAATAGTTGAATTGTCAACTATTATCAGGGAATCGGGTGACTGTCTTGCGTTTTATCAATCCGGAAAAAATCTGCCGGGATCTGCCTATGGGAGAGATCCCTTCAGAGGGGACGATCGTCAGAAACGCACTGAGCGTGGCGTGGCCCTCTGTTCTGGAATCCTTCTTTGTAAATCTGGCCGGTATGGTAGACACCATTATGGTAGGCTCCTTGGGCTCCTATGCCATCGCGGCGGTGGGACTGACCGTGCAGCCTAAGTTCTTAGGCCTCGCTTTGTTTCTTTCCATGAATGTGGCGGTAAGCGCCATCGTGGCCAGAAGAAAGGGGGCGGGAGACCGGGAAAGCGCCAACCGTGTGGTGCGGATGCTTTTCCTCTTTACCATTGTCCTCAATTTGCTCATCAGCGCTTTGATCGTCGCTTTCGCAAGCCCGATCGTGGCCATGATGGGCTCAAAGCCGGATACGCACGAATACGCGGTGGAGTATTTAAGGATCGTAGTGGGAGGTTCCATTTTTTCCGTGATCTCCCTGGTGCTTAACGCCGCTCAGCGGGGAGCGGGCAACACCCGTATCGCCATGACCACCAATTTGATTTCCAATGCGGTAAATGTGCTGTTTAATTACCTTTTGATCGGTGGGAATTTCGGCTTCCCCGCCCTGGGGATCAGAGGGGCCGCTATCGCTACGGTGCTGGGCACGGTGTGCGCCTGTATTTTGAGCATTGCTTCCGTATTACATAAAGATGGATTCATCTATCTGCGTGCTGTCAAAGGCTGGATTGCCGACCGTTACAGCATCCGTTCTCTTTTAAATGTAGGGTCCAGCGCTTTTGTAGAGCAGATCTGCCTGCGCATCGGATTTCTGCTCTTTTCCATGACGGTGGCGCATCTGGGTACGACAGAGCTGGCCGCTCATCAGATCGGCGCCAATATGATGAGCATGTCCTTTGCCTTCGGAGACGGATTTTCGGTGGCCTCCGTGACGCTGATCGGACAAAGTCTTGGAAAAAAGCGGCCGGACCTTGCGAAAATTTACGGCAGCGTCTGCCAGAAAACGGGGCTTATCTGCGCCTGTGTGATCTCAACGGTTTATTTCTTCTTCGGCAGAGGTATTTTCTCCATTTATACCGCCGATCCGCAGATCTTAGACTACGGCTCCATGATCATGCGCATTTTGAGCGTGGTGCTTTTCTTCCAGATCGAACAGGTGGTATTTTTCGGCTGTCTGCGGGGAGCGGGAGACACCCGGTTTACGGCGATGGTGTCTCTGCTGAGCGTTACCTGTATTCGCCCGGGCGTGAGCTGGCTTTTGTGCTATCCGATGGGCTTCGGGCTGATGGGCGCGTGGCTGGGCACAGCCTGCGATCAGACGGTGCGGTTCTTTTTAGGCTTCATTCGGTTCCGAAAGGGAAATTGGACAAAGCTGAAGCTTTAGGATCGAAAACGGGTTTGGAAACGGAAAGGGCAAAAAATGAAAGGGGCTATACAGCATGAAAAAAGAACTTTGTCTGGTAAGCTTTAACCTGAGGTGCTTATTTCTGGGAGACGGCATCAATTCTTTTCTGCACCGTGCCGGCATGATCCTCCATAAAATCGATGAAAAGCGCCCGGATGTGATCTGCTTTCAGGAGGCGACCGGAGAGATCGTTCCGTTTTTAAAGAAGCATCTGCCGGAGTATGAGCTTCATTTCCGGGGAAGAAATGCAGATTTGGGTGGCGAGGGCCTGTGCGCCGCTTTAAACAAAAGCACTGCCCAGCTTTTTGACGCCGATATCTTCTGGCTTTCTCCCACGCCCTTCGTGCCCGGTTCCCGGTTTGAGAATCAAAGCGATTGTCCTTGTATCTGTCAAAGTCTGTCAGTGCGCTTGGATGGAGGCGTCGTTTTCAGGCTCTATCACACGCACCTGGATCATATCAGTGATGAGGCGCGGATCCTCGGCATCCGTCAGGTGATGGATAGAGTGAGCAGAGATCGGGAAAAGGGGGAAGACCCGCTGTTTATCCTGGGAGATTTTAACGCTCATCCTGACAGCAGCACCATCGCTTTCTGCGATCACTTTGACGAGGTGAAAATCAGAGATCTCACCAGAGAGACCGGGGGAACCTTCCATGACTTTGGAAGAAGCCCGGAGCCTGAAAAGATCGATTACATCTATACAGACCTGGCAACAGCCGCCTGCCCCCATCAGGTGGAGCTTTGGAAGGATACCGATTCCGGCATCTACCTTTCCGACCACTACCCTGTGGAGCTGAGAATTGCGCTGGGAGAACGGGCATAAAATACGAAACATAAAAAAGCAGACGCCTCACAAAAGGTTTCCTTTTTCCTTTTGAGCGTCTGTTTTCTTTTGCGAAAAAATGAAAAAATTGTCATTCATAAGCCTGAGGGAATTTGTCAAAATACTTAATGCAAACGCAAAAACCAAAAACTTTTGAAGGAGAAAAAACGATGAAGAGCAATTCTGTTATGGTACCTGAAGCAAAAGAAGCTATGAACCGCTTCAAGATGGAGTCCGCTTCTGAGGTTGGCGTAAACCTGAAGCAGGGCTACAACGGCGATCTCACTTCCCGCCAGGCCGGATCTATTGGAGGCCAGATGGTGAAAAAGATGATCGAGAGCTATGAGAAGGGCATGAAGTAAGAGCCCTTGTTAAGAGAAAAAGCCCGGCCGGGGATATCCGGCCGGGCTTTTTCCTTCTACCTGTAGTCTTCTAAGATGGATTTTGCTTCGCTGAGGCTCTTTGCCGAGATCCCCTTTTGCAGCAGATCGATATCGGCTTTTGGAAGCAGGTATACCTGTACATCCGACATGAGTATGGGGGAAGGATCATTATTTTTGAATACGCCGATCTTTCCGTCATACACTGTAATCAGGTAGCGCTCTTTCGGGGGCTGTTGCGAGGGCTGCGCGGGCGCCCCCGCCTCTCTGGTTTCTTGACTTGAGGAACTATTTGGGGTATAATCAACTATACTGCTTTTTGCACTAGATTCCGGGAAAATCGCTTTTGTTTCCCGCTTGAGAGAGAGGGTGGCCGCGCTGATCACCAATGCGGTCACAGCGGTAATGGACAAGACCAGGGTCGCTTTTTTATAGTTTTTAAAATTGCTGCCGTTCAAAGATCATCACCTCGGTTTTAGTATGAGGCGCTTTGCCCCATCCTATACCGGGCGGCTTTTGGATAGAAGGAGGATCGCTTTGCTGAATAGAGAGGACATGAATAAATATAATACCGCCGTGCGCCCGGTTGTCTCGGGCCGTACAGAGGGAGAGCTTTCTCAGACAGCGGGGGCCACGGCGAAAACCATCGGAGGAATGCTGTGGAAGGTTTTTAAAACCGTCTTTTTCATCGGCTGTATCACAGGCCTGCTGGTATTTATCTCGGTAGCATCCTTTATCCTCAGCTTCCGGGATATTGAGCCTCCCAATCTCTCTGCCATGAGTCTCAATTTTTCCAGCCGGATCTTTATCGACCACGAGGACGGGACCTCCACGGAGTATATGACGCTTTACGCCAACGAGGATCGGGTCTGGGCCTCTCTTTCGGAGATCCCTCAGGCAATGATTGACGCTCAGATAGCCATTGAGGATAAGCGTTTCATGGAGCATAAAGGGGTGGACTGGCGCTCAACCGCCGGCGCGGTAGTGAGCCTTTTGACCAATAAGCCGGGCCGCGGCGGCTCCACTTTAACGCAGCAGCTGATCAAGAACCTCACGAAAGAAAATCAGGTCAGCGTACTGCGTAAGGTCAAAGAGATCTTTACGGCCCTCAACATGGAAAAAAAGTACAGTAAGCAGGAAATTTTGCAGGCCTATTTGAACGTGGTAAATTACGGGAACCAGTGTCAGGGCGTGCAGGCCGCGGCGAACCTGTATTTCGGTAAGGATATTATTGACTGCTCTATCGCCCAGTGCGCTTTGATCGCCGGTATTACGCAGAACCCTTACCAGTACAACCCTCTTATTTTCCCGGAGGATTCCAAGGAAAAGGCCCTGGTGGTTCTCGACCAGATGTTTAAGCAGGAAAAGATCTCTGAGGCAGAGCTCAATGCTGCCGAAAAAGAGATCGAGACCATGGAGTTTGTGGGCGAACAGGAAGAGGAGGAAGAACAGGACGATACTCCTGTTCAGGATCAGGACAAATGGAACTGGTATATTGAGACTCTGGTGGAGGATGTGATCGCGGACATCTCCAGAACTCAGAATGTGGATTACGATTTTGCCGAATATATGCTCTATAATTCCGGCCTGGAGATCCACACGCCCATGAATTTGAAGATGCAGACGGACATTGAGAAATTCTTCCTGGGCAAGGAGAATATGCCCGAAGACCCAAATGTGGAAATCGGGTTCTTTATGATGGACTATTCCGGCAAGGTTATGGCCGTGGTGGGAAGCCGTTTCCAGCGCACCGGCGTGCGCCTTTGGAACAACGCCACGCAGAGCGTGCGGCAGACGGGCTCCTCCATCAAGCCGATCTCTGTCTACTCGGTGGGGATCATGGAGGATGCCATCACCTATGGCACTGTGCTCAAGGATTCTCCTTTGCCGGAGGCTGTTACCGGCACGAATGACTGGCCGGCTAACTTCTCTCTGACCTATGAGGGAACCATGAATGTGGATCACGCCATCGAAGTGTCCCAGAATGCGCCGGCGGCCTGGCTTGCGCAGTCTGTTACGCCGGAGGCCTGTTATCAGTGGCTCACTCAGAAGCTGCACTTTAAAAATCTGACTGAGGAAGATTCTCAAAGCCTTTCCGCCATGGCCCTGGGCGGTATGTCCTATGGCGCTACGGTGCGGGAAATGACCGCGGCTTTTCAGATCTTCGGAAACGGCGGCTGCTATTATGAGCCCTACACGTATAACTATGTGCTGGATCACGATGAGCAGACGATCCTGGATAACCGGGAAAAACAGGGCGAGCAGGTGATGAGCCTGGAGGATGCCACGGTGATGAACAAGCTGCTTCACCGTCCCACTGAAGGGGCGGAGGGCACGGCCACCGGCGTGATGCAGGATCTGGCGGTGGATGTGTTCGGAAAAACCGGAACGACAGACGATATGTATGACTATTGGTTTGTGGGAGGGACGCCCTTCTGCGTAGCGGGTATCTGGAATGGCTACCCCACGCCTGACTATGTGGAGGACAACACCATCCACAAGTATACCTGGCGGGCCGTGATGCAGTATATGCTCGACAATTATGACTGGTCCGGGAAGAGCTATACGCTAAGCGAAAATGTGGTGCAGGCTACCTTCTGCCGCAGCAGCGGCCTTCTGGCGGCCAGCGGAAAATGCTTTGATACAGCTACCGGATGGTACGCCCCGGACAATGTGCCGCGTACCTGTGACGGCTCTAAGGATCATATCGCATACGGGAAGCCTACCGTTTCGCCCTCGCCTTCGCCGTCCCCCTCCGTGTCGCCTTCGGTAACGCCCTCTGTCACGCCTTCTGTAACGCCCTCTCTCGATCCTTCTATGACGCCGGACATCAGCAGCTCTTCCGAAGACCCTGTTTCCTCAGATCCCGTCTCCAGTGATCCGGAGCCTTCATCCAGTGAGGAGCCTATTTCTACCTTTGCGCCGGATGTTCCGCCGACGCCTGCGCCTACGCCGCCTGCTTAAAGAGCGGCGCCTGCGCAGCGAGGGGCCTAAAGAAACAGAAACCGCCGGGGAAACGCGCCTTTTGACGCTCCGGCGGTTTTCGCGTCCTTCCCCGAAAAAGTCCTTGATTTTTTCATTTCCTTGTGATAAACTGTTCTCTGCTGCAAAACAACAGTATTTTGGTGGTGGACAATGGAACAAGGCTCCTACTTAGTGATCGACGAAAAGGTTTTGCCGGAGGTTTATCAAAAGGTGGTTTTGGCTACTTCCCTTTTGGAAAGCGGCCGGGCGGCAAGCACTTCCGAAGCGGTGAAGCTGGCAGGAATTTCCCGCAGCGTGTACTATAAGTACAAGGATGCGGTATTTCCCTATACCAGAAAGGAAGAGCGCGGAATTCTGACAGTTCAGGCTGTGCTTATGGACAAGCCGGGGGTGCTGGTGGGCCTGCTTACGGTTTTTTATGAGGCAGGAGCCAATATTTTAACGGTGAACCAGAATATTCCGGTGAAAGGCCGCGCGTTTGTTTCCGTCTCTGCCCGGGTGGAAAAAATGCAGCTGCCGCCGGGGGCTCTTTTGGAGAAGCTCCGGAATCTTTTGGGAGTCATAAAGATCGACAGCATCATAGATTGAAAACGGAGGCTTGTGCTTTTCAAGAAGCTTCAGGCTCCTTGTGAGAAGGGATGGATACGGCAATGGCGGAAATTGCGGTGTTGGGTCACGGCGTGGTGGGCTCGGGTGTTTTAGAGGTTTTGCTTTCCCATAAGGAAAGTATTGCTTCCAGGGCCAAAGAGGAGATCACGGTAAAGCATATTCTGGATATTCGAGATTTCCCCGAGCTGCCTTATAGGGAGAAATTCACGAAGAATTTTGCAGATATTTTAAACGATAAGGATGTAAAAATCGTTGTGGAGGTGATGGGGGGGTTAGACCCTGCTTTTCCCTATGTGAAGGCGTGCCTGGAGCATGGCAAAAGCGTGGTCACCTCCAACAAGGAGCTGGTAGCCGAAAAGGGCGCCGAGCTGCTTTCGATCGCCCAGAAAAACAATTTGAATTTTCTCTTTGAGGCCAGCGTGGGAGGCGGGATCCCCATTATCCGTCCCATCAGCCAGTGTCTGGCTGCCAATGAGGTCAATGAGATCGCCGGGATTTTAAACGGTACCACCAATTTCATTCTCACAAAAATGATCAGAGAGCATATGGGCTTTGAGGAGGCGCTGCGGCTTGCTCAAAAGCTGGGCTATGCAGAGCGGGATCCGGCCGCCGATGTAGAGGGCGACGATGCTTGCAGGAAGATCTGTATTCTGGCATCCCTCGCCTTTGGGACCCATGTGTATCCCAAAAGTGTGCACACCAGGGGAATTTCTAAGATCACCCTGGCCGATGTAGGATATGCCCAGGCCTGGGGCGGAGTGATCAAGCTGATTGGAGAGGTCAAGGCACTGGAAACCGGGAAGATCCAGATCGAGGTCTGTCCCATGTTTGTGTCTCAGGAGAGCCAGCTTGCCAATGTGGACGATGTGTTCAACGGAATTCTGGTTCGGGGAGATATTACCGGCGATGTGGTGTTCTATGGGAAGGGCGCGGGCAAGCTGCCGACAGCCAGCGCAGTTGTGGCGGATGTGATCGATTGCGTCAAACATTTCAAAGCCAGGAAATACCTTTTCTGGGAAGAGGGAAAAGAGGACTATGTAGAGCCCTATGAAAACTGTGTCGAAAAGAAATTTGTAAGGGCGCAGACGGCAAATCCGGATGAGGCTTTCGGGAAAATCTCTCTTGCTTTTCCGGGAGCGACTCGTCTGATACGAAAGGACGAAGGAGCGGAGGAGATAGGGTTTTTGACCCGGGATATTCCGGTAAAAGAGTTTATAGAGCGTCTTTCTCAGCTGGAAAAGGATGGGATCAAGGTGCTTAATACCATAAAGGTTTCTGATTTATAGTAAGGAGCGAAACGCGATGATTCGAATCGATGTACCGGCTACCAGCGCGAATTTAGGCTCCGGCTTTGATTCTCTGGGGATCGCACTCACGATGAAAAACCGGGTCTGGATGGAGGAGTCTGATACGCTGGAAATCAGCTGTACAGACGGGATCGAGGTGCCTCTTGACAGCTCGAATCTGATTTTTTGGGCGGCAAGCCATCTCTATGAGATCTGCGGAAAAAAGCTTGAGGGGCTCAAGATCATCCAGGAAAATAATATTCCGATGGCTCGCGGCTTAGGCAGCAGCTCTGCCTGTATCGTGGCGGGAATTTTAGGCGCGAACCGTTTTATGGGCAATCCTCTGTCCCAGGGCGATCTGATCCATTTGGCCGCCAAAATAGAAGGGCATCCGGACAACACCAGCCCAGCCATTTCCGGGGGTTTGGTAGCCTCTGCCATGGAAGGGGAACGGGTCTACAGCGTCAGTGTTCCCGTTTCGGAAAAAATTCGTTTTGCTGTGATGATCCCACCCTTTGAATTGAAGACGGAAAAGGCCCGCGCGGCTCTTCCCAAGCAATATTCCAGAGAGGACGCGGTCTATAACCTTTCCCGTTCCGCTTTGATGACCGCCTCTCTCTTTTCCGGAAAGCTGGAAAATTTGCGGGTGGCGGTGCAGGATAAGATCCACCAGCCCTACCGCAGCGGACTCATCGAGCATTACGACACGGTTTTCCGCATGAGCTATGAGCTGGGGAGTTTGGGCACCTATGTCAGCGGCGCCGGCCCCACCATCATCGCCATGATCGACTCTGAAAACGCCAAGGCCTTCGGAGATAGCTGTTTGAGCCACCTGGAGGACAGGGGCGTCAAGGGCTGGCGGGTGGAAATTTTAAGCGCCGATCAGCAGGGCGCGCAGATCATTATTGAATAAGTGGGCTTGAAAAGCCCGGAACGTCCGCCGGCACTGCGCTTTAAACGCGCGAAGAAAGCCGGAGAGGACTTTCTGAAGAAAGGATGGCGGTCTTTATCATGTCATTGATCGTACAGAAATTCGGCGGCACCTCAGTGAGAGATGCCCAGAGGATAGAAAATGTGGCGGACATTGTCACCTCTACCTACAAAGAGGGAAACGATGTGGTGGTGGTGGTTTCCGCGCAGGGCGATACCACAGACGACCTGATCGCAAAAGCGCAGGAGATCAACGAAAAAGCCTCCAAGCGAGAGATGGATATGCTGCTTTCAGCGGGAGAGCAGATTTCCGCATCTCTGCTTGCCATGGCCATTGAGAAGATGGGGTATCCCGTTGTTTCCCTGCTGGGATGGCAGGCGGGCTTTGACACCACCTCCGATTACGGCAGCGCCCGTATCAAGAAGGTGGATGCTTCCCGCATCAGGAAGGAATTAGATAAGCACCGGATCGTGGTGGTCACCGGCTTTCAGGGGGTCAACCGATATGGGGATATGACCACCCTGGGACGCGGCGGTTCGGACACCAGCGCGGTGGCCATCGCCGCCACCATGCACGCAGACCTGTGTCAGATTTTTACAGATGTGGACGGCGTATACACGGCAGACCCAAGGAAGATCCCAGGCGCCATCAAGCTGGATGTGATCTCTTACGATGAAATGCTGGAGCTGGCTACTCTGGGAGCGCAGGTGCTCCACAACCGCTCTGTGGAAATGGCAAAAAAATATAATATCGAGTTGGAAGTCCTTTCCAGCCTGACCAGGCGGAAGGGAACCATTGTGAGGGAGGATAACAAAATGGAAAAAATGCTGATCAGCGGGGTAGCAAAGGACGATCATATTGCCAGAATCTCTATCATCGGCGTACCGGATAAGCCGGGGCTTGCCTTTAAGATCTTTTCAAAGCTTGCCTCTAAGGGCATCAATGTAGACATTATTCTGCAGTCCATCGGCCGCAACGGTACGAAGGATATCAGCTTCACAGTGGAGGAGAATAAGCTGGAGGAGACCATTGAGCTGCTCAATTCTTATACGGAAACTTTGGGCGCGTCCAGCATCGTTTCCGACGACAACGTGACAAAGGTCTCTATCGTAGGCGCGGGCATGGAGTCTCACCCGGGTGTAGCGGCGGAAATGTTCGAGGCGCTGTTCACCCGCAATATCAATATCCAGATGATCTCCACCAGCGAGATCAAAATTTCCGTCTTGATCCACAAGGCGGACGGAGACAGGGCGGTGGAGGCGATCCACGAAAAGTTTTTTGAGAATGTCTGATTTTTCCGAATATTTTTCCGCTGCCAGATATTGAATTGAAAGGAAAAGAGTAATCACCCCCGAAGTGAGAACAATAAACTCCGGGGGTGATGATTTTGTTTCCTTATTTTTGGGATGGAACGGCTGTAAGCGGCGCAATGGGCGCGACCTATGCCACTCTGATGCGGGATGGCAAGGGCTTTCAGGATCTGCCGGAAGAGGTGCGGGAGGCCATTGAGGCGAGAAAAGGCGAGATCCACACAGAGGAAGATCTGCGCAGAATGGCAAACGACCTGATGCTTCGCAAGTAAAAGCCAAAAACCGGGAGAAGCTTTTCAAAGCCTCTCCCGGTTTTTTAAGAGCGGAGCCAGCGGAAAATCAGTTTTTCGCTTGAAAGAGACAGGCCCACATAAAATCAAGCCCCTGGATCGTTCCCGGAATGCCGTTTCGGTATTTTCGAATCTCCAGGACGTTAAAATGAGGAGAAAAAAGCTCGCAGAGCCGTTCCTTTTGAAAGGCCAGTCCGGCGTTAAATTTTTGACGGTAATATGCCCAGTCGTCTATTTCGTCGGCACAGTTTTCTCCCCAGGCGAAGCATAACAGGCCGAAATATCCTCCCGGCTTTAAAAGCTTTTTAAGAAGCTCCAGATAAGTGAGTCTTCTGTGGGGCGCCAGGTGGTGCAGCATTCCGGAGTCATACACCAGATCATATTGCCCGAAAACCGGTGTTTTGATCACATCCCGGCAGATAAAATTCACCCTGACTCCTTCACGCATCATAAAAGCTTCGGCGTTTTTGATAGCCTCTGAAGAGAGGTCGTAAGCCGTCACGGAAATATTTTGTTTTGCCATGTAAACAGCGTTTCTGCCCTCGCCGCAGCCCAATTCCACTGCTGTCTGGATGGAGGGCTCCCTTTTTAAGAGAGCCGCCAGGTTTTCATCAGGCATGGTATTCTGTGTCAAAAATGGAACCGGACTTTTGCGCTCCTGGTAGAAGCCGTCCCAGAAAACGCCGGAGACCTGATCGTCCAGTAAGGCGAAAACATCCTCATAACTGTTGATATAGGGTTTCATTGAACCTCTTTTCTCATTCGGAAACATGCCCGGAGCTGACACCCTGCACGGCGTTGTCCAGAGGCAGCCAGTTCATGGCCTTCAAAATATACTCGTCCCAGAAATACCAGTCATGCTTGCCGGGGCCCTCCTCCCAGGTAAGGTCATAGCCCAGCTTTTTCAGATGATCCCGAAATTCTCTGTTGGGTTCGATCAGGCCGTCCTCCGTTCCGCAGCACAGGTAGATCTTGGGTTTGTTTCCCTGTCTCGCGTCCTTTTCGGCCAGGGCGTAATAATCGTTCTCGCCGCCCTTGACCTTTGTGAGATCGCCGAATACAGCTTCATAATAGCCCTTGTTGGTCATGAGAAAATCGGTGTACTCCGTATGACTTTCCAGGGTGTCCAGAATAAGGGCGGAGGACAGGCCGCAGATGGCCCCGAAGGTCTCCGGATTCTGGAGGCCGTTTACAATGGCGCCGAAGCCGCCCATGGACAGGCCGCCGATAAAGGTGTCCTCCCGCTTTTGAGAGAGGGGAAAGCTGCGCCGGGTGAAGTCTACCAGCTCCTTGCCGATGAAATCTCCATACATCTCGCTGGAGCGGGAGTTATTTACATAAAATTTGTTGTCACCGGAGGGCATCACCACCGCGAGATTCCGTTCCTCGGCCCAGGCCTGTACCCGGGTGCCGCTGACCCAGTCGGTGTAATTTCCGAAAATACCATGGAGCAGATAGAGGGTTTTAAAGGTTTTGGGAGCGATGGTGGTCTCTTTGGAAAAGTCGGTCTTATCCGTGGGAAGTACCACCTGGATCGGAACGGTGCGCATGAGAGATTTTGAGAAAAAGTTGCATTGGATCAGAGCCATAAACAAAGCCCTCCTTTTTGATTTAGTTTTTTCTATTTATTAGTATACATGATAACTGTAGATAAGTAAAGGAATAATGGAAGATCCTGAAAAAGAAAAATTCTGGTGATTTTATCTAAATTTCAGCGTTGACATTCCCACTGTTACATGATAATCTGAACACATGGAATTTTTAGATGAAGTATGAGAAGAGGAGTATGCATGATGAATTACGAATGGGAAAATCCATCCTTGCAGCATAAAAACCGCCTCCCCGGCCGGGCCGGATTTTTTGGTTTCCCAGATGCCGAATCTGCTTTAAAAGGCGATGTGCAGAGCAGCTGTTTTGTATGTTCTCTGGATGGAGAATGGGATTTTGCTCTGGCCCCTTCTCCGCTGTTGACCCCTCAGGGCTTCGAAAGAGGGGAAATGGATGAGAAGGCATCGTGGAGCAAGATCACTGTGCCGGGCTGCTGGCAGATGCAGGGCTGGGGGACTCCGGTCTATTCCGCTTCGCCTTATCTGTTTCCAACAGATCCTCCCTTTGTGGCCACAGACAATGATACCGGCTGTTACCTGCGCCGTTTCACGCTGCCCGAAAGCATGAAAAACAGGCCGGTAACGCTCCGATTTGAGGGTGTGGGCTCCATGTTTTATGTCTATGTCAATGGGCATGAGGCCGGTATGTCAAAGGGCGCTCACATGGCGGCGGAGTTTGACGTCACCTCTCTTTTGCGGGAGGGGGAGAATACGCTGTGCGTCAAGGTGCTGCGTTTCAGTGACGGAAGCTATCTGGAGATCCAGGATATGTATCATATGTCCGGCATTTTCCGCAGCGTCTATCTGTTGGCCTGGCCACAAAAGGGCCGGGTGGAGGATATCCTGGTTCAGGCGGACTGCGCCGGCGTTCTCAGCGTTTCCGTCCAGGGAGCCGGAAGCTTTTCGGGCGTGCTGTACGACGGTGAGACAAGCTGTGCAAAGCTTTCTGAGCGGCAGAATGATGTCACTCTTGACGGGATCCGTCTCTGGAGTGCGGAGGACCCTTATCTGTATAAGCTGGTCATACAGGTGGACGATGAGTTTTTTCCGGTCACTGTAGGTTTTCGCAGTGTGGAGATCAGAGACAGCCAGCTGCTGGTCAACGGAAGAGCGATCAAAGCCAAGGGCGTCAATCATCACGATACCAATACGGAGCTGGGTTGGGCTGTAAGCCGTGAGGCGCTGGAAACAGACGTTTTGCTGATGAAGCGGCACAATATCAATTTTGTTCGTACCAGCCATTATCCCAGCGACTCCTATTTTTATGATTTATGTGACCGGTACGGCATCTATGTGCTGGATGAGGCGGATATTGAGTGCCACGGTATGGGGATCACCGATGTGAATATCCTTTCCTCGGATCGGGACTGGGAGTACGCTTATGTGGACCGCGCCCAGCGAATGGTTCTGAGAGACCGCAGCCATCCCTGCGTCATCGTTTGGTCTATGGGAAACGAAAGCGGCTTCGGGGAAAATTTCAGAAGCGTTTCGAAAGCGATCAAAGAGCTGGATCCCAGACCCATCCACTATGCGGGGGCGAAGGAGCTGCCCGGCCTCATTCCGGAAGAGGTTGCCAAGGATCCGGAAAAGATGTATCAAATGCGCGAAGCCAGAATGAAACAGCCCTGGGACCCTTGCGTGGATATGGCAAGCACTATGTATATGTCTCCCACCGATTTGGAAAAAGAAGGGGAGAAGGAGGACCCGCTGCCGTTTCTGGTATGCGAGTATGCCCATTCTATGGGCAACGGCCCCGGTTCTCTCAAGGAGTATTGGAAGGTCATCTATCGCCATCCCAGACTGATAGGAGCCTGTGTGTGGGAATGGCAGGACCACGGGATCCTCCGCTTTACGCAGGAGGGCAAAAAGTATTACGCAGGCGGATATGATCTTGATATGCCCTATAAGCGGGACGGGATCAACGGGAACTTCTGCAATGATGGACTTCTCAGCCCGGAAAAGGTTCCCCATCCGGGACTGATCGAACTGAAAAAAGCTCTTCAGCCTCTATATTTTGAGCTTGTTTCCACAGATCCGCTGACGATCCGCATCACCAGCAGATATCAGTTTATTTCCGGGGAAACGTTGGGGCACTGGCAGCTGAAAAGAGACGGCAGGGTCACCCGGGAGGGAGAACTGAATATTGACGATCTTTCTCCGGAAGAGACGAGAGAATATATTCTGCCCGTTTCTGCCTGCGGCAAAGAGGAGCTCTTGGATCTTTCCTTTGTACTCAAGCACAGCACCGGCTGGGCTTTACAGGGACATGAGGTCGCCTCCGAGCAGTTCGTACTGGGAAGCTATACGGCGCCTGCCGCTCCCAGTGTCCGGGGAATGCTGTGCGGGGAAAAGGAGGGCTTTGTGTACACGGTGACAGGGGAGGATTTCGCCCTGAGCTTTGACCTGCTCCACGGGTATCTGACCCGTTGGATCAGTGCCGGGAATGAGGTGCTCACCATGCCGCTGAGGCAGAACTACTGGCGCGCGCCCACCGATAATGATGTGGGCATTGTGGGGCCGATGCGGCCCGGCGCTGCCAATATTTGGAAGGATAACGGACTGGATCGCCTGGTCCCCAGAAATCTTCTGGAGCCTCAGATCACGGAAGCGGAAGGAAAGATCACCCTGAGCTTTCAGCAGCGCTGGGGAGCTCATCCGTTCCCCTGCGTGCTGGATACCGGAATGACGTATACAGTCTATCCGGACGGCAGCGTGGATGTTTCGGTAGATTACAAGCAGCTGGAAAGCCCCTATCTCAAGGAGGATTTCTGGTGGCCCCGTTTGGGATTTTCCCTGGGAATACAGCCGGCTTTTGACACGGTACACTGGCATGGGCGCGGCCCCGGCGAGAACTATGCCGATCGCTGTTGGGCCAGCAATATTGACTGGTATCAGAAAAAGGTGGGGCAGATGCACACCTCTTACAGCCGGATGCAGGAAAACGGCGCCAGAACGGACTGCCGCAGCCTGCGCCTGGAGAATCGGCGCGGACAGGCGCTGACAGTTACCGCGCTTTCCGCTCCCTTTACATTCACCTGCCACGACTATACAGACGCCGCTCTCACAGAAGCCTGGCACGAGTATGAGCTGAAGAAGGCCGGAAGCACGGTTTTGGATATCGACCTGTGCCAGAGCGGGCTTGGCTCCAATAGCTGCGGTCCCGAGCCGATGACGCGCTACAAGCCGGTGCTCACATCGGGGGATGTAAGCTTTTCTTTCCGAATGAAGGTAAAATGAGAAATCGGCCCGCTTTCAGCGGAGGTTTTCCCGTTTTGCTTCCTTGCAGGGAGCGCGCCGCCGTTTTCTCAATATCTTAAGGAAAATGAAAAAAGTGGGGCTTGACAAGCTGTTTCCGGGAAGATATAATATTTTGTGTTCTATATGACAGTGAACGTGACCCCTGCCGGATGGCGGATGGGAGGGAAATAATAGATGGCTGAAATCAGAATCAAGGATAATGAGTCTTTGGACAGTGCTTTGCGCCGTTTCAAAAAGCAGTGTGCCAGAGCCGGCGTTATTCAGGAGGTGCGCAAAAGAGAAGCTTATGAAAAGCCCTCTGTCAAGCGCAAGAAAAAATCAGAAGCAGCTCGCAAACGGAAATACAAGTAAGGCTGCTGGAATGACCTTGAAAGGCGGGCCTTTGTGCCCGCTTTTTTGCGGTTTTTAGAGCTTTGGAGGAACATGAGTATTTTTCAACCGACTGCGGTGAAGAGCCGGATCACTGATATCACGCCTCAATTCTTGCGGAAGCTGGGAAGTGAAGCCGTTCTCCTTGATGTAGACAACACCATTGCATCCTATACCTCCCACGAACCGATCGAGGGGGCCGTTGAATGGGCAAAACAGATGGTGGAGGCCGGTTTCCGCGTGATGATCGTTTCCAATAACTACAAAAAGCGGGTCGCGCCCTTTGCCGCGCGGTTTGGCCTGGATTGGATCAGCTTTGCCATAAAGCCGCTGCCCTTTGGATATTTGAGGGCAAAGCGGCGACTGAAGGCTTCCCTGCAAAGCTGTGTGATCATCGGCGATCAGATTTTTACGGATGTCGTCGGCGCGAATCTGTGCAAAATGAAGTCCATTCTCCTTTCTCCCATTGAGCCGGAGGAGGGGATCACCTTTCAGGTGCGCAGGCATTTTGAACGAGGGCTCCGAAAAAAATATGAAAACAGGAAGGATGTAGTGAAAGAATGAAAAACCCGGTAGAGCGTTTGCGCGATGCCTTGATCGGAACAGATCCTCAAAAGGCGGCTTTGGTGTTTTCCGAGCGCAACCGCCGGTATTTTACGCAGTTTCCTGCTACAGACGGAGCCTTGCTGGTCACAGCGGAGAAAAGCTATCTGCTCATGGATTTTCGCTATGAGGAGGCTGCCCGTTACCGTGCGCGAAACTGTGAGGTAGTAGGGTTCGACTCCCTGATGGAAAAGCTTCAGGGGTTATTAAACAAGCATGGGATCAAAGCGGTCTGCCTGGAAACGGAAATGCTGTCTGTCGCCCAGGCCAAGCGCTTTGAAGCGGCTTTTGAAAAGGTTGGCGTGCAGGCGCTGCTCACCACCCAGCTGGACGATGTTATCCGCAGCCTCAGAATGATCAAATCTCCTGAAGAGGTGGCGAAGATCGAGGCGTCTCAGGCGATCACGGACGCGGCCTTTTCCCACATTCTTCCCTTTATCAAGGAGGGGGTCACCGAGCGGGAGCTCTCCCTGGAGCTGGAGTTCTTCATGAGAAAGCAGGGGGCGGAAAATGTGGCCTTTGAGCTGATCGTTGCCGCCGGAAAAAACGGCTCGCAGTGTCACGCGGTGCCTTCGGAAAATGTGGTGAAAAAGGGAGATTTTATCACCATGGATACCGGAGCGCTGCTGGATGGCTATCATTCCGACATGACCCGGACAGTTGCTTTGGGCGAGGTTTCCGCTGAGCAGAAAGCGGTATACGACACGGTGCTCAAGGCTCATCTCGCGGTGATCGACGCGGTAAAGCCGGGGATGCCCTGCAATGAGGTGGATAAGGTGGCCAGAGATATCATCGAAAAGGATTACCCAGGGACCTTCGGGCATGGCCTTGGCCACGGCGTAGGCTTTGAGATCCATGAGTGGCCGCGCTTTTCCCGGCTGGATCCCACTCCCTGTGCCGAAGGAATGGTGGTCACGGACGAGCCCGGCATCTATCTGACGGGCCGCTTCGGAGTGCGAATTGAAGATATGCTTCTCATTACCAAAGAGGGCTGCAGAAGCCTTACCAAATCCCCAAAAGAGCTGATCACACTGTAATTTCGGGGTATTTTCCGAAAACACCTTGCAATCAAACGCTGAATCAGCTAGAATAACAGAAGAAAATTTTTGGAGGTTGTTACTTTATGATTACCGCAGGAGATTTCAGAAACGGCGTTACTTTTGAAATGGACGGAAATGTGGTTTCTATCATCGAATTTCAGCATGTAAAGCCCGGGAAAGGCGCTGCTTTTGTGCGCACAAAGATCCGTAATGTCATTACCGGGGCAGTGACCGAGAAGACCTTTAACCCCAACGATAAGTATCCCACTGCCTATATTGAGAGAAAAGAGATGGAGTATCTTTACAGCGACGGAGATCTCTATTACTTCATGGATAACGAGACCTATGAGCAGACTCCGATCAACAGCAGTGTTTTGGGAGACAATTTCAAGTTTGTCAAAGAAAACATGGTCTGCAAGGTGCTTTCCTATAAGGGCAATGTGTTCGGCGTGGAGCCTCCTAACTTTGTGGAGCTGGAGGTCACCAAGACGGAGCCCGGCGTAAAGGGCGACACCGCCACCAACACCTTGAAGCCGGCCACCCTGGAGACTGGTGCGGAGATCCGTGTTCCTCTGTTCATCAACGAGGGAGAGATGATCCGTATCGATACCCGTACCGGCGAATATATGGAGCGCGCTTGATCCATACTGGAAAGGATGAAGGCGGGCGTCTGGGCTTGAAACGCAAGAGATAGGGTACTCATGTGCAAATAAAAAGAGGGATGGTGATATTTCATGACCAATTCAGAGAGAGCTTCTTATATCCGCGGTTTGATGGATGGCCTGGAACTGGATCCGGAAGCCAAGGAGACCAAAGTCTTAAATGCTATGGCAGAGCTGCTGGACGATCTGTGCCTTTCCGTTGAAGAGCTGGAGGACGGCATGGCGGAGATGGCAGACCAGGTAGATGAGATCGACGAGGATCTGGGAATGCTGGAGGAAGATTATTACGGCGCGGAAGACGGATGCAGCTGCTGTGATGATGAGGATTTTGAAGGCAGTATGTTTGAAGTTACCTGCCCCAATTGCCAGAATACCATTGAGCTCAATGATGAGATGCTGGAAGAGGGCTTTATCATGTGTCCTGAATGCGGAGAAAAGCTGGAGTTCGATTTCGACGAGGAAGAGGATCCCTGCGGATGCGGACACTGCAAGGAGTAATTTTAAAACCAGAGTTTAAAATCATGATAGGCTGCCGGAAAAAGCCGATGCTCGCTTTTCTCCGGCAGCTTTATGCTATCTTTCAAAAACAAAAAAAGCCAGGAGCCGAAGCTGCGGCTCCTGGTTTTTCCTGTCATATTCTCAAAACAGCTTTATACGGAAGTCTCGTTTGTTTTCAGCCACTGGGCCGTAGCCTCGCACACCTGCTTTACGCAGCCATCGTCCAAGGGAGAGAGCAGGTCTACCGCATGCACAAGCTCTACGAAAGTTTTGGTTCCGCCCAGCCTGACAAGCTCCATATATTTTTTCCATGCCCCTTCCCGATTCTCGAGAGACAGCCGGAAAAACTGTAAAGACATGACCTGCGCCAGGCAGTAATCAATATAGTAGAAGGGCGAAGTATAGATATGAAGCTGGCGCTGCCAACCTGCGCCCCGGCTGTAAAAAGGCAATTCACCGAAATCTAGGTAGGGGCGGTAGCGCTTTTCCAGGCGAAGCCAGGTTTCATTGCGCTCCTCCGGAGTCATGTCAGGGTTTCGGTAGACCTCTTCCTGAAAGTGATCTACCAGGCACCCGTAGGGGATAAAGGACAGTGCGTCTTCCGCGTGGGAAAGCTCATATTTTTCCGTCTGATCTCCGAAGAAAAGGCGGTGCCAGGGGGCGGTGAGAAATTCCATGCTCATGGAGTGGGTCTCAGCGCCTTCCATCGTAGGACATCTCAGAGCGTGAGTCTTTACCGTTTTAGTGGCAATAAAATCGGCAAAAGCGTGCCCGGCCTCATGAGTGAGCACGTCCACATCTCCGGAGGTCCCGTTGAAGTTGGAGAAGATAAAGGGAAGGCCATAGTCTTCCAAGCCGGTGCAATACCCGCCCGGCGCTTTTCCCTCTTTCGCAAGCACGTCGAAAAGCTCGTTTTCAAACATCACTTCGATGAATTCTCTTGTTTCCGGGGAAAGCTCTGTGTACATCTGTTTCCCTGCGGCCAGGATCTCTTCCGGGGTCCCCTGAGGAGCGGCGGAGCCGTCCTTGAATTTTAAGGCGTTATCCCAGAATTTGAAGTCGGTTACCCCAATGCGCTCAGCCTGGCGCTGCTTGATATTCTCTGTCAGGGGTACCAGGTCTCGCACTACCTGATCGCGAAAACGGGAAATATCGGCAGGGGAGTAGCAGTTTCTCTGGCGGCGTAAAGCGCCAAGCTCTACAAAGCTCTCGAATCCCAGCGCTTTAGCCTGCTGAGTCCTGTTTTTGACCAGCTTGTCGAACAGCTGATCAAACTCCTTCCGGTGCTCGTCAAAAAAGGAGCCCTCCGCTTCTAAAGCTGCTTTTCGGGTGGCTCTTGAGGTGCTTTCTTTATACGGGCCCAACTGTGCCACGGTGAGCGTTTTACCCAGGAAGGGGATCTGGGCGCTGGCATAGAGCTTCTGATACTCTGTCGTAAGCTGGTTTTCTTCCTGCATCAGGGGGATGATCTCCGGTGAAAAGGAACGAAGCTCCAACTCGATATTCTGGAACAGCAGCGCTCCCAAACGGTCCTCCAATTCCCCGCGAAAGGGTGAGGAGACCAGCGCGCGGTGGAAAGCCTGAAGCTTTTCCTCTAGCAGAGGCGCGCTTTGGTCGTGATATTCCTGCTCGGTTACAAAAAACTCATCTCGGGTATCGATGGAGTTGCGGATCGCGCAAAGGGTGATTTGGGTACTCAGCCTGGAAAGCAGAGCTTCAAAATCCCTGTAAATAGATTCCTGTTCCTGCGCGCTTTTGGATTGGGAAAGAGCTTTGGCCATTTCATCGATTTTGGAAAAAGCGGCGGAGTAATCGGGACGGCGGTATTCCATCTGAGAAAATTTCATAGAAAGATTCCTCCTTTGATAGTTTAGTCGGACTGCGGGGCAAAAAGCTTCCGCAAAACAGCATTTTTGCTTTTGTTATTCTATCACGGAAACTGAGGTAAGTCTATGGGAAGAAAAGAAAAATCAGGGAAAATGCTGGACAAAAAAAGAAGGGGCTGATAAACTAGAAAAGAAGAGGCCCGATTTGACAAGTTTCGTTTTGGAGGCATTATTTATGCAGTATCTTTGCACGTTCAATTCTCTTCCTCATATCAGCTTTATGAATTATTTTGCTCCCAAGGGCGAATGGACTCATTTCAGAAGACAGAACGGGGAGTATATTCTCTATTATCTGGTGGATGGTTCGATGCACCTCAAAGAGGGGGACAAGGAGTATTCCCTGCGTGCCGGAGATGTGTTTCTTCTGCAGCCGGGCCTCGTACATGAGGGGACGAAGCCTGCGGAATGTGCTTATTACTTTGTGCATTTCAGCAATGTGTGCGTACTGCCTTACGAGCCGGAGGACATTCCTCTTGCGCAGCGCAACCCCTTCCAAAGCTATATGGAAAACGGCGAAGGTCTCTATGATATGGAGTATTGTATTCTTCCGAAGTTCCTGCATATTCGCAGTGACAGAGCTCGCGCCCAGATCACCTCCTATTTTGACGAGGCTATTGAGCGGCGCAGAAGCGGCGCGAAAAATTACAGGGTGTTTTGGGCCTGCAAATTTCTGGAGATCATCATGGCCGTTTCTCAAAACAGCGACAATGCCGCCTTTGAAGCGGTCAACAGCGAGCTTCCGGCCCGCACCATGCGCAGGATGGAAGAATTGACGGCTTATCTGAACGAGCGGTATATGGAAAAGATCACGGGAAAACAGCTGGAGGATATGCTGGGAATGAATTTTGATTATTTAAACCGGATTTTCCGCAAGCTCAAGGGCAAGACCATTTTTCAGTACCTGGGAAGAGTGCGCATCAATCGGGCAAAAGAACTGCTGGCTACTACAGATATGAAGCTGGCGGAAATTGCCCTGGAAACCGGCTTTTCGGATGAGTTTTATTTGAGCCGCCAGTTTAAAAAGCATACCGGCGTCTCTCCGGCCCTCTATTCCAAGGGCCGTATGAAAACCTGAGAATCGGATTTTTGTTTTGCCTTTGCTCATCATCGTTTCTCAAAAGGATCCGCAGGCGTAAGGCAAGGCTTAAAAAACAGGGAGGAGTCAGAAAATGGGGATCGTTAAAATCGCTATGGCACAAATACCGGTGGCGTTCGGACAGGCAGAGGAGAACCTGAAAACAATGGAGCGTTTTCTCCAAAAGGCTGAGGGGCAGGCAGATATCACGGTGTTTCCGGAATGCTGTGATCTGGGCTGGGGAAATACAGACGCCCCCTTTCTCTGTCACGAGATACCGGGACCTACAAGCCGGGCTTACTGTGAGCTGGCAAAAAAGTATCAGATGTGGATCGCTGCCGGGATCACGGAAAAGGCAGGAGAAAAGGTCTATAATGCCGCCCTTTTGATTTCCGGCCGGGGCGAGATCGTGCTGCATCACAGGAAGATCAATGTGCTCACCGGCGTAGAGGATGTGTATGATATCGGAAACCGTTTGGAAACGGCTGATACGCCCTTTGGCAGGATCGGCTTGGATATCTGCGCCGATAACGGCGCGAGCAGTACGGTGATCGGCGAGGTGTTCGGAAGAATGGGAACGGATATCCTGCTTTCTCCCAGCGCCTGGGGAGTGCCTCCTGAAAGGGATTTGGAAAAGGATGTGTATGGGGAGGAGTGGCACCGGCCCTATTCCATGCTTTCCGAAAAATACAATATGGCCATTGTCGGCGTCAGCAATGTGGGTTATCTGGAAAGCGGACCGTGGAAGGGGTGGCGAGCCATTGGAAATTCGATCGCCTACAATGGGGCCGGACAGGCGGCAGCGGTGCTTTCCTGCGGCGAAACGGCGCAGGAGCTTCGCGTTATAGAGCTTGAAACCGTCCCGCATCCCCGAAAGGGAACGGCGCTGGCGGAATATGTAAGCGGAAGAGCGTGAAAAGCTGTCTTGCTGCAGACGAAGCGGCGAGAAGGCAGACCGGGAGAAGCAGGAGAAAGCCCTTGCGTTTCCCGGCCTGCTTTTTTGCTTTCCGGCACGCTATGAGCCGCTCAGGCTCCGCCGGAATCCGGAAAATCTTTCTCATTACGACAAAATCCGGTTTTTTGACAGCGAAAAAAAGATAAAATTTAAACAAGTCGGGAATGTCAAAAAAAAAGCTGTATCGTCCATTCTTTTTGCCCCCCATCCAAGGTATAGTAAAAATGTAGAAAAGAAGACCCTGAAAACTGCTTCCTTGGGTCTTTCTTTCCAAATGCCTGACAGGGAGCGAAGCCCGGAAGAACTTTCAAAGCGGCTCGATGGGAACGGAAAAATATATTTCCATGTAATGAGGCGACCTGGACAGGAAAATAACGATTTATGTACCGGCAATGGGCCGGACATACTTTGGGGAGTTAGGATAGGAAACGGGATGCCGGGGCCGGCTGAGGAGCCGGCCGGGCATATCCGCCCAAACAGGGAAATGAGGGTTTGGAGCTGGGCAGGACAAAAGGAAGCTTTCTGTTGGTTCGCCGCTTCCTTTTTGCACAAATAAAAATTTAAAAGGAGTTGGAATTCAAATGCCTCTGGTAAAAGTCAACGAAGTCCTTCAGCACGCAACGGAAAACCATTATGGTGTCGCCGCCTGCAATGTGTTCAACTATGAAACGGTCAAGTGGGTGGCGGAAGCCGCCAACCGGGAAAAGATCCCGGTGATCATCCAGCTGTATCCCGGTTTTGACAAGTACATCGCCATCAAGCATGTGGCGGATTTTGCCAAGGAGTTTGCCTATAAGTCTGAGGTGCCTATCGCGGTCCATCTGGATCATTCTCATGGCTTTGATATTGCGGTAGGCGGTATTAAGGCCGGATTCCCCTCTGTAATGGTAGACGGCTCCGCTCTGCCTTATGAAGAGAATGTGGAAGTCACCTCCGCCGTGGTGCGGGTAGCCAATGTGTTCGACGTGGATGTGGAAGCTGAGCTGGGACATGTGGGCTCCGGCGCCAATGTGGACGATATTGTCAATTCAGATCATTATACCAATGTGGAGCAGGCAAAGGATTTTGTGGAGCGCACCGGCTGCGGCTCTTTGGCAGTGGCGGTGGGAAATGCTCACGGCGCTTATGTGCAGACTCCCAAGCTGGACTTTGACCGTATCGCCGCCTTGAGAAAGGCTGTTCCTGTGCCGCTGGTACTCCATGGCTGCTCTGATATTCCTCATGATCAGCTTCAGGAAAGCGTGCGCCTGGGCATGAGCAAGTTCAATATTGCCACCGAATATTTCCGCGCCTGCTACAAGAACATTGCCGCCAGCGTGGAGAAGACCGCAGAGAGAAGCAATTTCATGGCGCTTCTGGACGCTGCTTCCGAAGGCGCGATCGACTTTGTGCGCAGCAAGATGCAGCTGCTCAACCCCAACAAGTTCTCCCTGTAAGCCCGAGAGAAAGGAATGGACAGAAAGTGAAGAAATATGAAGTAGCGGGTATTGATACCCCTTGTGTTGACCTTGCTGTCAATGTAGATGCGCTTCCGAAGCCCAACCGGGGAACGCCGGTCAATCAGTTGAGCTGGCAGGGCGGGGGCAAGGTGGCCTCCGGCATGGTGGCTTCTGCCCGTCTGGGAGCCAAGTGCGCCATTATGGTCGCTGTTGGAAGCGATGATTACGGCCATTTCTGCATCAAAGACTTTGAGCGTCACGGCATTGACGTTTCCGGCTCAAAAATGAGAGAAGGGGAGACTACCTCTCTTTCCATCGTTTTAAGTGATAAGGAGACCAACGGCCGCAGCATCGTTTTTCGCCGCGGTACCACGGAAGGCTTGACAGAGGATGAGCTGGACAATGAGATCCTTGAGAACTGCGAATGGTTCTTTGTTTCCCGCTTGGGCGGCACTGCGCTGGAAGCTACCCGCCGTGCCAAAGCGGCAGGGGCAAAGGTGATCATCGATGCCGACTCCTATTCTGAGGAGACCATGAAGAACATTGCTCTGGTAGACGCTTTTGTAGGCTCCGAATTTTTCTATGACGGCCTTTTCCAGGACGATCATTATGAGGAGAACTGCAAAAAGGTTTGTGCCATGGGTCCCTCTATCGTGGTATTTACCCTGGGCGCCAAGGGCTGTGTAGGCTACAGCGAAGAGGGCGGATTTTTTGAGCTTCCCTCGTTTGATATCGTGGTACAGGATACGGTGGGCGCAGGTGATGTGTTCCACGGCGCCTATGTGGTAGGCCTTCTGCGAGGCCTTTCCGCTAAAGAGGCGGCCCGTCTGGCTACCGGTGTTTCCTGCATCAAGTGTACCAGGATCGGCGGCAGAGCCGGTATTCCGGATTGGGATACCGTACAGAAATACATTCAGACCGGAGAAATCGATTATACCGAGATCGATCAGCGGGTAGAGTTCTACGGAAAGAAATTGCAGCTCTGATCATAGCAGAATTCAGAAAAAATTATTAGGAAAGAAGGCAATCATCTTATGAAAAAGCAGACCATTATTCTGGGCGTAGCCCCTACTTCCCGCGGTATGCTGAGCAAAGAGGTGGCGAAAGAGCAGAAGGATAAGTTCATGGCCGTGATCCGTTCGATCCTGCCTGACGTGGTGCAGATCGTGGATATTGACGATCTGTGCGATAACGGTATCCTCTACCAGGTCGACAAGATCCCCGCTGTAGTAGACAAGTTCAAGAAAGCAAATATCGACGCCCTTTTCCTTCCTCACTGCGACTTTGGTGAGGAACAGTGCGCCGCTGTTTTGGCCGCTTCCCTGAAGCTTCCTACCCTGGTATGGGGACCTAGAGACGAGCGTCCCAACACCGATACGAGCCGCGGCCGTGACACCCAGTGCGGAATGTTTGCCAGCACGAAGGTCATGAAGCGCTATGGCGTGCAGTACAGCTATATTTGGAACTGTGAGACGGAAAGCGACGATTTCAAGAATGGCTACGATAGCTTTATCCGCGTTGTCTCTGTGATCAAGACGGTAAAGACGCTGCGTATTGCCAAATTCGGCGCCCGTCCGGTTCCCTTTATGAGCGTTATGGCCAACGAGGGAGAGTTGGCTACCCGTTACGGTATAACGACGGTTCCCATTTCTCCCAATGCGATCGCGGCCCGTGCCAACGAGATCGAGAAGGAGAACGATCCTCGCTATACCGCTTATGCAGAGGATATCAAGAAGCGTTTTGACGTTTCCGCCATGCCTCCTGAGAAAGTTCTTCGTATGGCTTCTGTAAAGCTTGCCGTGCAGGATCTGATGGAGAAGAACAACTGCACCGCGGGCGCGATGGAGTGCTGGGGCACTGTGAACACCCTGGGTGTCAGCGTTTGCGGCATTATGGGCGAGTTGGCTGACGAGGGTCTGCCCATCTCCTGCGAGACCGATATCAACGGTGCTGTCACCATGGCTATTCTGCGCGCTGTCACTTTGGGTGAGCAGTCTGAATTCCTGGCCGACCTCACCATTCGTCATCCTCAGAATGACAATGCCGAGCTGCTGTGGCACTGCGGGCCCTTCCCCTATTCCATGAAGGACGCTGCCTGCAACGCCCGCTTGACTGCTGCCGCTCAGGAGCGCTTTGAGCTGAAGAAGGGCAATATCACGGTTTGCCGCTTTGACGAGTGCGACGGTAAGCATTACCTCTTCAGCGGCGAAGGCCGTGCGGTTGACGGGCCTGAGACCAATGGTACCTATGTATGGTTTGAGACGGACAACTGGAAGCGCTGGGAAGAGAAGCTGATGTTCGGGCCCTATATCCACCATGTTGGCGGCATATACGGAAACTACAAAAAGGTTCTGCGTGAAGCTGCCCGCTATCTCGGCATGATTTTTGATGACGCCGACGAGCAGGGTGTTTACAGCCTGTAATTCAAGAGAATAGGACAGTACGGCGGAAACAGAGTTTTCGCCGTACTGATTTCTTGGTTTTCCTTTCGAACCGGTAAAAAGTTCCGATGGATCTTTTGCCTGTCAGATGTATGAAAGCCGAGAGCGGTTTTAAAAAATCAAAAAGGATTGGTGAGTATCATGAGAGAGATTAAGCCTCAGGTATTAGATAGAGAAGCTTTCCGCCGCTATGGCGATTTTATTGACCTGCTTCATGTTAAGCAGGTAGAGGAGAGAGCGGCCACCGGCGCTACCAATGTGTTCGCTCCTGACCTTTTGGAGTATCATTTTGACAAGCGTATGCCCACCTCTGCCTGCATTGCCAGAGTGTCTGAGTGTGAGCGTGTGATCACCGCTTTGGAGTATCATCAGTACACCTGCGAAGGAATTCTTCCTTTAGACGGCGATATCGATATTTTTGTAGGACCCTCCAGCTTCCGGGTGGATCCGGAGGCAGTGGAAGCCTTCCGTATTCCTCAGGGCACCATGGTGCGCCTGAACCCCGGCGTACTGCATGGCCGCCAGTTTGTTGTGAATACCCCTGCGGTCAATGTTCTGATCATGCTGCCTGAGCGCACCTTCGGCAATGACTGCACCTTTACCCGCCTGGAGGGCGACGACCAGATCTTGATCCTGCCCTAAACGGATCTTAAGCCGATCGCTATTATAAAGAGGATCCGCTGCCTGCTTTGCTGCAGCGGATCCTCTTTTTTCTTTCCCTGCTGACAGGATTTAGGTAAAATAAAAGATATGACAAAAGTCATGATACTTATAAACAATTTTTGGTATCCTTGATATAATATTCTGTATCATTAGAAATGAGGAGGAAAAGTGATGACAGGCATGAACCGGCAGGCGATTTTACATATTCCGAAAAGCAACTATGCCTTTCCAATCGCAGAACGGGTACTGAGGATCCGAGTTCGGACTGCGAAAGGGGATGTTGACCGGGTCCGTCTGGTGATCGGCAATCAGTACCGCTGGAATACCCGCAGGGAGTTCCCTATGGAGAAATTCGGAAGCGACAAAATGTTCGATTACTATCAATGTGAACACCATTGTGAGGACCCTCGCCTGGGCTATTACTTTTTGATCAATAAGGGAGAAGAGGAACTGATCTATACAGAGAACGGCTTCCTGGAGCCGGGCAGTGTGGATATTGATCATGACCGCATCGGTTTCGTCCATTTCCAGTTTCCCTTCATCAACGAGATCGATATTCATAAAAAGCCCTCTTGGGTCAATGAAACGGTGTTTTATCAAATTTTCCCGGAGCGTTTCTATAACGGGGACCATTCCCTGGATCCGGAAGGGATCTGCAAATGGGGAGAAAAGCCAGAGAGGCACAACTACTTCGGCGGTGATCTGCCTGGAATTATTGAAAAACTTCCCTATCTAGCGAAGCTGGGAGTAAACGCGCTGTATCTTACGCCTATTTTTGAAGCGCTTTCCAACCACAAATACGATACCATCGATTATACCCGTATCGACCCGCATTTCGGCGATGAAAGCACCTTGGTAGAGCTGGTCCAGAAAGCGCATGAAAAAGGGATCCGCATTATGCTTGACGGAGTATTCAATCATTGCGGAGGCTGTTTCCGGCAGTTTCAGGATGTAGTGGCCCATGGGGAAAGCTCTCCCTATCGGGATTGGTTCCATATTTACAGTTTTCCCGTCAGCTTTGATCCTTTAAATTTCGATGGGTTCGGCACCACGCCTTTTGTGCCTATGCCGGAGATGACGCGCGCCTTTCCTGCTGAAGTGCGAAAGAAATTCTGTATGCCGAAGCTGAACACGGAAAATCCGGAGGTAAGGGAATATCTCTTGGGCGCTGTGGCCAAATGGACTAAAACCGGGATCGACGGTTGGAGGCTGGATGTAGCCGATGAAGTGGATGCCTGTTTTTGGAGGGAATTCCGCAAGACTGTGCGGGATATTAATCCGGATGCCATTATCATCGGCGAGAATTGGTGGAACGCTCAGCCGTGGCTTAGGGGAGATCAGTTTGACGGTGTGATGAATTATGCGGTTCAGCGCTCCAGCGTACTGTATTTCGCACAGGAGAAGATCGGCCCTAAAACATTTGAGGAGGATCTGACGGAGTATTTGATGCGCTACAGCGATCAAGCCAATGATTCCATGCTGAACCTGCTGGACAGCCATGATACGGCGCGATTTTTCAACGATTGCGGCGGAGAAAAGGGAAAGCTGAAAAATGCGGCCGTATTTCAGTACACCTATGTGGGAATGCCCTGCACCTACTACGGCACGGAAATCGGTATGACAGGGGAAAATGATCCGGATTGCCGCAAAACTTTTGATTGGAACGAAGAACATTGGGATAAAGATCTGTTTTCCTTTTATCAGAAGCTGATCGCCTTGAGAAAAAGCTGCAAGGCTTTGCAATATGGAACCGTCCGCTTCTGCTCTTCGGAAAAGGTGTTTCTGATGGAGCGTGCCTTTGAAGGGGAACGATTGATCGTCGCCATCAATAATACGGCTGAGCCGCAAATCTGTGCGATCCCCTGTGAAAACGGGCAGGATCTTCTCAGTGAGCAAAAGATTTTTGGAAAGCAGGGGAAGGGAGAGCTCACCCTTGCGCCTTATTCTTCCGCTATCTTGAAAATAGATTGACGGAAGCTTTAAAAGTATAACGAGAAACTGCCGCGGACTATAATATGTCCGCGGCAGTTTTGAGTCTGAAAAAGAGAAGACTTCGTGAAAATCATTTCGATTTCGGTAGATTTTTGCGAGAAAGCGCATGCCGCTTGATAGCCTGAAAGCTCTCTTCGGTGATCACATGCTCGATCCGGCAGGCATCCTCTGCCGCTGTCTTTTGATTTACCCCCAGGGAGATAAGCCACTTTGTAAATAGCATGTGCCGCTCATAAACACCTTCCGCTATAGCTTTTCCGCTTTGTGTCAGAGAGATGAAGCCGTCGCTGTCAACGGTGATATATTCCTTTTCCCGCAGGTTTTTCATGGCTACGCTGACACTGGGTTTGCTGAACCCCAGCTCGGCCGCGATGTCGATCGAGCGCACGGAGCCGGTGCGCTGCTGTAAAACGAGAATAGTCTCCAGATAATTTTCAACAGATTCCTGGATCTTCACTGTCAGTCCCTCCGTTTTTGTAAAAAGGCAAAACGCTGTGAGCTTTTTATCATTATAGGAGATTCCCTCCAAAACTGCAAGAGTGCGGGTGAAACCCACGGCTGGGATATTTTCTTGGGAAACGGAAAAAAGAAAACCGGGCTTTTCTATTCTGTGTTTTGTGCTAAAATAACAATGGCGAAGCCATTGTTATTTTTGATAGGAGTGGATTTTATGAATATGCCTACTGTGCTTCTTTACCATCTGGATTCCCCGAAGGGGACCAGAATAAAAATGCTTTGTCTGGCGCTTAAAATTCGTGTGCGCTCCGTAGCGGAAGAGGAGTTCGGCGAATCCCTTCTGAGCCTTTGCGGGATGGCTCCCAAAGAGAACAGACCCTTAAAGGGAGAAAGCTTTTCCGAGGAAATGCTTGTGATGGCCAATTTCTCCGGCGCGCTGCTGAATACCTTTTTGCAGGGCTTTCGAAAGAAGAAAATACCTTCGGTAGCCTTAAAGGCTGTTCTTACCCCGGAAAACAGCGCCTGGGATTCCTGCCAACTTTACAAAGAGCTTTTACGGGAGCATCAGGCTTTGCATCCGGAAAGAGAGGAAAAGGCTTGAAGCTTATCATTTCTCCTGCAAAGAAAATGCGGGAGGACACGGATTTTCTTCCGCCGCGATCCAACCCGGATTTTCTCGAAAAAGCCCAAAAGCTTTTGGAATACTGCCGCTCCCTTTCCAAAGAAGAGCTTCAGAAGCTTCTTTGCTGTAACGATTCCATTGCTTCTCTCAACTATGAGCGGTTTCAAAGTATGGACTTTCATCGCGCTTTTACCCCGGCTCTTTTGGCTTTTGAGGGGATCCAGTATCAATACATGGCTCCTCAGCTTTTTACACAGGAGCAGTTCCGGTATGTGGAAGACCATCTGCTGATCCTTTCCGGATTTTACGGATTGCTGCGCCCCTTTGACGGCGTTTGCCCGTACCGCTTGGAGATGCAGGCGAAGGTGAGGACTTCTTTCTGCCGAAACCTTTATGAGTTTTGGGGGAACTCTTTGGCAGAGCGTATTTTCCGGGATACCGATATTGTGATCAACCTGGCTTCCTTAGAATACGCAAAAGCGGTCACGCCCTTTGTTCCGAAAGGGAAGCGCTGTTTTACCGTTACTTTTGGGGAAAGGGAGAAGGGGAAAATTGTGGAAAAAGGCGTCTATGTCAAAATGGCGCGCGGAGAGATGGTGAGGTTCCTTTCTGACGCTCAGGCGCAGGAGCCGGAAAAGGTCAAGGAGTTCTGTGGCTTGGGATATCGCTTTTCCCCGGAGCACTCCACGAAAGAGCGCTATGTATTTTTGAGAGACACCAGGAACCTTTCATAATTGAAAGGTTCCTCTACACAATCGCAAGATTCCTTCAAGATTTTTGTAAGATGTTTTTGATAGACTGATTACATTCTGAGAAGGGAGCTTTGCGTCTATGAAAAAAGTATGGAAGTGGGTTTGCCGGCTGGTTTTGATTGCCGTTTTCCTTTTCTTTTGCGCTGCGGGAGTCCTCGTTTTTCAGGGCTGGCAGCTTTATCAGGAAGCCATCAAGGAAATACCTCTTTCCGAAAAAGTTGAATCAGTTCAGGAGAAAGAGGATTATACGCAGATCGAAGGGCTTCCGAAGGTTTATCTTGACGCAGTGATCTCGGCGGAAGACCATCGATTCTATGAGCATGGCGGCTTTGACCTTCTTGCGATCGCCCGGGCGTGTTTCAATGATCTGATAACGCTCTCTTTTGAGGAGGGGGGCAGCACCATTACACAGCAGCTGGCCAAAAACCTGTATTTTACCCAGGAAAAGACTCTGGTAAGAAAGGTCGCGGAAGTTTTTGTGGCGCTGGATCTGGAGCGGGAGTACGAAAAAGATGAGATTTTGGAGCTGTATCTGAACAGCATCTATTTTGGAAACGGGTGCTATACAGTGAAAAGCGCCAGCCTTTCCTACTTCGGCAAAGAGCCTGAGGACATGAGCTCTTTTGAAAGCACCCTTTTGGCAGGAATTCCCAATGCGCCCTCTGTCTACGATTTGACGGAAAATCCCGATCTGGCGGCGCAGAGACAAAAGCAGGTAGTTTCTTTGATGGTGAAGCATCAGTATTTGTCAGAACAGGAAGCGAGGGAAATTTTAGCCTGAGGAGCAGGCCCGAAAAGAAAAACGCATATCCCTCCTTTTTAGAGAGAAAAGATCTCTTGCCCCGCAGCGCTCTTTTTCAAAAACGCTTTGCGAAACACAGGCTTTGTGATAAGATAGGGGAAGGGGGAGGGGAGTGCCTATGGAAGAGCTTCTCATAGCCAAGCTGGGGCAGATCACAGAAGAAGAGAAAAACCTTCTGGCCGGAGGGAAAGTGGAGCGCGAGCGGTATACCTCCGGCGGAGAATTTACCATAGACAGCAGAAAGCTTTTGAAAAAGGGCAAGCTGATCACGATCCGTCCCCATACCCGGTTTACAGACTTTCCCAGACATTCTCACAACTATGTGGAAATGATGTATATGTGCAGCGGCCGCACAGTCCATGAAATCAATGATGGAACCTCCTTGAGCCTTGAGAAAGGAGAACTGCTGCTGCTGAATCAAGGGACCTTTCATGCCGTGCGGCGGGCCGGGCGTGAGGATATTGGGGTGAATTTTATCGTGCTGCCTCAGTTTTTTGACCTGGCGCTTGCCATGATCGGCCCGAACAATGTGTTAGGCAGGTTCCTTCTGGAAAGCCTGGGAGAAAAGGAAAAAGAGCTGAGTTACCTGCATTTCAAAGTGGCGAACGTGCTGCCGGTCCAGAATTTACTTCAAAATCTGGCCTGGTCGGCAATCTTTCCCCAGCCCAACGCCAGGAAGATCGACCAAACCACTATGGGGCTTTTATTTTTGCAGCTGCTCAATTACACAGAGAATCTGGAGTTAGCCCCCTGCGCAAAAAATGCTGTTGTGCTGGAGGTGCTCAAAGAGATCGAAGAGAATTATCCCGCGGCAGATCTGACGCAGTTTGCGCGGGAAAGGGGGCTGTCGCTCTCTTATTTGAGCAGCCTGATCCATGAGAGCACCGGAAAGACCTTTAAAGAGCTTTTGAAGGAAAAACGGCTTTCCAAAGCTGCGGAATTGCTCCTTAGCACCCGGCTTTCCACGCAGGATATCATGGTCCGGGTAGGATATGAAAACAGCAGCTATTTTCATCGCATTTTCAGAGAGGCCTTCGGCAGCACTCCGAAAGCTTATCGCTATTCCCCGAAAAAATAAGGACGCATTTTTTTAAAATGCCGTCCTTTCTTTTTGCTTTTTTCTCAGGTAAGATAACAGAGAAGGGAGGCGGACAGATGGAAACGGTCTATTACCTGGCTGTGGATTTAGGCGCTTCTTCCGGGCGTCATATTTTGGGGCATCTGGAAGGGGACAGGATCATAACGGAAGAGGTTTATCGATTCCCAAACGGCGCAAAAAAGGAAAACGGTTTGCTTTGCTGGGATATTGAAGAGCTATTTTCCCAGATCCTTGCAGGAATGAGCGCCTGTAAAAAGCGGGGTAAGATCCCTGTCAGTATGGGGGTAGATACCTGGGGAGTGGACTTTGTTCTGGTAGATCGGGCGGGGAAGCTGTTGACCCCTGCGGCAGCTTACCGAGACGGCCGCACTGCCATGATGGACCGGGAGATAGAAAAAAGGATCTCCTTTCCCGAGCTGTACCAGAGGTCAGGGATCCAAAAGCAAAGCTTTAATACCATCTATCAGCTTGCGGCATTGCAGAAATCAGATCCCGAAGTGCTGGGGAAAGCCTTTCGCCTTTTGATGATCCCGGACTATTTCCACTATTGTCTGACCGGGAAGATGGAAAATGAATATACCGAAGCCACTACGACCTCTCTGGTAAATGCGCGGACAAAGCAGTGGGACACGGAGCTTTTGGATTTGTTAAGCTTTCCGCCCCAGCTTTTTGGACCGCTTCAAATGCCCGGAAAAAGCCTGGGGAAGCTTTTGCCTCAGATCAGGGAAAAGGTGGGATTTGACTGTGAGGTGATTTTACCCGCCGCTCATGATACAGGCTCTGCCTTTTTAGCGGTTCCGGCAAGTGGGGAAGACTATGCAGTCCTTTCCAGCGGCACCTGGAGCCTTTTGGGCGTGGAGATCAGCGCTCCCATCACTTCACAGGAAAGCAGGATAGCGAACTTTACCAATGAGGGAGGCTACCGGTATCGATTCCGCTATTTGAAAAATATTATGGGGCTTTGGATGCTGCAATCTGTGCGAAAAGAGCTTGGAAGCGGCTGTTCCTTTCAAGAACTGGAGCGGCTTGCCCGGCAGGAGGAGAGCTTTCCAGGGCGGGTGGATGTAAACGATGAAAGCTTCTTGGCGCCGGACAGTATGATAGAGGCTGTCAAAGCCTTTTGCAGAAAAAACGGAGAAGAGGAGCCCCGCTCTGCCGGGCAGGTGGCAAGCTGTATCTATCAGAGTTTGGCATCCGAATATGCCCAAACAGTGTCCCAGATCCGGCGCCTTACCGGAAGAGAAATAAAGGCGCTGCACATTGTGGGGGGCGGAAGCCAGGACGAGTATCTGAATGCACTTACTGCCCGGGCGGTAGGGCTCCCGGTTTATGCGGGACCCACAGAGGGAACAGCTTTAGGTAATTTGATGGTACAGATGCTCGCGAAAAAAGAATTTACAGGGCTTTCTCAGGCCAGAGAGGTACTGAGAAAAAGCTTTGAAGTGAAAAAATATGAATCGTGAAGGAGCGAAATATGATGGAAGAGCGGTATCAATGGGCAAAATCTCAGTATGAAGCGCTGGGGATCGAGGTCGAAAAGGCCCTTGAAACTCTGGCGGATATTCCTATCAGCGTTCATTGCTGGCAGGGAGATGATGTGCTGGGCTTTGAGAATAGAGGCGAAGCGCTTTCCGGCGGGATACAAACCACCGGGAATTACCCGGGAAGAGCCAGAAATTTCTCAGAGCTTACGGCAGACTTCCGGCAGGCTATGAGTCTGACACCGGGGAAAAAACGCATCAACCTCCATGCAAGCTATGCGGTGTTTGAACCGGGCGAGGAGGCGGACCGCAACGCGCTCATGCCGAAGCACTTTGCAAAATGGGTGGAGTTCGCAAAGAAAAACGGGTATGGCATCGACTTCAACCCAACCTTTTTCAGTCATCCCATGGTAACGGACAATTTAACACTTTCTTCTCCTCGGGAAGAGGTGCGCAGGTTCTGGGTAGAGCACGGGATCTGCTGCCGCAGGATCAGCTCCGCCATTTCCCAAGAGCTTGGAAGCCCGGTGCTGTGTAATATTTGGATCCCGGATGGATACAAGGATATTCCGGCCGATCGGCTGGGCCCTCGTGAGCGCCTGAAAAAGAGCCTGGATGAGATCTTTGAAGAGAAGCTTCCGGGAGTGATCGACTGTGTGGAGAGCAAGGTTTTCGGGATCGGGATGGAGTCCTACACGGTGGGCTCTTCGGAATTCTATCTGAGCTACGCCGCTTCTCATCCCGGCGTTTACGACCTTTTGGACAATGGGCATTATCATCCTACGGAAATGGTCAGCGATAAGATCCCAAGCCTTCTCGCCTTCTTTGATAAGGTGCCGCTGCATGTCACCCGCCCTGTACGCTGGGACAGCGATCATGTGGTGCTTTTCGAAGATGAGCTGCGGGAGATTGCAAAAGAGATCGTCCGCAATCAGGCTCTGGAGCGGGTGCTCATCGGCCTGGATTTCTTTGACGCCTCCATCAACCGGGTAGCGGCCTGGGTAGTGGGTGTGCGCAGTATGGAGAAGGCGCTGCTTTACGCTCTGCTTCAGCCTGTAAAACAGATGAAACGGCTTCAGGATGAGATGGATTTCACCTCTTTAATGGCCCTCAACGAAAGGCTGAAAACCATGCCCTTCGGAGATATTTGGGAGCACTGCTGCGAAATGCAGGGAGTGCCCGGCGAAGAGGAATGGCTTTTAAAGGTAAGGACCTATGAGAAGGAAGTTCTGTTGCATCGGAAGGGATAACTTCTTCGAACAAATTTGTGCGGTAAGCTTATAGGAAAGGAAGAGAAAAATGGCGGTTTTGGAAAATTTATCGGTAAAGAAATTTTTAAAGATGTGCACAGACGGCTGGGTGCAGGGCTGGCATGAGCGAAACGGGGGAAACCTGACCTACCGCCTGACAAGGGAAGACGTGGACTTTTGCAGCCCGGATCTCCATTTCCCGGAAGAGTGGACCAGCATGGGAGTAAACGCGGAGAATTTGAAGGGAGAGTATTTCCTCACCACGGGGACAGGAAAATTCTTCCGGAATATGGAGGAGGATCCCCTTCATAATGTGGGAATCGTCCAGATCAACGAGGCAGGGGATGCCTGGCGTATCGTTTGGGGATTGGAAGGGGGAGGGAAGCCCACCAGTGAATTCCCCAGCCATTTTCTGAACCACAGTGTAAGAAAAGGCGTGACAAACGGCGAATGCCGGCTCACCTACCACGCGCATCCTGCCAATATTATCGCCCTTACTTACTTGCTGCCCTTGACTGCGAAGGACTTTACCCGGATCCTGTGGCAAAGCGCCACGGAATGTCCGGTGGTATTTCCCGGCGGCGTGGGGGTAGTCCCCTGGATGGTTCCGGGCAAAGCGGAGATCGCTCTTGCCACCAGCCGGTTGATGAAGGAATACGATGCCGCAGTGTGGGCCCATCACGGGCTTTTTGTATCAGGCTCAGATTTTGATACGACCTTTGGCCTGATGCACACCATCGAAAAGGCAGCGCAGATCTGCATTCTGGCCCTTAGCGCGGGAGGCGGAAAGCTGAGACAGACGATTTCGGACGCTGATTTACGAGCGATCGCAAAGGATTTTGGCGTCACGCTGCGGGAAGAATTTTTGGAGGATTGAAGCAATAAGAGAACTTGTCCCTTTTCCGGTTTGATTGGGAAAGGGCTTTCTCTTTTTTTTCAAAAGGTGCTATGATAGAGAAAACCGGCGGGAGAGAAGCAATATCTTCCGTAAAAATCAAAAATGGGAGGAAGAGTTCTATGAATTGGACGGCTTTTGATGAAGAGGCAAAGAAGCTGCGGCTTTTGAACCTGCGGGTCTGGAAGGACGGCAAAGAGGTGCTTCGGAAAGATTATGACGGGGAAATGCGCCGGAATCAGTACTCTGCCAGCAAAAGCTTTACCAGCGCGGCAGTAGGGATCGCGCAGAAGGAGGGCCTGCTTTCCCTGGATGAGCGCCTGACAGAGGTTTTTCGAGAAGAGCTTCCTTCACATCCGAATGAGAATTTACAGAAGGCCACCGTGCGCGATCTGCTTACAATGGCTTTAGGGCAGGAAAGCGGATACCTGATGGGAGAGCAAAGGCCCTTCTTAAAGGAGAAGGACTGGGTGCGTTATTCGCTTGCGCAGCCCTTCCCCTATGTGCCGGGCACTAAATTTGTCTATAATAATGTAGGCCCTTATCTGGCAGGCGTTTTGGTGCAGCGGCGCGCGGGCTGTGACCTTGTCCACTATTTGACTCCCAGGCTTTTTGAGCCTTTGGGGATCTCCCGCCCTACCTGGGAGCAGGATCCCATGGAGTACACCTTTGGTGCGGGAGGATTGTTCCTCTCTGTTTCCGAACTGGCAAAATTCGGCCTTCTGCTTTTGCAGGAGGGAAGCTGGGAAGGAAAGCAGCTGATCCCGGCAGACTATTTGCGCGAGGCCGCTAAAAAACAGGTGGAAAACGGAAAAGAGGGATACGGCTATCTATTTTGGCGGGGGGCAAGAAACTCTTTCCGGGCAGACGGAAAGTACGGGCAGTATGCCATCGCATTCCCGGACGATCATGCCATGATCGCAGCGAACGCAGAGGCGAGAGATCAGGACCGGCTTCTGGATTTCCTGATGGAGCATCAGCCGGAGCTGATTTCACAGCGCTGATTTAAAGCGGCCGGAAAAACGATTTTTAAGAGCCTTTTCATAAAGTTTATTTTGAGAAAATCCCCATGTATACAAGCCCGCTTGTATACGTGGGGATTTTTGACCTGTTGTGAAAGCTTTGCGTTGCGGTTTTTTGACCTTAGCAGCCCGTTTTGTTTAAGACAATTTGTAAAAGAGCAAATGAAACTGAATTAGTTTGCTCTTGAGCCCCCAATTCCTTACTCAACGGCTCGGTAGAATTCTTCGTTATCTATGCGATTTTCAATGGTACGCCATCGGAACTTTTCAGCGCAGATCATCGTCCCGGAGTAATCCTCTAAATCTGCTTCTGATACATCTCCATCATCGCACCAATAGAAACAGCCATCTTTTAAGAACATGGCAGAGTCCAAAATTTCACAGGTGTATCCCTCGCCAATAGGAAACAGCTTTAAAAACTTTAATCCTTGAAACTCCATTTCAATCATGGAGTTTTCCCGAAACTGACGCTGGATAATAACTGTGAGAATCCGGCGGTCATTGAAGGGGTACATGAATAAATCTTGTCCAACATAGGCGCCACTGGAATATTTGAGTTCCTTAATGCAGCTGTCGTGAAAATGACACATGTCATTCATGAAATTTGATAAGTCTTTCTTATTAGTGATTTCATGCCACATATCAGATGATTTCCCCTTTAAATTCGAAAGCTTTCCCGAAAACAGGCAGCGGGTTCTATTTGCTCCATGAGAATGTCCGCCGCTACTTTTTGAATTGCCTGTACACAGTTCTGAAGATAGTTCTCGCTTTTGGAATAGACTTCTATTTCAACCATATCATAGACAAGGACAACATCCCGGCAGCTGCTGCGGCCAAAATCCTCAAAGGTTTCCACTAAGTCTTCGAAAGCGTTTTCCGGATAAGAGAAGAATCTTCCGCAAGTCAGCAGAGAACGCGCCTCTCCCAGCAGTTTTGCCAGTTCGCAGGGGAAGAGGGGAGAATGCAACGTTACAGGTTCGTTGTCAATAATTAACTCATAGTTTGAAGCATAGCAGTTATATCTTTCGTTCATTTTATGAAACACAGTTTCTAAAACCAAATTGATTGTTGCTGTGTTTTGATAAAACTTTTCTAAATTAACATAGAAGCCTATCATATCTTCTCCCTAAATAAAAAATGATTTGATTTACCGACGGGAAAACGGCAGGAGAAACCTTTTCATTCCCCAAACCAGATTTTCAGGACTTCTCCGTCTGATTTTTGCAAAGCAATACTACAATCGTTTCCTACACGCAGCATGTCATTGGGAAGCTCTGGCTCTTTCCAGAAAGAAACGATCCATATTTCATCTTCGGTGTCGAAAAAGACTTTTTGCGCTGTAAACGCTTTCGCTTCTTCGCTTTTTTCCATCCCTTCAAAAATTGCTGTTGCGATATGAAGGGCTGTTTCCTTGTCCGGGATAGCAGCACCCTTTTAGGTGCCCGGCTCTGTTTCTGTCCAATCTTTGTCATGATAAACTCCGGATTCATAGGAAACTTCAGATTTATAACTTGACATTTCATTCTCCCTTTGTGTATCCTTACATGCAGAAAAGCATAAAAGAAGAAGCAATAATAGAGAAAAAAGCTTTAAGTATTGTTTCATAAATAAATTTCCTTTCACCGGGTAGGCCATGGCATATTCTACCAGCCGAAATCTCATCCGTTGTTATACTGGCAGCTGTCCTGATAGGAACCCGTCCCCACCTGCCAGCCTTTTACAGTACATCCAGTTTGTACCTCTGATCATTCTCTGTAGTGAGAAGCTTCACATCAATAAACGGTTCTGAGAATGCCATTTGATAGAGTGTCTGGATGCTGGTTTGATCTTTTGAATAGATATCAAAGTAATCATCATCAGAAATTAATATCAAAAGCTGGCAATCGCTTGCCAAAAAATCCTCATAGGTGTGGATATCATAAAAGATTCCGGATTTCAAATAAGCTTGGAGCTTCAAGAAAATGATCATGAGATAGTCCTGCTCCATGCGTTGAGAAAGAGCTTTTCCGGTGTAAAACTTCTCATCAAGGAATTCAGCTCCGCTGGCGTCTGCCCAGGTTTCATTCTGGCTCATGATATTATACCAGTCGTATTTTTCTACATCGCTGCAGTGCAGGATCCACCGCAGCGCGAAAGGCTGCTTTTCTCGGTCAGCCTGCAGAAAAATACCTTTTAACATAATTTTATGCTCCTTTTTAGAAAAGTAAAGCTAATTGTAAATCAATCATTTTGAAATAGTCTCTATCTTGCAAATTGCAAAATGCTTTCGTATGTGCTAATGCTTTTCTGCCGCCTGCTTTCCCTGAGACATTGATGAAGGTGACATTTCTCCACTTGTCCGTGGGGGTGGAATATTTCAGCCATTTGGTGGCGCCGCTCCGGTAGGATTTCCGGGTGGTGGAGGCAAGCACGCCTTTGCCGTAGGCGGAGTGCTCCGTTTGCATAGAGTTGGAGCTTTTTTAGACCTTTAGATCAAAGTTGTTGTCACATTTGAAATAGTATTTTTTTCATCATATTCTATGGTAATTAAGTATCCGTCTTTCGTATAGTGAGTGGAAATTTTTGGAGTATCAACGCGACCGGTATATAAGAATAGGTATTCTCCGTGCGGATCAATTTCCTGTACATTTTCTAATAACATCCCGGTTGTTAAATCATTGAAGTCGGATTTTGCTGAGTACAACTTGCAAACCTTTCCTAAAATCCAATTTCCGCTATTGTCAAAATAAACGACAGCAACACAATCATTCCCAAGATATGACACTCGATAGGCATCTCCACTTTCTCTTAAACAGTAGATAGGATACTGTTTATTGAGTTCGTCTATGCTAACTTTTAATTGGGATATGGTTGATAGCTCTGAATTATTATACTTTTTTGATGCAAGTTCAGTGATGCTCTTATTGGGCGAGCATATTATTTCTTTCAAATTTCCCTCTCTTTTACCGCAGGAAGGTAACATACATAGCAGGATGATAAATAGGAAAGAGTATTTCATGTGTTTCATAATAGACCTCAATTCCCAACAGCATAAGGGATGTTTTAAAATTTAATCTATCTCGCTGTCTTTCAAAGTGGAATCTGCTTTGAATTCAATCAGTGTCTGTTCCCATATAGTGTCATGTTGCTTTGTTATTCTTCAATCCAGGCTTTTATCAAATATCCTTCTGTCCCGTCTATTGCAATAAATAAACACCCACAATCGACCAAATCATTATCATCTTTATTTTGCTGATCGAATGAATAGTCGAAGCGCCAGATATCGTCTTCCGTGGAATGAACTAAAGAAACTAGTGTGTATTCGAGAAATTTTCCTTCTTCATGAAGCTTTTCGATAATGCTCTCAGCAATCTCAATTGCAATTTGTTCTGTTTTGATTGGTTTGATTTCTTCCGAGATATCCTCACTCAAATCAATGGGAAACAGAATTTCTTGCCAGTCTATTCCGCAACTGTTCATTTCAATAACAGAAATATCCTTCCTGGCATCCTCATTTAGTCCTTTGCTGTTTGAAACATCACTGCATCCTGCAAGAATAAATAATGATAATACCAGGGACAACCAATTTTTCATGCTCTCTCCCTCTTTCAAAACCTGAGGCTGCGCCGCCTTTATAGTATCATAAAGAAAACAGAATGTCGATTGGTGCATTTTGGCAGATTTTTTTAAATCAGCGGATGGTTAGACCGTCTCCTTTTCTGAAACGAAAATAACCTGATCCACAGGGGAGAGCGCGTCCCCAGCACTGCCGGAAGCTATTTTTTCTTCAGCCATTCCAGATAATTTTGGTATCCTTCCTCAAAGGAAAGCAGCTCTTCTCCGTTTACAGATAAAGCAACGATGGGAAGCGTATAACGGCCACCGAAGAATCTGCGGATGGAAACAAATTCAATTTTCGTCCCTTTGATTACCTTGTAAGTGGTCCCGTTTTCCTTTGCGGTAAAAAAGTTTTTTCCCTCGATGGAGAAGTTGCTATCTGGAAAATCTTCCGTCATATCAGTGAGAGTCAAATTATAGTGGTCCTGATAGTTGCTGTAGGAAATGAACTCGACAGTACCTGAAGCTTTCACATAATTTTCTTTGTCAGAACAATAGTTGATTTCCCGGGAGTTGTCAGTAAGAGAAAAAAAGAAAAGAGGGACGATCAACAAAAGCAATAAAAGAGTAATGAAAGGCTTCAGAAAAGAAATAAAGGGTTCCAGGAAAGAGATGAGAATCCTCATATGACCATCTCGCACTTTTAGTATCTTGCACAACATTGTTTCCTTTGATAATTTCCTTTCAGTCGTGACAAGAAATCATTTAAGTTGCAGATTACATCTTCATGCACACCAGCGCAAAAAGAGACTTTTAATTTGAAAAAACTTCTGGATACAGAAGAAATTGCCCAAACAGCCGATAATGAGTAATAGTCTACTTCGCCGTCTGTGCTTTTTACTTCAACTACTTTTCCGTCCTGAAGGATTTCACAAGACACATAACAGATATAACCGTTATCAAATGGCAGACACTCATCTGAGCACTTGCCGGTAAGAAAGTTGTACCAAAAAAGCTTTACTTCCGGAAAACAGCCATATGCCTTGAATAGAGGCAAATAGTTGATGATGGTTTCGGAATAGGCTGTAAGCATAGCGCTTTCATGGCTTTTAATCAGCCTGTCTTTATCTTTATTGTAAGAAAATCTCATAGGTTTTAATCTTCCTATCTGTTGCATTTTAATACCTTACGCAACGACAGCAGCAATAAATGCAGCACCGGCAGAAAAATCGTCCCATATAAAACCATCGGTGGTTCCGTCCGCCTTGAAATAGTTGAGATAATTGAGCTGGCCGCTCTGCCGGTCCGTCCCGAAGTTCGTGTAGTTCTGGCGCTTCTGGTACACGCCGGAAACCGTTCTGGACTGGGGGCGCAGAAAGATTTAGGGAATACAGTAACCTGCTTCCGGGTAATCTCCCTTTTTCAAAAGATCAACCATTTCATAGCCAGTCACCTTGCCATCGGAGAAAAAGAAGCCGATGAGATAGCCTCGCTCGGTGATGAAGCAGAGTACTTGTTTCTTGCCCCGTAAGGTCAATAGAACATGAGGGGCGCCTAGCTTTTCTGAAAGCTGTTTCCTCGTTAATTTCAAAAGGCTTTGGACATCAGAGAGCTTTACCGGAGAAAGGTTCTGTGTCCATTCTATTTCTCTCTCTGCTGTAAACTCAGCGCCTTTTGGGTCGAGAATATTTCCATCTCTTACCGCGCGAATGCCAACTACATAGCGATCTTCTACTTCATACACCCTCAACTTGCCTTTGGCCCAGATGGGCCTCCGAGGTTCCCTAAGATACCAGCGGGGACATTCCCTCCTGAACTTTTCGTAAAATACATCTACGATTTCTTTTGAGTAACCGAGACCCTGTAAAAATTCCCGTACGGAAGGACTTCCTCCGGCTCTTTTGCAGATCAGATAGGCGACGAGGCGCTTTTCCGTAGTGACGGCGGAATATTCTGGGTCTTTTTCATCGTCATTTAGGACTTGATGAAAGAGCGTAAGGGCATCTTCCAGACAATACTGGAGAATATAGCTGCTAAGTTCCTTTCTGGAAAGCTGTTCGGTGGGGGAAGGTTCCAATAAACAAGGATATCGCTCTGATAATGCGTTAAGAAAGTCGTCAGGGTATCCGCTGGTAAGAAAATGACGGTATATACTGGCGCCGAGAGGGTTCTTTGTGTAGATCAAGTAGGCTTTCAGCCGGTCCCGGGCTCTCTTGGCCTTTTCAAGATTCTCTTTTTCCTCGTATTCCAGCTCATCAAAGAGCCTATCCGTATCGAAAGAAAAATGCCATAGAAGATAACGAAACGATTCAGCTTTGGACGGGTTTTTCATCATTTTTCCTCCTTAAAGGAATGACCGTGCTTTATTTCAATTTTATCCAAAAATCATGGTAAGGCCTTGGCCAAAGCTAGCACCTAAACCGGGAAGTAAAGCGTCATCAACAGCGCCAATACCAGTCAAATCATCTACAGCGAGTGCGACGATTGCTGTGCCTGTTATTATGACTAGACCAATGCCTACGGCAATATCCCAGCCTGAAGTATTGTTATGGACGCGCTCATGGCCATCAGGATAGCAATGTTTATGTTTCCCATTTGGATATTGAACGACCCATCCAGGTCCACCATCCATATCGTTATCAGGTACCCAAACGCCACTATCTTTGGCAGGCCATCCTCCGCCGGGACCGTTCGGATTTTTGACTTTGCCTTTTGGACCCTTTTTTGGTGGTTTATAACCAGATGATTCAGGAGGAGGTTCGTTGGGATTAATAGGTTCGTCGTTTCTACTTGCCAGTACAAAAACACTTTCTATCTCGTATGCTGCCGCCATCGGCTTTCTATCCGGATTATCTCCCACCTCAATGGGATAGCTGCCGGAGGAGTCCAGAGCGTTCACCGGAT
>CAZMFF010000012.1:43713-53853 GCA_964565505.1 uncultured Acutalibacter sp. | reverse complement strand
GCTGTTCATCTATCCCAGCAGGGTCGTCTCCCTGTTTTCCTTCACCTTCCCCATGTGGGGGGCGGGCTGGGGAGTGGGCGGCGCGGCATTTGCCTCCGCCTGCTCCAACGCGACGGTCTGTATCCTGTTCACACTCGTCATTTTTCTGAAAAACTCTCCTGTGCGCATCAGCCTGAAGCGCCGGTATCCCTTTGAAAAGCCCTGCCTGCTTACAGTCTGGCGCCTGGGGCTGCCTGTGGCGCTGGAACGCACGCTCACAAGCCTTGCCCAGGTCATCATCACCTCGCTCATCGCTGGGATCGGCAAGGTGGCTGTGGCTGCCAACCATCTGGCGGTCACAGCGGAATCCTTAAGCTATATGCCTGCCTATGGTATCGCCACGGCTGCCACCACACTGGTAGGACAGTCCGTTGGCGCGGGGAGGAAGGATCTGGCAAAACGATTTGCCCGGCTCATCTCCTGGCTGGGCGTGCTGATCATGACCTTCGGCGGCCTGGTGCTGCTGGTATTTGCCCCCCAGCTTATCACCATTTTCACCTCTGACCCGGAGGTGATCGAGCTGGGCGCGCAGGTCCTTCGGATCGTGGCCTTTGCCGAGCCGCTGTTCGGCGCTTCCATCGTTGCCTCCGGAGCTCTCAGGGGTGCGGGAGACGCCAAGGTGCCCTTCCTGATGAGCCTTGGCACCATGTGGGGCGTGCGCGTAGCCCTCTCTTTTCTGCTGGTAAACTCTATGGGACTGATAGGCGCGTGGCTGGCAATGGCCGCCGAGCTGTGTGTAAGAGGATTGGTCTTCATGATACGCCTTTACCGGGGAAAGTGGCTCAATATTCAACTCTTTGGAAAGAAAGGCTGAGAAAAAGCTTTACAATTTTTTTCGGTTGTGCTAAAATATCTCCGTCAGCCCATGGGCCTTTAGCTCAGCTGGGATGAGCGCATGGCGCTCTCTGGAAGGCTGGCACAGGGTTTTAGTTTTTTGTTTCTCTAATAAATTTCATATGGGCCTTTAGCTCAGCTGGGAGAGCGGGCGGTGCAGTTTAAGACCCCTAATTTGGGGGCGTAATTCATTTGGTGTGCGGCGTGTTCGCTACACATTCAAGGAAAATAACAAGTTAATACGGTAATACGGGCGATTAGTTCAGCTGGGAGAACGCCAGGTTCGCAATCTGGAGGTCAGGGGTTCGATCCCCCTATCGTCCACCATCAAACAGACTTGTTTCAAAAAACAGGTCTGTTTTTTTATGCGGAAACATAGATACCCGTTTCAGCGTTGTTTTCCTCTCGGCACTCTGCTTCAAGCCGCTTAAACTCCTGGAAAGAGACGTTAAACTCAATATCCAGAGAGTAGTCCCGATAAACATAGACGGACTTGACAAACTGCGTTATTATCATTTTCTTAGCCTCAAATGTGCATTTATCGTAAAGGTCAGCCCAGCTTTCCAGCTTGTCAAATTCCTGCCTCTCTCGGTCTGCGCTGGCGGCACATTCTTCATAATCCCGCTTGGCAGAATCGACTGAATCAGAAAGCGTTTGAATTTCCGTCTTTGCTTTCTCCACCAAGTCATTCAGTAACTCGATGTTTAATCGGCTCTCACCACGAATGACCTTGATGGTTTCCGCCTCATAATCGGAAAGCTCCCTTTGCTTCTCGGCTAACTGGGAACAGGATATTTTGTACCGGGCTTTTGCAAGCTCCACGGCTTTTTCGTGTTGCTCGTCAATGATTTCCTTTCCCGATGTAGCCTTGATCTTCGCAAACTGATAACGAATGATCTTATCCACAATACCGTCCAGCTTCTTTACACCATATCCAGACTGACCGTCGCAGTCGCCGGGGTGTCTGACATTATAATGACAGACATAACGGATTTTTGATTCTTTTACCACCTCGCCGTCCCTTTTTACATACCTCTTTCCATTGGTAGTTAAGGTAAGGCGGTTTCTGCAATGCCCGCAAAAGATATTCCCGCTCAAAAGGCATTTCCCTTTCATATTCAGCGGTGTATCTCCATGGTGGGTAGTCCGATCAGTCCTGAGCTTTTGTGCTCTTTCAAATACGTCCTTGTCGATGATTTGAAGCTCTGGAATAGGTTCTGAGCAAGCCTCTCCATTGCGAATAACTCCCGTATAAAGAGGGTTCTTGATAATTCTGTTGAGAGAGGTTGTGGGAAAATCCTTGCCGTCTGATTTGACGATTCCCAATTCCTTTAGGTAGCGGCAAATCCGATATACTCCATAGCCTTCAAAAACGTATTTGTGAAAGATAAGGCGAACGATTTCTGCGGCTTCATCGTCTATAGCTATATCATAGACTTCCCGGTTCTTCTTATTTAACCGTCCCTGCTTGACAAGATGATAGCCGTATGGAACTGCCCCACCGGTAAAGCAGCCGTTCTCTGTCAGTTGCTCTAAACGGGTTTTTACACGGACAGAGGTTTTGATACTCTCGCCGGAAGCCTGCCAATATCGGATATAATTCAACAGCTTGTCAACGTGTGTATCAAAACGCTGCTGTCCTTCAACTGCACTCCATACCTCAATGCCATTGTTTACAAACCATTCAACAACAAACGGCGTTTCATCATCTCTCCGGCCTAGGCGGTCAAACATATAAACCAGCAGAATGTCAAACTTCTGTTCCACAGCGTCCTTTTGGATTTCTTGAACTGCGTCCCGTTCCTTTGCGGACAATTTGAAACCGGAAACGCCCTTTTCGTAAAACTCCTTTTCAATCGCCCAATCCGGGTGCTGGGAGACAAATTCTCTGCAATATTGTTTCTGCATGGGAATATCGTCTTTTTCTACCTGCCCAATGGTGGAAACACGGTATAGACAGTACACTCTTTTTTTATCGTTCATAACATACACCTCATTTCGTCCTGCAAAACAAGCTGTATGTTCTTGTTTTCTATGTAATTTTCAAGGTTCATATCTTCACCTATATTATCTCATATTTGGCGAATTTACGCAAATTTTGGATAATTGACTAGGCATAGAACCTTGACGAAATAAAGCTTCTTTGATCCCCTTCATAACAGTCAAATCAGGATTCAGGGTATATCGGATATGCACTTTGCAGCCGTCTATAATGACGGTTTCAGTGTGTTCAGAATCAGAAGTCTTGTTCATTTGAAAAGTCCCCCTTTGATATGACAAAATCCGCACTGCTATGCAGTGCGGATTTCATATTCACATCATAAGATCAGGAGCCGTACAGACAGCGGCTGACAAAACCGCTTCATAGGATTTTTGTGCCTCCCCCCATGCTTGTGGCGGGGCGTTCTACGCAGTGACGCATAGCCAACGCAAGTATCATTATCCCCGTATCTGGTTCCTGGCCCACAGCCCTGCCACGGCTGTTTTACGGCGCTGGTATTTTCCGTCAAGCGTACCCGCCGCCCGGCTCACCATATACGGAATGTATCTGATAGCCCTATTCAGTTTTCCATCGGCTGGGTTATCAGCCTGTGAAAGCGCACCACGAGCTGATACGCTTTGACAGACAGATAGTCAATCTTCCAGCGTCTCACCCTCCGGCAGCCTTTCGAGATCGAAATGGTAAATGATCCCCAGCATGAGTTTTTCTTCTATGCGCTCCACGATCTCCGAGTCAATGTATGCGCTTCTGTTGTTGTATTCGTCTCGCATGGTCCGTCTGGCGCAATGGGATATGTAAGTCTCAAAGTTTTTCAGAACTGCATTCATGGCCTCGGCGTCTCCCTGTTTTGCCGCCGCAATGACGGTATAAGGAATGCGTTTAATCACTGACCAGCACCTCCAGAACCATTTTCAGTTTTTGCAGGCCCATCGTGCGCCGGTAGCGTACCGCTCCGCCGGAAAGGCCCAGCATGCGCCCGATCTCCACATCGGAATAGCCGAAGTAATAGTAGAGGAGCACCGCTTCCCGCAGTCCAGGCTCCAAGCAGGCGAGAGCTTGTCCCAGGCCCCAGTCGTATATTTTTATGAGCTGCCCCCGGACAAGGAAAGGACTGTGCGTGGGGTGATAGGTGTCTTCCATGGAGAGCTTTGATATCTCGCTTTCGTTGAGAGAAGACAGCGGCACACTTTTCTCCCGGGCCAGCCTGCGAAGGGAAGCGACCCCCTCGTTATAGATCAGCCTGGCGCAAAAAGACAGAAACGCTTTTTCCTTATACTCATAAAACTGTTGGCGTGTCATAGTCATTCTCTCCCTTTTCGCCTTCTGCTGTCTTTACGGTTTCGGAGGGGGCAAATGGCAAATTTGTTTCAAAAGAAGTGCAAACCTTGCAAAAGAAAATGAGTTCCGGCATTTTTCGCAGCCGGGCTGAGAAAAAATCCGTCCCGAATTGGGACAGATTTTCCCGGGGAGATAGAGGAAAAGCGTCCCAAGTTGGGACGCTTTTCAGATCATCGCTTACTTCTTTAGTTCTGCCAGTGTTGGTCCCAAAGCCTACTTGATTTCTAAAATCTTTCAAATTCTACTGAATCCGGGTTCACGTTCATAAGCTCAATATTGAAAAATGGGGCGAGTTCCGGCGGTACCTCCGAAATCTATCAAAGGAAGCACGAGCAATCACGGTATACAGAACAGGGTTTAGATTTATCGGAATATGATAGTGATTCCGATGGATATGCTGACGCTGTCGTCTTTCACTACTATCTCCCCGCAAGGAAAAGGCCTTTTTGGCCGTGCGTGACCAGCTTAAATAAAGAAGGTTCCAAACACCCCTTCGTAACCTCCCTCGACAGAACGGTTAAAGGGCAGGCCCCGAAGGATGCCTTCCTCATTACAGACAAGGGCAACCCGCTCACGATAGGGGTAGATGGGCTGAATCAGGCCGCCCACAATTCCCTGCATCACATGGAGGTCATCTTCGATCTCCTTTTCATAAGGCAAAATGCCCGGCTCAACAATCAAAATCTTCAGATACTCACGCTCCTTTTTTCGTCCCAACTTGGGACAGATTACCGTGCGCCTTTTATTTCTTCCTTAGCGTTTTCCTTTGCTTTCTTCCGCTCAAGGAACCGCTGGCGCATATCCATGGCTTCAAAAACTGTTCGCTTAACCTCACTGACAGTAGGAAGATCATCGGGGAAATAGCTTTTTAACTCGCCGCTGGTGAACACATACTTTGTTTCCGGCTCCTTTTTCTCTGTGATAACAGAAGCTATTTTTTTCATATCCACGACAGGGGCGGGCTTAGGCGGTTCAACTGCCGAGGACGGAGCAGATGCCTTGGTTGTAGCGGGAACAGCCTTTTTAGCGGCTTCCTGTTGCTTCTGAACCTCCTTTGCGGCCTGCTGGCTGGCTTCCTTCAGCATTTTTGCCTGTTCCATAGAGGGGACAACGCCCTCCTTTTCAATCACCTTCACCATGTCCTGCTGTTCCGGCTTAGAAAGGAAGGATATTTCCACCGCAGTATTGAAGGGCAGCTTTTTTTCGTCCACCATCTTTTGCAGATCGGGGACGAGTTCGGTAATGCGGGTAAGGCGGTTCACCTGGTTCCGGCTCATGCCCATGTCCTCCGCCACAAGCTGATCGGTCCGCTTCTGCGGTTCTGCCAGCTGCTCCATTTTGGATCGCCTGCCGGCCTTCCGTTTCATGGCGTCCATCTTCATTTTTGCGGCTCTGGCCAGTTCAGAGGTGGGAATATCCATGCGGTGGAGATTTCCATCTACCACCTCGATCCTGGCGGTGTCGTCGTCCATCTGGACAATGACGGCAGGGACAGGATAATTTAATCTGGCGGCAATATCGTGCCGCCGATGGCCGGATATAAGTTCCAGGCCGCCGTCCTTGCGGGGCCGGGCCTTGACAGGCTCGTTGATCCCGTTTTCCTTGATGGAATCATAGAGATCCGCATAGTCCGCAACCTCCCGGTTGACCGTGAAGGGGTGCTCCAGGAAATCGAAAAAGTAGGCGGGGTGCAGCCGCATGGAAAAAGCTTCGCCCTCTTTGGGAATGGGCAGGTTCTTCAGCGCCTTTTCGTCCGGCTTTTCCAGGCGGTCCGCAAATACCTGCGTGATCTGGACGCCTTTGGGCGGCTCCACAGCGCTTTCCTGCTTGGAACCCTTGGCGCCTGTGGCAACAGGGGGTTTCTCCTTATCGGTCTTTTCCAGGGGCTTCTTCTCGGCGGCAGAGGGAACAGCTTTTTCAACAGCACCCGGCTTCTTTTCAGGTGCAGCAGGAGCGGGCTTGCTCTCTCCGGGCTTTGTCTGTTCCAAGGGCTTCTTGACCTCGCCGGGGGAAGCTGCCTTGCCGGGAGTGTCCGGCTTCTTTTCGGGCGCAGTAGGAACGGCCTTGCCGTCTCCGGGCTTTGCCTGTTCCAGGGGCTTCTTGACCTCGCCGGGGGAAGCTCCTTTGCCGGGAGTATCAGGCTCCTTTTCGGGCGCAGCAGGAGCGGGCTGGCCCTCTCCGGGCTTGGCTTGCTCCGGGGGTTTTACCAATGGAACCGAAGGACTGACAACGGGCTTCTTTGGGGCACTTGTGACGGGTTCGGGCATAAGATTCCTCCTTTGTTATCTGGTTTTTTCGTCCCAACTTGGGACAGATTATGGCGGGTAAACGGAATACCTCACTCCTTTCTGCGCTTACCCGTATAGGTCATGCTGTACCTCCGCCTGATAATACGCCCCGATAGTGAGGGGAGCGTTATAGAGGGAAGTAAGCAGATACCCCTTGATGTTGTGGATCTTTGTTGTGGTCTTTTTCAGGCAATCGAGAACATATTCGATATGGCACTTTTCCAGAGAGTAAAACCGTCTCTTTACAGATTTCGCCGGTATCGTCTCACCGCCGATCTGAAAGTTCCGGCGGGTGCTGCACAAAACATCTGTAATCAGCCCGGTCACGCCTTCAATATCCTCCACGCCGTATTCCTCTGTAAGCTGGGAAAAAGAAATCGCTTCCTTCACTTCCTCGCAGCAGGCGCTCCGATCCATCGAATCCATCTCATGCCGGATAGATGGATCAGGATAAGTCTTCTCAGTCTGATTCTTCTCAGTATAGATAGCGTCTTGTTTTGAAACTTCAAGAGGTCTCTTTTTAAAACCTCCAGAAGTATCATTTTGAAACTTCTGGAAGTCTTGTTTTGATACTTCCGGGAATCCATCGGGGATTTCCGGCTCCCGATGGGGAAGTATTTCTCTGGTTGTAAAACGCTTCACATAGATTCGGGAGGGTTTTCCCAAGCCCTGTCTTGTCCGCTCTATAAGTCCAATCCCTTTTTCTTTGTCAAGTTCGGCAAACAGCCGGACAGCCTTGCTATGGCTGCAATTCAAGGAAAATTCAATCTCTTCCAGAGGGTAGTAAATGTAAACCCGGCCCTTCTCGTCATACCAGCCGTTCCGGGCGGACAATCCCATTCTGTCCAGCAGGAGACCATACAGCAGCTTAGCGTCTGTGGAAAGCTGCTTAAATTCCATGCCCGTCACCAGCTGGCGGGGGATACGGAAAAAGCTGAACTGCTCCGATTCATTTCCGTAGAAATAGTCGTATCGAATCTCTTTTTCCATAGCGATTTCCTCCTTTTGGGCATAAAAATAGGGCGTTCCTCACGGAACGCCCTGTGGGCAATGCTTGAATGGCATTGAGATATGCTGTTTGTCATCGTTAGGAAAGAAGAAAGGCTTGTTTCTTTATCAGAAACAAGCCTTTCGCCATCCTAGTGGTGGAGATGGACGGGATCGAACCGTTGACCGCCTGAATGCCATTCAGGCGCTCTCCTGATACAAGCGTGTACATACCCCTCTAAACAGGGTATCAGGAGGGCGTTTTTGATACATAGGAAACAAAATAGAAGCCTGATAGCACACTCCATTTCAGTGTTCAAATATGAAGGACATTTTTCAATTCCTCTTTACTGAAGGATAATGAAAAATAAATATTAATTATGAACACAACAAAAGAAGTTAAATTTATATGTATTATATTAAAAATAATTGGTGCAAATTCAAAATAGCATAGCAAATGTAACGCACCAATAATTGAGATGCACAGAATATTGATTATCTGTAGCCGTAACTCAAGAGTTCTGTTTTTCCCTTGATAAGATTTCCTTGTACGAATATATGTAGTTAAATATCCAAGCGCCCCAAATAGCCAAAATACAAAAATTAGTGGGAAATACCATTTATGAGGATCGTACACTATTTCTTCTTTAGAAAAAAGTATATATTCAAACAATGCCGTAAAGAACACCAACAGGAAATCCATAGGCTTAAAAGTCCATTTTTCAGTATACTTAACCGCTGCTAAAAGATGCGTTTGGAAAATTCTAAAGAATAAAGAAAAGAAAAATAGGAGATAAGACAAATTTAGCAACGAAAAATGATTAATAAGATCAATCGTTCTATCAGCAAGGGAAAAGAACAATGTGCCATGAAGCAAAGATACAATCAAAACTAAGACTTCATAAAAGAAACTTAATCGTGATTGCTCCTTTTTGCTTTTCGCTACAATTTTTTTCGCATTTCCCTTTTGCTTCTTTCCCTTTTTACCCATCAGTCAATTATCCCGGCAACAATGGTAACAACACCTAAAACAGCATGACTTATAGAAACTCCGATAAGATTTTTTGATTTTTGATAACAATAATACCAGACCAATCCTATTACAAATGTAAGTAGCAATGTCAACCAGTCACGATATATGATGTGTACAAAGCTATAAAGGATTGAAGTGGAAACCATACGGGCAAAATTAGGAATCCCCAATTTTTCAAATGCCGAATTCAAGGCACCTCTATACAAGAATTCTTGTATTGGAGAGGAAATGAAAATATAGAAGAAAAAGAATGTCCACTTTTCATTTGGCGTTATACGTGAAAATCCCCCAACCCATAAAGCAACTCCCACAATTCCTAATAGGATAGTAACTGGAAGAACATATTTAATCGACTTTGCCGTATTTTCAAGTGTAATACCTAAATCACAGTTTGAAAACCCCAAAGCACGGAAAACGAGGTAAACAGCTATTCCGCCGATTGTCAAAGCATAAAACTTAAAATCAAAACTTATAAGTCCAAATAGAATTGACAGCGGCAATCCAATATAAACTATTAACATGAAAACTGACAGTACAATCTTATGATTTTTTGAAATTGATGACGATTCCTTCATAACTTTTCCCTCTCTTAAACGTTCAAGCAAGCAGCAACCACAGAGTTCAAATTTATCTTAAGTATACCATAAAGGCCGAAACGGCGCAACGGGTTTTCCCCAATTTTGCATGATAGCGCCGCCCTATGGAGACTATGGGCGGCATTTTTTCATAATCACATATTGCAAGGAGGCGATGCCACCCCACCCTGCCGGGCCATTGTGCCCGGCTTTTTTCATCCCATGAAAAAGGAGGTCAATATTTCTATGGCAGACGAAAAGAAAACAACCGGCTACGAGGAACAGGCTCCCCCTTCCGGGCCGGGCGGATCAAAGGCTCCGCCTGTGCCCCAAGCGGAGCAGCAGCCGGTACAACTGGGGATTGAAAATCTCGATGCCCCTGCTTCCGATAAAAAGGCTGAAAAATCCGGGCCGGATCATGCTATCCCTTTGCTGTCCATGAACCTTGCCAAAGGAAGCGAAAGACTAACAGTGGACTGGTTTGGAGCACTTGTGATGAGTTCGGGCATAAGATTTCATCTTTATCGTCTGGTTTTTTGTCCCAACTCGGGACAGATTGTCGGCAGGTTATATGGTATGGCTTACTCTTTCCATGGCAGGGGGGTGACAGTATCTGGAAGCAACGCTATAATACAATACATAAAGCAAAATACTGAAAAAGACAGAATTGAGTCGCAAAGTAATTCAGAGGTCCTTGCGTTTTGAAAATGATTTGCACGAAGAAAGTTTTTGGGTTATCGAACAGCTTAGTAGGCGACTGCATTACGCCCCCAAAAGACATCTTCTTTTTAGGGGACAAAGAAAAAGGCTCCTGTCAGCTAGAAAGTCAGTGACAAGAACCTTGATTATATGACAAGAACACACATCCTTGCTTTGCAGAAATTCGATTTCTTTTTTCAAGTTTTTGCTTCATTCTTCCCATTTTTTGTGGCTTAAACCGCACCGTTTGGTAGAGCGCCAGGTTCGCAATCTGGAGGTCAGGGGTTCGATCCCCCTAAGGTCCACCAAAAGCAGAAAGCCAGTCTTTGTGACTGGCTTTCTGTT
>CAZMFF010000012.1:0-43613 GCA_964565505.1 uncultured Acutalibacter sp. | reverse complement strand
CTTTGGGCGGACGAGCCATCAGGCGCGCAGCGCCTGGTCGTCCCCCTAAGGTCCACCAAAAGCAGAAAGCCAGTCTTTGTGACTGGCTTTCTGTTTTTTATTTCTTTAGGGGGATCGAACCCGAGAGGGTCTGGCCGTTAAGAAAACGCGCTGGCAGCGCGTTTTTAGGGCAGAGCGGCGAGTCCGGTACCGAAAGCCTTAGGCTTTGGGCGGACGAGCCATCAGGCGCGCAGCGCCTGGTCGTCCCCCTAAGGTCCAATTCCTTTCTATTTTAGCAGCTTTGATATCGGCAACTGAAAATAAGGATCAAGATTTTGTGCCTCGATCCTTATTCTTTCTTTCTTGCGTCACGATGTATACTGGACAAAGACAGATTTTTTAATATACTATATTTGATGATACCGATCCATTGCACCAGTGCCTAATTGATTGTAGAGGTACAGTAGATATGATTATAAGCGCAAGCCGAAGGACAGATATTCCAACATATTATTCAGAGTGGTTTTTCAATCGAATTAGTGCCGGATATGTGTATGTTCGCAATCCAATGAATACTCATCAAATCAGTAAGATCATTCTTTCTCCAGCAGTAGTGGATGGGATTGTCTTTTGGACAAAAAATCCCATACCTATGCTGGATAAACTGGATGCGCTGAAAGATTATAGGTACTACTTTCAGTTTACGCTCAACAGCTACGGTGCGGATGTGGAAAGAAATATTCCAAGCAAAAACAACGTCATCGTTCCGGCGTTTCAGCGCCTGTCTGATTTGATTGGGCCTGACCGCGTGATATGGCGGTATGATCCGATATTTCTCAGCAAAACTTATACGATGGACTATCATATCCGTTACTTTGAAGAATTGGCAAAACGGCTTTCTCCGTATACAAGAAAATGCACCATCAGTTTTCTTGATTTTTACCGTAACACGGAAAAAAATATAGCGGCTTTAGCCCCCAGTAGATTTTCTACGGAACAGCAGGAGCAACTGGCAAAAAGCATAGCCGAAATTGCCGATAGTTACGGTTTGCGGGTGGATACCTGCGCCGAGGGAATGGAATTGCAGCAATATGGGATCGAACACGCAAGATGCATTGATGACCGCCTGTTAGGACAACTGATACAGCGCCCTCTGCGTGTAAAAAAAGATAGAAATCAGCGGCTGGAATGTGGCTGCATGGAAAGCTTGGATATTGGAGCCTACAATGCTTGCCGCAATGGGTGCCGGTATTGCTATGCAAATCATAGCGAAAAACTGGTTGTCACAAACAGCGGAAAACATAATCCAAACTCCCCGCTTTTAATTGGAGAAGTTGAATCAGAAGATAGAATCTCCGAACGGAAGATGTTTTCCTATCAGGTAAACCAATTGCAGCTCGATTGATAACGGCAGCTTTGCTGTGATGGCCTGGCTCTAATATGAAATCAAACAGGCCTGTTCTGATTCAGTTTCCTACTTTCTATCTGTTTTGTAGTGACAATGTATTGACTTTTCTGAAACAAAAAACTAAAATAGAGCAAAGGAGTTGATTTCTGTGAGCAGTACCACGAACCCATCTTCTAAGCGAACTACCTTTCAAATGCGGATCGATCAGGAAAAAAAGCAAAAAGCCGAAGCGCTTTATACCCGATACGGTCTCACGCTAACGGATGCAGTGAACATTTTCATTCAGCAAAGCCTGAGTGAAGACGGCCTGCCCTTTCTGCTTTCGCCGGAAAATATGGAATACAAAAAGGCAAAGGCTATGCGGCATCTGATGGCAGAAGTAGAAAAAGGTTGGCAGTCCGCAGAAAAAGAAGGGTGGCTGACACTGGATCAGGTAGAAGCGGAACTTGGGCTTTCCGATGAATAGATTACAGATTACACCGGAAGCCAAACGGGATCTGCAGGCGATTGACTTTTATATTTCCAAAAAGCTAAAGAACCCCATTGCTGCCAAGGGCGTGATCCGCCGCATCACTAAGAATCTGCGTGTCCTCATGCAGTTTGAAAATGCGGGCCCCTCCTTACAGGAAAAAACGGGGTATCCCACTGCCCTGCGCTTTCTTGTCTGCGGAGATTATATTGCTTTCTACAAGGTTGACGGAAACGTAGTATCGATTGCCAGAATTTTGAACGGCAGGCAGGACTATCTGCATATTCTCCTGGAATGAAATCTCTCATGGACCAGTGACACTTCCAATGGGAGCAGTACAGCAACAGCCTCCTTCCAAATCGACCTTGAAAAAAAGACGGTTACCCCGCTTGATTGATTGCCGTCTGCACTTTCCGGAGAATTTTACAAGAAAAAGCGGACTCTTTTTTAAGAGCCCGCTTTTTGTCTATTCATCGCTTCATTGGCAGCGTCTTACTCCGAAACTTCCTGTGCGTCGCGGTAGAGGAAGGTCACGACCTGCCCGCGGGTGCACTTCGACTTCGGGCTGAACTTATTTTTCCCGGTGCCCAGAGTAATGCCGTTCTCCACTGCCCAGACTACGGCGTCGGCGTAGTAGGCGTCTGCGGGTACATCCGCAAAGCTGCCTCCGGAGGCGGGCGGAGCGCCGTTCGCCCGGTACAGGAAGGCGACTGCCTGTCCGCGGGTCACCTTGGAATTGGGACTGAAGGCAGTCTCACTGGTGCCGAGAGTGATCCCCTTCTCCACCGCCCACAGGACGGCGTCATGGTAATAGGCCTTCTCCGGAACATCCTGGAAGGGGTTGCTGCCGGGAGCTTTGGGAGAACCGGCCGCACGCCAGAGGAACGTCACCATCTGAGCACGGTTGGCAGGGGAATTGGGACTGAATTTTGTGGCGGTGGTACCGCTGGTGATACCGTTCTCCACGGCCCAGGCTACCGCATCGTAGTAAAAGGCGCCCTCCGCCACATCCACAAAGGACGGACGGTCTCCGCCTCCGCCGCCCAGGGCGGGGATTTCTTCTCCCTGCTGTAAAACATGCCCGCAGGTGGTGCAGACGGTGTCTCCGGTATAGCCCGGTTCCTCCATGGTAGGATCCTTCTGGCCGCGGATCTCCGTTTCCGGATGGGGACATGGTATCACGGTGAGCTCATATTCGCTGCTTTGCGCCTGAGTACTTACAGTGTCCACAGTGGTGGTCACCGTGAGCGTATACTTGCCCCCGTGAGATACATAGGCGTCCTTGATCTCAAGGGTTTTGCCGATCCTGCCCTCCAGCTTCTTGCCGTCCTGATACCACTGGAAGGTCTGGACAGCGTCAGGCTGTTCGGCCACTGTAGGCTCTATGATCAGCCCCTTGCCCTCGTTCACCGTTTTCCCGGTAGGCATCTGGATCTGCGCCGCTTTCGCTGTGGGCCTTACCGGGGCCTCACCCTTCTGTTCTTCCTTTTCCGCAACCGCCTCGGCCACAAAGTTTCCGCGAACGATGGGATTGGAGCTTTCCAGATCCCTGCCGCTTACCGTTACCGTCATAGAAGCCTTATTCGTCACCTCGATCTCCCTGCCGCAGACGGTGACAGATTCGATCTGGTATCCCGCATGAGGCGTAAAGGTAAGGGTCTGGCTTTCGTTTTCCTTCAGCTTGATGATACCGGAGGCATCCAGCTTATTGCCGGTCACCGTTCCGCCGTCAGAAGTGGTCACGACCAGGGCTTTCTCCTCTGCTGCGGCCTCATCCTGCTTCACCGCGGCGATCATAAAAGGAGAAAACGCGTCGCAGGTGAGGATCAGGCCGTACTGGGTGACCACGCAGTCGATCTCCTCTACGCTGATCACATTGCCCTGACTGTCCCTTGTGAAATGGTAGGCCTTAAAAGTAACGCCCTCATCGTCAGGTCCGTAACCTGCAGGGAAACCAAGGCGCACCTTGACCTTGTCGCCGGTTTTGATAATCATGGATTTACAGACCGAAAGGGTGATATTGTAAGTTGCGCTTTCGAGGATCTCTTCCTTGATCTCCGCGTCTACCAGGGAAGAGATCTGCTCTTCCTGCACCTTGGTGGTTTTGGTAGTGACCAGCGTCAGACGATCCTTCAGAAGATCGTCAACCTTCTGCCCGTTGGACATCTGCCAGTCCTTCACAGAGAGATCGTCACCCTCCAGCAGAGTGGGCTTGCCGAAAATATCCCAGTTGCCGTCGCGGGCCATAATGCTGGGGCAAGGGCCTTTATGTCTGGTGCTGTAACAAATCGGATTCGGAGCTTTTTTGCTCTCTTCGCCTATCAGGCCTTCCAGATAGATATTGTAGTTGACATTGTCATCCGCATACATCATGGAGAACTTGATATCGAACTCCACGGTCCTGTCGCCGTCCCATTTGAAGTTCTTGATCTCGGTGTTCTTGCCGCTGATCACATCGGAGCCCAAACGGTCCCGGCACTCAATGTGAAGCTCATCGCCGTTCTTTCCCTCTACCCTTACCAGTGTCTCGTCATATTCTACGGTGACATGGAAAAACCGGTCAGCTAAAGTGATGGCGGAGGTCTGGGTAGGAGTCTGCTTTGCGATAAACGGGGGCGCAGTATAGTTTGTCTGATTGGGGTTATAGATCTTCCCGGTCCTGGCAATCAAAGCGGAGTCATCCCCCTGATAGGTGAGATTCGCATAAGGCTTATCCGCCGGAGGATTTTTTTCAGGCGGGACAGTTGTGGCGGCGATCTCCACATAAGGAACCTTTCCCTCCCGAATCACGGTATATCCGTTTTCCTGTTTTATGCTGTATGTGTCCGGATCCAGATAAAACCAGCTGCCGTATTCACTGTAAATAGGAGTGATCTCGCCGTCTTCCTCCTGATAGTAACGCCAGACCAGATAGATTCCCTTCTCCCTGGCCTCGCTGACGGTCATGCCCAGGTAGGAAAACTGGTATTCACTGATCGTTTCGCCGGAAGTGCCGTCCATCACATCCTTGACCACCACATGAAAACCATCCAGATCGTTGTTTATGGCTGTGACCGCAAAATCATATTCCTCCAGCAGGGGATAGGAAAAATGATACCCGCCGGCAGCGGCAACCTCCTCTGCCTCAAAATGCTTTTCATTCATGGTCAGCTGGCCTACCAGAAGGTACTTTTCCTGTTCAAAGCGGTCGTTGCCGTACTCGTCAAATTTATTGTGATAGTTGTGAAATTCAAGAGACTGTTCGGCCGGTGTAACGACAGGGATCTCGGGGTCGTCCAAGGTAGCGTCTACCGCGTACCATCTGCCCCCTGCCGCTCTGGCATCAGAGGCTGCGGCGGCGTCAGTGATCTCCACATAGTTCCACATATGGCTCACCGCCACCTCGCCGTCATACTGATGGACTCCCTGCACCAGTATGCAGTTGATGCCCAATCGGTCCATAACGGTTTTGAAGGCGCGGGCATAGCCCTCGCAGACGCCCTGCTTCTTTACCAGCACGCCGTAGGGGGTGCCCAAAAGCGACGCATTGCCTGCCGCCGCAGTGTTTTCCAGGCGATAGGAAACATTGCGAATGATCTCATTGTGGACATACCGGATCTGCGCGGCTTGAAGGCTTTCCCCGTTTTCCGCGGTGATCTCCCCCGCGCCGCGAACGATCTGGGCTACCCGCGCATCGAATTCGGCTATGGCGGTCTTCACCGCACTTTCATTTTGGAAAGCCTCTACCAGATAGCCGGCACTTCTGCCGGAGCCGATGTAAACATGTTTGTTTCCGGCAGCATCCTGTGTGATCCGCAGATTCAGCTTCGGAAAATCCACATAGAACACCTCAGGGTGATCTGCATAGTAGGCGTACCGCGCCGCGTTCATGGCCTTATTCAGCTGAGAACTGCCCGGCAGGCTGCTGCCATTCAGACCATGGCCCACCAGGTCATATTCATCTGTCCCGGTTTGCAGGTTCAATTCTCCGATACCGGCGTAAATGGCCTGGGCCAGGCTATCCTCAAGCTCGCCATAGTGGTAGCCTGCGGTTTTACCGGCCGCTGCGGCCGGCGCCGCCGAGACAGGCGCAAAATTGCCCGTCAGACAGAAAAGCATGACTGCTGACAGCAGGACAGCAATCCATTTCCTTCCTTTCATGAACCATTCCTCCATTCTGATAGATACGCCTATCAAGTGTCAGCAGGGAGACATAACTTCCCGCCGTATCAGCGTGAGTATAACAAAGTTTCCAGGGAATTTCAATAGTATTTTGGATGAATTTACACGCTGGCGTCAAAAAACTTCTTACTATAACGGCCTCCCGGTCCGGTGGACCGGGAGGCCGTTATCTCACTTCATCACCAGCTCCCGGTCTTCCGGAAGCTTCAAAGGCACCGGCGCGGGCTTTGTAAGATACCAGTGGGCGACGGTGGTATAGTCGTCATACCGGGGACCCGTCCAGCCCAAATTGTCGATCGTCATGCAAAAATCCTTTTCAAAATACACCGGGTCCTTCACATGCCAGCGGTACAGGAGAAACCGTTTTTGGTGGTTATACATTTCACCGGTATCTCCCAGGATGGCATACATCCCGGCATACAGCCCGGAAAAGGTCTGGTAGCGATGCTGATACACATCGTTGCCGAAGGCATAGGCCCCGCAGAAATAGTCTTCCGTGCCGGTATAGTTTACGGTGGGATATTTGTCGCCGTCCAAGTACATCTTGGCTTCTCCCTCCACCCAGCAGGTATTGTGACCATTCATCCCGGCAGCCAGGCTCATGCCCGCAAAGCAGCCCTTCCCCCTGATCCCGTCAATGACAGTATAGCTTCTGCCCTTCTCAACGGGGTGCTCCTGCCGGTAGGCGGAATGAAAATAGCCGCTGTTTTCCGGAATGTCTCCATGCCAGCCGGAAATCATGTAGTAAAGTGTCTCGCTTTCTTTGCCGCGGTTTTCCATGGTGATCCTGCAGCGCTTTTGAAAGGGCATTTCCCAGTAGCAGTTATACCCCCTGCCCGGAGCCACCAACACCATGGCGGAGTTGAGCACCGGATAATTTCCGTCCCGGTCGGCAAAATTCTCATCATAGGCGCACCCGAAAAAGGCGGAAATCGGCGCCTCTACCGAGGGCTCTTTCAAATCGTCCCAATAGATGCGCAGAATAAAGGAGTGGCCGATATAGCCGGTAAACCAAATATGGTTGATCTGTCCCGGGCCCTCGGTATCACAGAGGGTCACCGTCTCCCCCGGCTGGATCTGGATGCAGGGGCGAAGCTTTTCACAGTCCTTTCCCCGGGTCCCGCCCTCCTTTTCGCCGGTAGGATTCTCCGCCGAAAAAGCGAAGCTCTTTCTGTTCTCCATGGCAAACGGATTCATATTTCTCCTCCTTATCTTCCGGCTTTTTACAGCCCTTTTCTCTCTCGATTAAAATTGATGAGGCTTCCGGCCTTGACAATGGCACGCTCGTCCTGTGTCATAGGGGCGACGGAAAGGCTCAATCTCTTCGTCTTCCCGTTTTTGATCACATAGGCGGGGATCTCTTTTAAGTCTCCGTCCAATGCGGTGCGGACCCCGGGAACAAAGATACAGTCTCCCACCTCAAAATCCGGCTCTTCCGCAAGCTGGAAGGGGATCATGCCCCAGTTCATCACATTGGAGCGATACCGTTTAGTTGCATACTCCTTCACGATATTGGCAAGCCCGCCCAGCACCCGCTGGCAGGAGGCGGCCTGCTCTCTGGCGGAGCCGTCTCCGGGCTTTACCGCGTAGATCACAGAGCCGATCTCCGTTTCTAAAGCGTTCAGCTTTTCAAAGCCGGGAATAGAGCGGATCGCGGCAAACGCCTCGGAAAGGGCCTTTTCCGGATCTTCCCCCGCAACTCTGGCCTTTTCCAGCCGGTCCACCTCTTTCGCGCGGCTCACATAGTCCGGATCCCGGCGGCTCAGGGTGAATTCCGCCAGCCCCAGGGGATTGGAGCGATAGGAGGAGGTCTCGCCAGAAGGGATCAATTCATCGGTAGTAGTGACCGGATCCATGATCTTAGAGCAGACCTTCAAAAGAATATTTTCCGTCAGGGCGCTCATCTGCGGCCAGTCCTTGATATTGGGGCCGTAAATCAGCTCTCCGGCCCCGGCCTTTCCAAAGCCCTGGTACACCCGGCGCTCATAAACAGTTTTGTCGAAGCTGTACTGCGGCACATTTCCCCAGCAGGAAAGCGCCTGTGCACTGGTGAGGACCCCGCCGTTTACGGCCGTGGCGGCGATGGATCTGGCATCCATCAAGGCCACGGCAGACATCTGCCCGTTCCCCGGCTTAGAGCCCTCCCGATTGGGGAAGTTCCGGGTGGTATGGCGAATGGACAGGCCGTTGTGGCCGGGAGTATCTCCCGCGCCGAAGCATGGGCCGCAGAAAGCGGTGCGCACAATGGCCCCCGCCTCCATCAGGTCGGCCACAAAGCCTTTGCGGGTCAAGTCCATAAACACCGGCTGAGAGGAGGGATACACGGAAAGGGAGAATTCCCCGTTTCCGCAGCTGCCCGTTTTCAGTGCGCCGGCGGCCTCTGCCACATTGGTATAGTTTCCTCCTGCGCAGCCGGCAATAATGCCCTGCTGCACATGGAGCTTGCCCTCTATGATCTTATCCCTCAGGGTGTAGGGAGCACGGCCGCCGGAGACCTTTTGCGCCTCTTTTTCCACTTCGGCCAGGATATCCTCCAAATTCTCGTTAAGCTCATCAATCTCATAGGTATTGGAGGGATGAAACGGCAAAGCGATCATGGGCTTGACGGTGGACAGGTCCACATAGACGCAGCCGTCGTAATAGGCCACGCCTTCGGGGTCCAGCCGGCGGTAATCTCCGCCTCTTCCGTGCTCCTCCAAAAACCCTTTCGTATCCTCGTCGGTACGCCAGATCGAGGAAAGGCAGGTAGTCTCCGTAGTCATCACATCTACGCCGTTGCGGTAGTCTGTAGTCATAGAGGACACGCCGGGGCCCACGAACTCCATCACTTTATTTTTCACATAGCCGTTTTCAAACACGGCGCCGATAATGGCCAGGGCGATATCCTGAGGGCCTACATAGGGCTGGGGCTTTCCCGTCAGGTAAACCGCCACTACGCCGGGATAGCTGATATCATAGGTATCCTGCAGCAGCTGTTTGACCAGCTCGCCTCCGCCCTCGCCCACGGCCATGGTGCCCAGAGCGCCGTAACGGGTGTGAGAGTCAGAGGCCAAGATCATCTTTCCGCAGCCCGCGTGCATCTCCCGCATATACTGGTGGATCACCGCGATATGGGGCGGAACATAGATCCCCCCGTACTTTTTGGCGGCGGAAAGCCCGAAGAGGTGGTCGTCCTCATTAATGGTCCCGCCTACCGCGCACAGGGTGTTGTGACAGTTTGTCAGCACATAGGGAATGGGGAACTCCTTCATTCCGGAGGCCCTGGCTGTCTGCACGATCCCCACAAAGGTGATATCGTGAGAGGCCATCGCGTCAAAGCGCAGGCGCAGATCATCCATACTGCCGGAAGTATTGTGCGCCTTTAAAATAGAGTAGGCCATGGTGCCTTTTTTGGCCTCTTCCTTCTCTATCTGCCTGCCGCAGAGAGCCGCGAGCTTTTCCTGCTGCGCCTCCTCCACGATTTCGCTGCCGTTTAATAGATAGATCCCTCCGTCGTAAAGTTTGATCAAGTTATCCACTCGCCTTCCCTGTTATTTTTAAAGCAATCAGCCCGGAAATTCTGCCTTCCCTCTGCAAGTCCCAAAATCCCCCGGAAAAGGAAAGCCCCTCGCGCTTTTCCCCTTCTTCCGAAACGACCACGGTTTTGCTGCTGTTATTGTAACATCTTTTTCCCCGCCGCGCAATCATCCCCTCTCTTTTCTCTTTACATCCCCTCTTTTTTGGGATATGATAAAAGAACGCGGGGAAACCGGCGTTTTTCGGGAAAGGCTTTTTCTCCGCTTTGGGGGAGCGCGCCTTTTCCCGCGCGATTCATAATCAGTATAAGGAGGATCATCCATGGCAGATATCTTATCGGCGGGCGAGCTGCTGATCGATTTCACTCCGGCCGGCGCTGAAGAGGACGGCCGCCTGCTGTTTTCCAGGAATCCCGGCGGCGCTCCGGCTAATCTGGCCGTGCAGGCGGTGCGAAGCGGAGTCAGCGCGGGCTTTTTAGGCTCGGTGGGAAACGATATGTTCGGCGCCTTTTTAAAGGATACTCTGGACCGGTGCGGCGTGGATACCGCCGGCCTATTTCTGGAGGATGATTACGCCACCTCTTTGGCCTTCGTACAGCTGAGCGAAACAGGCGACCGGGATTTCAGCTTTTACCGAGACCCCGGAGCTGACACCCGCCTGGACTTTTCTCAGGTGGATCTTTCCCTCATCGACCGGTGTAAAATATTCTGCTTCGGCTCCCTTTTGATGACGGCCGAGCCCTCCAGAAGCACGATCCCCAAGCTTGCGGCCTATGCGAAATCTCGGGGAAAGCTTACCGCCTATGACCCCAACTGGCGTCCCGCCCTGTGGAAAGATCAGAAGGAGGGCGTCCGCTTCATGCAGAGCCTGGTCTCTCTGGCGGATATCATGAAGGTGTCGGATGAAGAGCTGTTTTTGATCACCGGAAAAAGCACGCTGAAAGACGGCGCCCAAGCGCTCTTAAAGCAGGGCGTCTCCCTGGTGATGGCCACCTTAGGGCCCAAGGGCTGCGCGGTGTTTACCAGGGCCTTCTCTTTTGAAGCTCCTACCTATAACACTCAGGTCAAGGACACCACCGGCTCGGGAGACAGCTTTTTCGGCTCGCTGCTGGCGAAGATCGCTCAAAGCGCTCAGGCCCCCGAGGATCTGACAAAGGACCAGCTCATGGAATTCGCAGATTTTGCCAACGCCGCAGGCGCTGTCTGCGCCACAAAGCCCGGCGGGATCCCCGCGCTGCCGGATCTGAAAGCCATTGAAGCCTGCCAAAAGGAAATCCCCTTATTGAAATAACGATCCCATTCAAGAACAGCCTTTGGAGGCAATCCGCTTCCAAAGGTTGTTCTTCTATTCTTCCGGAAGCCAGACTCTCATCTGGTTTAAGCCCCGGTTCCCCCAGGCGTAATAGGGGATCAGGCGGATCTTCACAGCCTTTCGCTCCGGCCGCCGGAAGCTGTAAAGCTCTTCCTGCTCCTGTGCTCTCCATCCGGAGACCTCCATCAGGGGCAGCTTCAGCTCTTCCATTTCCCCCGCGTCCTTCGGACATTCGTTTTTGTCAACAGAAAGCGCCAAAACATCTCCTTCGTTGTCGACCCCTTCGGCGCAGTAAACCAAAGGACCCCTTTGGAACGCCGCCTTCCCGGTATCCGCAGGCACCTTGGGGCTGGAATATACCTTTTTAGGCGTGAGGTCCAAGGTCAGAAGGATCTCGTCCCCCTCATGAAACTCTCCGGAAAGCTTTGCATATCCCGTTTTCCCAGAATCAGAAAGGTCTATTGCCTTTCCGTTCAGCGTGAGCGCGGCTTTTTCGCTCCAGCCGGGGATCCGGAACGCGAGGGTGGCAAAGGCCTCTCCATGGAAGGTGTATTTGACTTCCCCGCAGAAGGGATATCCGGTTTCACAGGTGAGAGAGTAGCCCCATTTTGTCTTCACCGTACCGCCCAGATACAGGTGCGTATACAGGGTATTTTCCCCCTCTGCGTAAGCATAGCTTCCCAAAGAGGAGAGCAGCCTTGCCACATTGGGCGGGCAGCAGGCACAGGCGTACCACTGAGGCCGCTGGGGAAGCACATGGCGCTGGGTCGCCGCCTTTCCGGAGATACCGGGAGTCACCTCCAGGGGGTTCACATAGAAAAAGCGCTTCCCGTCCAGCTGCATTCCCGCAAGCACCGTGTTGTAAAGGGCCCGCTCCATCACATCCGCGTATTCTCCCTTTTCGGCAAGACGCAGCATCTGCCGGGCAAAAAAGATCAGTCCGATAGAGGCGCAGGTCTCTGCGTAAACGGTATCGTTGGGCAGGTCGTAATCCACCGTAAACGCCTCTCCCAGCACCGTAGAGCCTATGCCGCCGGTCACATACATCTTCCGGCGGGTAATACTGTTCCACAGGGCTTCGCAGGCTGTTTTCAGCGTCTCGTCGCCGGTCCCGGCCGCCAGATCTGCCATAGCCGTATAGAGATAGACTGCCCGCACCGCGTGGCCCACCGCCTCCGTCTGTTCTCTCACAGGCTTTGTGCTTTGGGTGTAGTCCGTGTCCTGAGCATCGTTTCCATCCGTGCCCCACACATTCCAGCCGCGCTTTTTCTTCTCTTCGATAAAGTAATTGGGCGCTTCCCCACGCACTTCAAGAAAATGCCGGGAAAGCTCCAGATACTTTTCCTTCCCGGTCGCCTGATAAAGCCTTAAAAGCGCCAGCTCGATCTCCGGATGGCCGGAATAGCCGTGAGGGCATTCTTCCATAAAATACCGGTAGATGCAGTCCGCGTTTTTCTCCATGATCTCAAGCAGGCGGGTGCTTCCCGTGGCCTCAAAATGGGCGCAGGCCGCCTCCATCAGGTGCCCCGCACAGTAGAGCTCGTGGGCCTCCTGCAAATTCGTCCACCGGCGTTCCGGCTCCTTCACCGTGAAATAGGAGTTCAGGTAGCCGTCCTCTCCCTGGGCCTGCTCCAGCAGGTCGATGACTGAATCTATTTTCTTTTCCAGCTCAGCGTCAGGAGAAAAGGCCAGGGAATAACAGGCTGCCTCCAGCCATTTCGCAAGGTCGCTGTCCTGAAATACCATGCCGTAAAAGGAACTGCGCGCGACCGGCTCTCCCTGATTTTTCCGGGCGGCCAGACGCAGGTTCTCCAGGGCATGGCTTTTTTCCACCCCGGGAAGCCCATCGTTTAAAATCTCATACTGATAGGGGATCACACTGCGCTGGATCAGCCGCTGCAATTCAGGCAGAAGCCCCTTTCCCGGCTCAAAGGCCGTCACCGATACCGGTCTTACGCTCATGTTTCATAACCACCTTTTTTGTTGTTGATGCTTTACACTCTGCCTTTGAAAGTCCCAGCGCGGGGAAAAGAAGCCCATGCGTTTACAAACACCTTTTCCCCCGGATTTCTGGAACTATCATGACACAAGTATAGCACATGAAATTTGTACAGACAAGTAGATTTTTCTTTTTTAAAATATAAACTTTTCATTTTTTTGTTGACAAAATTGATAAACTTATTTATAGTATTGTTCAGGAGGGTTATGAAATGAAAGATTTAGAACAGCTTTCTGTGGAGGAGCTTCAGGCGGGGTACTGCTTTTCGGAGGAAGAGGGGGCGTATCAGTGCCTCAGCTGCGGCAGGCTCTTTTCACCGGAGGAGATATTCCCCATGGAAGGGAGGTTTTTTTCCGCCAGGGCGGCAGCTGCCCGTCATGCGGCCGCTCACGGGGACAGGCTCTCGCTGCTCCTGCTGGAAGAAAACAGGTACATCACCTTCACAGATAATCAAAAGGAGCTTTTAACTCTTTTCTCTCAGGGTCTCTCCGATAAAGAGATCGCGGAAAAGCTTTCCCTGAGTCCTTCTACAGTACGGCATCAGCGCTTTCTGTTTAGGGAAAAGAGAAAAACCGCCAAAATGACCCTTGCCCTGCTGGAGCTTGCTCTCATGGGACAAGGAAAACATCCTATCGGAGAGGAGTTGATCGATGTGCATGAAAACGCCAAAATGGTAGACAGCCGGTTTGAGATCACAAAAGAAGAGGAAGAAAAGATTTTAAAAGGAGCTTTTTCTTCCCTTTCCCCTTTGAAGCTTCTGCGCTTCCCGCCAAAGGAAAAGAAAAAAATCGTGGTGTTAAAGCGTCTTTCTCAGGAGTTTGAGCCGGGAAGACGCTATCAGGAAAAAGAGGTCAATGAGCTTTTAGGCGCCATTTTTGAAGATTACGCCACGCTGCGCCGCTGCCTTGTGGAATATGGGTTTTTGAAAAGGGAAAAGGATTGCAGCGCCTACTGGCGCAGCTGATGAGAACTCTTTTGGGTTTCCCCTTTGCCGCTTTATCCTCTTTTTCAAAGAAGAGAACGGAAAATGGCATCGGCGGAAAAACAAATGCAATCATGAGGAAACGGATTTGAAAAAATGGTATGAGGAAGAATATGAATGGGAAATAGAGGTCATTGGATTTCAGAAAGACGATGAGGAAACAGAAAGGTTTTGCCGAAACGGCGAGGAGATCGGAGATCAATATACCTGTACCTATGGCTGCCCGGTAAATTCACAAGGGCAGGGTATTTGCTCTAAAATAATGATGATACTGTATCCCATTATGGAGGCTGTCAGAAGCGGCGGCAATTTGGAAAATATAGGAGGGGACAGTAAGTACAGCAAAGTCATTATGTGTCCAGACGGCTGCGTTTTGTTTAGGATCACAGCAAAGCCGTTAGGCAATCAAAATTTTTTTAAGGGAAAATTTTTTGATTAAATTCCGGATCAAGAAGCGAGGGTGCCGCTCCATCATCAAATCAGATGATCGAGCGGCGCCCTCTTTTTCATAAGCTTGTCCTTGAGATACTGAGCAAATTTCGTCTTTTTCTTATTGGGGCTTCAAAGGGAAAGAGCTTGACGCCCCTCTCCCGGAAGGTCAGGGTCCTTCGGCCTTGCCTGCCGCCTTACAGCCATTTTCAAAGCCGTCAGATAGATCGTCTTACCTTCCGCCTGCGTAGGCATTGAGATACGCCTGTTTCCTGGTTTTCAGCAGAAACGCTTTTGTCTCTTCAAAAAAAGCCGGATCGTCAAACAGCGCCACCACCTCCGGGGCATACCGGGTACCCTTGCCCGCACGCAGCTCTTCCACCAGCTGTTCATAGGTCTTGGCTGCGGCATAGCTGCGTCCCACGTCGTCCGTGCCGGCATCCAGGGAATCCACCACCGTGATGATGTCCACGATACGGCGCACCTCTCCGGGGCATTCCCGCTCCGGCTTCGGATAACCGCCCAGGCCGTTATAGGCGCAGTGATGATAGTAAGCGGCGTTGGAAAAATCCTGCATATCCAGACCCTCCAGCAGGTCGCAGCCGAAAATCGTATGCAGCCTGATGCAGTCAAACTCCTCGTCCAGAAGTCTCCGGTTGTACTGTCCCACATAATTGAGCAGCATACATTTTCCCAAATCATGATACAAGCCGCTTAGATAGGCCTTCTGCAGCAGCTCCGGCAGATGCTCCTCTGCCCTGAGGATCCCGAAAGCGCCCTGCAGCAGCTCCGGCTTCTTTTCAGCCATTTCCCCGCACAACCGTTTTGTAAGGGCGGCCACCACCTGGGAATGGATAAAGGTAGGGGGATGACAGGCCAGAATATAGTGAAGGATCCTCTGAGAAAACCGATCGTCCTTCTCCGGGATAAAGTTTGCGATGGCCTGCAGGGTTTGAGAAACCTGCAGGGTGTATTCATTTTTCGGCAGCAGGAAAAGGTATTCCTTCTGCCTGTCGATAACCTTTACCATCCTGGGGCGCAGCTCCTCCTGGCGTTCCCTGGGGTAAAAGCGCAGGTAGCTCATCAGGTATTCCGGCGTCATCAGCACCGCCCAGATATTGTCCCCGGAAAAGTCGTGAAGGTCTGCCTCTTCGCAGATTTGAAACAGCGCCTCTGTCAGCTCGTCCAGAGTGGCGATGCCCGCGTGATACCGCGCGGCCTGGTAAACATACTGAGTGCGTACCCCTACCGTCCTGTCCCGAACCTTGGCGATCTGTTCCTGATGCTGGTACACATAAACGGCAGATTCCAGCACTGCGGCGGCTATCTTCGGATCATTTCTTTCCCGAAGCCCGGAAAGGAATTTCGTGCGGTCATAATGCATGGAATAGATAAAATTATCCCAGGGGATCTCCGGGTCCATCTGCTGATAGCGGGGCGACTGGACAATACTCATGGTCTTTTCAAAAACCTTCATATAGTCGTCCCAGTCATTATTGATATCAAAGGCCCGGGAGTCCTTTGCACGGTTGCGGATACCGTGCTTGATATTGCCCAGGCAGCGAATGATGTACGCCCTGGTCTCCTGATTTTTCAGCTCGTCATACTGGTCCAGAAAGGAGGCCCCTTCCCGGAAATAAGCGCCGATCTGTTCCACATACAGGTCGGTGCCCAGCTGAGCATGGGACACATTCATATACATCAGGGTAACGCCCAGAAAATACAGCTCGCGGACCATCAGGTCCCTGTCCTGACGGTACCGGGCATAGGCGTAGAGCAGCTTATGGATATAGTGAGCGATCCCCACATCCGGACTGCGCTGAAAGCTGAACAGCTGATCTGCCAATTGAGAAAGCTGCTCCGCCTGATAAGGCGTGAGAGTCTGCTCTGTTTGAGAAAACAGGATCTTTTGAAGGATCTCGTCGTTTTCCCGATGGATCCGGAAGGTTTTCTCCGCATTATCCCGGATCACTTCAATGATTTTTTCTTCAGAATAGCCAGAGTCAAGAGCGGGCTTTAAAAGGCCGAAAGCCGTCTTCAGATTGTCTAAATAAGTCTGATAAGGGGCTTCTATGGTCCATTCCTCCTTGATGTTCAGAGCCCGCCCGGCAGGGGCGGGCTCTGAAAGCACATTCCTTACAGATACTGATTGAATTCGATCTTTTCTTTGTTAGGTCCTTCAATGGTGAAGAACTTAACGCCGTTCTCCCAGAAGGGCAGGGTCTCCAGGCCCTTGCTTACCACCTTGTAGCCCTTGTCCAGAGCGATCTGATAGGCGGCTTCGGCATCGGTGACATCCAGAGCCAGATGATCGATGGCGCCATAGGCCATTGCGGCCCGGTCTCCCACCTCAAAGGTCTCGAACATCACATTCTTCAGCTTCAGAAAGACACATCTTCCGTTTGCTGACTGCCAGGCCACTTCAAACCCCAGGCCCTTGTAGAACTCCAGGGTCTCCTGTAAATTCTTCGCGGGCAGGCCCACATGCTGATGCCCCAATACAAACTCCTTCAATTCCATTTTCTTTCTTCCTTTCTTTTTCTATTTACGGTCACGCTCCCGCCTTCAGGCAGGAGACGATCTCGTCTGTTTTCATGCCCCGGGAGCCCTTGACCAGCACCACGTCTCCCGGGGAGAGCGCCGCCTGTAAAAACGCTGCGGCCTCTTCATTGGTGGAAAACCATTTTGCTCCTTCTCCGTAGCCCCTCGCGGCTTCCCGCATCAGGGGCCCGATGCAAAGCAGCAGATCCACGCCCTTTGCCCTCGCGTATTCCCCGATCTCCCAATGGCTTTTGAGGGCCTGTTCCCCCAGCTCCAGCATATCTGCCAGGACCGCCGCCTTCTTTCCGGAGGTCTTTCGGGAAACCAAAATATCCAGCGCGCCCTTCATGGAGTCAGGACTTGCGTTATAGCTGTCGTCGATGACCGTAACGCCCTTCGCCTCAAAGATCTCCTGGCGCATGGCGGGAGGCTTATAGGCGGCAAGCGCCCTGGACGTCTCCTCCAGAGGAATTCCCAGATACCGGGCCACCGCTGCCGCCGCCAGGGCATTTCTCACATGGTGAAGGCCGGGGATGGGCACAAACATTTCAAGCCTGTCGCCCCCCTTTGCCTGACAGGTGAAAAAGGTTCCCTTATCAGCCTGTCTGAGCTCGGCTGCCTTCCAGTCACAATGGGGGCCTAACCCGAAGGTGACCACCTTTTTCCCGCGGTATTCCTTTAACGTGCACAGCAGGTCATCGTCTCCGTTCACAAAGAGAACGCCCTGTTCCGGTAAATGATCTGCAATATGCAGCTTTTCCGCCATGATGTTCTCCCGGCTTTTCAAATACTCGATATGGGAAAGCCCAATATTGGTCACCACGGCGCAGGTGGGCTTTGCCACCGCCGCAATGCGGGCCATCTCCCCGGGCATACTGACTCCCAGCTCCACCACCGCGGCGGTATGTTCCTTTTTCAGCCCGCATACCGTGAGAGGGACGCCCACCTGGCTGTTCTGATTCCCTGCGGTCTTCAGCACGCGGAATCTGGCCTCCAGCGCCTGGGCGATCATCTCCTTCGAGGTGGTTTTCCCCACGCTTCCGGTAACGCCCACCACCGGTATGGAAAACTGGCTGCGGTAGTAGGCAGCCGCCTTTTGCAGCGCCTCCCGGCAATCCTTCACCAGCACCAGCGGCCCCTTTGGGCAGGGCAGCTCATGGTCGGTAAAAGAAGCCGCCGCGCCCTGCTCAAATACAGAGTCGATATAGATATGGGCGTCTGTCTTCTCCCCGCGGATCGGCACAAACATCACGCCGGGCCTGCTTTCCCGGCTGTCCGTAGAAAAGGCGGTGACAACGGGATCTTCTTCCCCGGCATACAGGAGCTTTCCCCCCGCGGCCTTTGCGATTTCAGAAAGCTTCAGTCTCATCAAAGACGCTCCCTTTCCTGACAGGATATCTTCAAGCCAGCGACCCCATGGGATCCCAGGGCTCCAGAGCTATGGGAGCCTGCTCCCACTCCTTCTGCTGCTGGGGAGTGAGGAATTTTTTATGTACCACGACCTGGTAGGTGTATTCCGAGAACCAGTCGTCGCTCATGACATAATAGCCCTCATTGCCGGCCTCTTTTCCCCAGCTGTTTTCCACTCTCCAGCGGGTGGGCTTGCCCTTTTCATCCAGGTTTACGCCCTGAAACACCATGGCGTGGGTCATCAGGCTGTCACCGTAATCCAGGCGCTGCGCCTTGTCAAGAGAAAAATCCGTTCCGAAAAGCTCGCCTGCCTGAAGCACTTTCAGGTCCATCACGCCGGTATCGCGGACAGAGCACTGCCCTACGTCGCATCCGAACCAGACGGGGCTTCCCTCTTTGAGCTGGGCAATGGCCGCCTGCTTGAGCTCTTCCACGGGAAGGTTCAGATATTTCACGATCCTTCCCTCTTTCACATTTCCCAGCATTTTTACCGTGTAGGTCCTGTGATAGGGCTTATCGGCAGTAGGGGCGTTAATGAGGCTGATGTAGTTTTCCAGATCCCAGCCCACATATTTTTTGAAAAATTCTTTGCCGGTCAGGTTTTCGTCCCGATGGAACTCGCCCTTTTGAGAGCGCGTTTCAAAGGTAAAGGTCTTCGGCGGAGTCCCCAGCGAAATGCACAGCATATTATAGATCGTCTTCAGCATCTCCCTCTTTCTCTCCCGCAGGCTGTCCGGAGACTCGCCCTTTGCCTTTGCCTCTCTGAGCACACAGGCATACTCCCGAAGCTTCTTGGTCATATAGCGGCACAGCTCCCGAGTGGCGGAGGAGGCCGCCGTTTCCGGCATAACGTCCTTGGGCACCACCCCATATTTTTCCACCAGGCAGCAGAGCATATCCCACTGCCCTCCGTCTCCCAGCGGGTCCTTCAGAAGATGGGCGATCAGCCGCCCTTCGGTGGGCTCATCCAGCGTCTCCAGGATATTTTCCAGGAAATAATTGGACTTCTCCAGCTTGTCATAAAAGAGAAGATAGTTCTGAGAAAGCTCGAAGGTGTTCAGATCCAGCTTCTTCATCACCTCAAAGCGCATGGTGTTCAAAGCGGCAAACATCCAGCACCGTCCGGACTGCTTCTGATTGGTGATCTTCCCCGGCTTCAGGGAAATGGAGAACTCGTGCCGGTTTTCCCTTACAGCCTCCTGGTCCACTGCAGATTTGTTGACTCCGTTTTCAGAAACCGCCCGCTGGGCGATCCTTTTTGCCGGGTCCTTTGAGAACGCGCTCTCGTATTCATTCAGAAGCTCCTGTGTCAAATATGGTTCCATCTTTCTTCACCCATTCCTTTCAAAAAGCTTTAAAACTTATTTTTTCTGCTCTATTTCCTCTATCAGCTCCCTGACGACCACCCGCTCGTCAAAGGGATACTTTTTTCCTTCGATCTCCTGATAGTCCTCGTGCCCCTTCCCGGCCAGCACCACGATATCTCCCTTTTCGGCGTTCAAAAGACACCAGCGAATGGCTTCCCGCCGGTCCGGGATCTCCAGATATTTCCCCTGCGTCTTTTTCATACCGGTCTTGATGTCCTCTATGATATCCAGCACATTTTCAAACCGGGAATTGTCCGCCGTGATCACGGACAGGTCGGCAAGCCTTCCGCTGACCTCTCCCATCTCATACCGGCGCACCTTCGGCCGGTTTCCTCCCGCTCCGAACAGGCAGATGAGCCTGTGGGGTTCATACTCCCGGAGAGTCGTGAGAAGGCTTTCCATGCTCAGGGCGTTGTGGGCGTAATCCAGCAGCAGCGAAAATTCTCCCGGCACCTGTACCGGCTCCATCCGTCCTCTGACCCTTGCGGAGTAAAGGCCTTTGAGCATCGCTTCCTTCTCAATTCCAAGCACCTGGCAGCAGGCCATAGCCGCCAGAGCATTATAGGCGTTGAATTTTCCGGGGATCCCCACTTTCACCTGGGCCTGCGCCGCTCCCTTGACGCCAAACTCGACCCCCAAAACGCCCGTCTCGGAAAGATGACGGCAGTTTTCTCCCAAAAGCCACGCGCCCTCTTCAAAGCCATAGGTAAACACCTGGCAGGTATGCCCCTTTAAAAGCGCTTCGGTGCTGGGGTCGTCTTTATTTACCACACCCACTTTGCACAGGGAGAAAAGCCTTGCCTTGCTTTCCAGATATTCCTGCATATCCTTATGCTCTACGCCGCCGATATGATCCTCAGAAAAATTGGTGAACACCCCTACTTCAAAGGGGAACCCGTAAACCCGAAAATCCTTCAGGCCGATGGAGGAAGCCTCCATCACGCAGTATTCGCAGCCCTCGTCCGCCATCTGCCTTAAATATTTCTGCACCTCATAGCTGATGGGCGTGGTATTGTCTGTAGGGATGAGCGTCTCGCCGATCAATACGCCGATGGTGCCGATCACGCCGGTTTTATAGCCAGCACTCTCCAAAATGGAACGCACCATATAGGCAGTGGTGGTTTTTCCCTTCGTACCGGTGATCCCGATCACCTTGATCTCCCCCTGGGCCGGGTTGCCGAAATAGGCCGCGCTTAAAAGAGCCAGGGCCTTTTTGGTATCCTCTGTGAAAAATACCTGCGCGCCTCCCGCCTCTACCGGCTTTTGAGCTACCACTGCTGCCGCGCCGGCCTTTACCGCCTGGGCGGCATACTGATGGCCGTCTGAAGAAGCGCCTTCAATACACACAAAAAGGCACCCGGGCTTTGCCCTGCGGGAATCATAGACCACATCGGTGATCTCCTCCTCCCGGAAGCCTTCCCGGATGTCCAATGAGCTGAGTAAACCTGACAGCTTCATGCCTTCAAAACCACCTTTCAAAAGGGCCGATCCAGTGTCTTTCATGATACTCTTTTCCTCTTCGCTTGTCAAACGGGAGCAAGCCCTCTATATCAGCCATATCGAAGCGGAAAAAAGATATAAAGCGCCCCAATAGAGCAGCATGATGGGCTTCTGATAACGGGAATATCCTCCGGAAAGCTGCTCTTTTGCCACCATCAGATCGGAGATAAAAAAGCACAGCGCTCCCAAGGCGGCAGGCGTAAACTTCCAGCCCATCAGGAAGGGCAGGGGAAGAGAAAGCGCCAGCGTTGCGCAGAGGATGGCGGGATAGAGCAAAAAGGGCAGAAGCGCTCCCTTGAGGCCGGGAAGCTCCCTGCGAAACAGCAGGGCCGTCAGCGCATAGGCCGCCGCCCATAGAACAAGGCTCCAGAGCGTGGGGGAAGCGATGCCGAACAGCCAGACAAGCAGGCAGATATGCCCCGCCCCGAACAAGAGCATCCCCAAAACAAATTGAAGCTCTAAAAGGGCGTCCGCCGCCGTACACAGCAAAAAGAACCAGAATACCGGCTGAAGAAAGGGCGGCTGGCCCTTCAAGTACAAAGCGATGCCGCAGCTGCCTACTGCCAGAAAGCTTCCCGCGCATTTTGCGATCAGGCTTTGCCGCGCAAGCTCCCGCTTTCCTCTGAGAATAAAATACAGCGCAAAGCAGCACGCCCACAAAGGCAATGCCACCCAGGAATAGACACCCAGACTCATTTTCACTTCCTCCTTTTCTCCATTATAACAGATGATGGGAAAAAACATACCGTTTTGAAAAAATTCTCTTCCTCTTTTTTATTTGCGGTAAAAACAGCTTCTTTTCGGAAAGAGGGAATTTCAAATGGTTTCTTTTCTTTTTTCCGAAAAAACGCTCTTTTCCCTGTGAAAAATTTATGCTATACTGTCGCTAGATCATGAATATCGTCGGGGGCGGATCTGAGGGAAACGCTCCTTTTTCACGGGAGGCACGATACGATGAAGGTGTTGATTTTATCCTGCAATACCGGCCAGGGCCATAATTCGGCGGCCATGGCAGTCAAAGAAGCCCTTGAGCTTCAGGGCGCGGAATGTACTCTCAGGGACGCGCTCTCCCTCTCCGGAAAAAATACCTCCAAGCTGGCAGAAAACCTCTATGTATCCGTTACCACTCATATCCCCGCCGCTTTCGGCGGGATCTACCGTCTGGGAGCTCTGATCAGCAACAGCCGCGTTAAATCTCCCGTCTATTGGGGAAATACCCGCTATGCCGAGTTTTTAAGAGATTATCTCACAGACGGAGGCTTTGATGCCGTCATCTGCTCTCACCTTTTCCCGGCAGAGGCGCTGACCTGCCTGCTCCGCAGAGGAGAGCTCTCCGTGAAAACCTACGCCATCGCCACTGACTATACCTGCATCCCCTTTTGGGAAGAGACCGAGCTGGATCACTACTTTTTGCCCCACAAGGATCTGAAAGCGGAATTTATAAAAAAGAAAATTCCGGAGGATAAGCTAGTGTGTACCGGGATCCCGGTTTCCCAGCGGAGTATGCACCCCTGCTCCAAGGAGGAGGCCCGCAGCCGTCTGGGGCTGCCTTCGGAAAAAACGATTTTTTTGGTGATGACAGGCAGCATGGGCTTCGGGGATATTTCCTCCTTTACGCTGGACCTGCTTTTAAACTGCCCCAAGGGCTCTCTCATTTTGATCCTCACCGGGCGCAACACCCCCTTGAAAAACAGGATCGACCACGATTTTTCCGGGGAAAGCCGGGTGCGCACCATCCCCTTTACCTCTGACGCCCCGCTCTATATGGACGCCTGCGACGTGCTGCTCACAAAGCCGGGAGGGCTTACCAGTACGGAAGCGGCCGTGCAGAACGCTCCTCTGGTGCACACCAGACCCATCCCCGGGTGTGAGACGGCCAACGCGCTGTTTTTTGCCTCTCACGGTCTGTCTCTTTTTGAGCGGGAGCCTAAAAAAGCGGCCCAGGCAGCGGCCCTGCTTGCAAAAGACCCGGAGCTGCGCAGGAAAATGAAGCTCTGCCAGAAAAGTCAGATCAATCCCCGGGCGGCAGATGAGATCGCTTCCTTCCTTTTGGGCGCTTCCCGCTGACAAGCTTTTATTTTGAACAGGGGGCTTTTTCCATGATTTATCCCTATCTGATCTTTTCTTTGACCGGCTTTCTCTTAGGCGGCATTCTTTTCAGCTATTACCTGCCCCGTATCCTGAAGGGCATTGATATCTGCGAAGTGAGTCAAGACCACAACCCAGGCGCTATGAATGCCTTTCACTACGGCGGCGTACCGGTGGGGATCCTCTGCCTTTTATGCGACCTGCTGAAGGGGTTCCTCCCCGTATTTCTCGCCATGCGCACCCTGAATTTCCAAAGCTCCTGGTTTGCCCTGGTCATCGCCTCTCCGGCCGCGGGGCATGCTTTGGCCCCCTTTTCTCACCGCCATGGCGGATCTCGCCACGGCGGAGGGAAAGCCATCGCCGTCTCCTTCGGCGCTCTTCTGGGGCTGCTTCCCGCAAGTTTTTTGGTTTTCCTGCTGGCGGCCTTCTACCTTTTCTTCTCCCTTGTCTGGATCATCCGCCCCCATGAGCGCCGTACCGTGGTCACCTTTTCCCTGTTTGCCGCCTCAGCTATGGGCGCAGCCTTTTACACCGGGGGGTGGTCCTTCTCTTTGGGGGCCCTTCTGCTGTCCTTTGCGGTGGTGTGCAAAAACTTCCGGGACGCCCGCTTTCCCCTTCCCGGCCTCTGGCCCAGAAAGGAAAAAGAGGAATTGCAGCCTGAGCGCCGCTGACCGATCGTTTTAACGCTCGTACCTTTCCCCCTTACAGACAAAAGGGACTGATGCTTTGCGTCAGTCCCTTTCTTCCTCTCCCAGCTTTTTCAAAAACGCGCAAAGCAGGCTTTGAAAGCTCTTCGCCGTTTTTTGAGCAGTTTCTCCCACCTCTTCATGGGAAAGAGGCTTTTTACTGAGCCCTGCCGCCAAATTGGTAATGCAGCTGATGCCGCAGACCTCCATTCCCAGGTGTCCGGCGGCAATGGCCTCGCAGGCCGTACTCATGCCCACCGCGTCCGCTCCCAAAGCGGCAAAGGCCCGGATCTCTGCCGGCGTTTCGTACTGCGGCCCCTTGACCTGTAAATACACACCCTCCCGAAGGGGGACTCCCGCTTCCAGGGCTGCTTCCCGGCAAAGAGCACGAAGGCGCTTGGAATACACCTCGCTCATATCGGGAAACCGGGGGCCAAACCGAGGCTCGTTGGGGCCGATGAGCGGGGAGGGCACAAGAAAGCTTACATGATCTGTCAGCAGCATCAGGTCTCCCGGAGAAAGGGTGGGAGAGATCCCGCCCGCCGCGTTGGTGAGGATCAGGCGCTTTGCCCCCAAGGCGTGCATGACCCGGACCGGCAAGACCACCTCCTGCATGGAGTAGCCCTCATAATAGTGCACTCTGCCCTGCATCACAATGACGGGCTCCCCCTCTAAAAATCCCAGTACGAACCGGCCTTCATGCCCGCTTACCGTGGAGACGGGGAACCCGGGAAGCTCCCGGTAGCTTACGGTTTTGGAGGAAATCACCCGCTCGGCAAAGTCTCCCAGCCCGGACCCCAGGATCAATGCGGTGCGGGGAGAAAAGCCGGTCTTCTCCCGGATCCTTTGTGCGCAGGCGTTCACCGTTTCCCAGCCGCTTTCCATAAGATCCGCTCCTTTTTCCGATTTTTAAAAGCAGTTTGCGTCTATTTTACTTGGAAAGGGAATGGCTGTCAACACTCTTCCATGCGCAGAAGGCGGTTATACTTTGCCACCCGCTCCGAACGGCAGGGGGCTCCGGTTTTGATCTGCCCGGCATTCACTGCCACACTGAGGTCGGCAATAAAGGTGTCCTCTGTCTCTCCTGAGCGATGGGAGATAATGGTGCGGTATCCGTTTTTCTTCGCAAGCTCAACGGCGTCCAATGTCTCGCTGAGGGTGCCGATCTGGTTGGGCTTGATCAGAATGGCGTTTCCCGCCTTTTCCCGGATTCCCTTTTTCAGGCGCTCCGTATTGGTGACAAACAGGTCGTCTCCCACGATCTGAAGCTTGTCTCCCAGGCGCTGGGTCATCAGGGTCCACGCCGGGAAATCCTCTTCTCCCAAGGGGTCCTCAATGGAAAAAATCGGATATTTTCCTGCAAGCTCCTCCCAGTAGTCGATGAGCTCCTCTGAAGTAAACCGTTTTTCTCTTTTGGGAAGCACATATCCTTCTTCCGCTGCCCATTCGCTTCCGGCAGCGTCCAGGGCCAGCTTCACCTTCCCGGAATATCCGGCCTTTTCCACAGCATTCAGGATCTCCTCGATGGCCTCCTCGTCACAGGAAAGGTCCGGAGCAAAGCCCCCTTCATCTCCCACCGCGGTGGAGAGGCCCTCTTTTTTCAGCTGGCTTTTTAAGGTATGATAGATCTCTGCGCACCACTGAAGCCCCTCTCGGAAGCTTTTCGCCTCCACCGGGGCGATCATGAATTCCTGGATATCGATATTGTTGTCTGCGTGGGCGCCTCCGTTGAGAATATTCATCATGGGTACCGGCAATTCATGAGCGGCCGCTCCTCCCAGAAAACGAAACAGAGGAATCCGATAGTGCGCCGCCATCGCTCTCGCGGCGGCCAGGGACACCGAAAGGGTAGCGTTCGCCCCCAAATGCGCCTTGTTGGGAGTGCTGTCCAGCTTTTGCAGCACCTTGTCGATCTCCCGCACAGTGAGGACCGGAGCCTTTTCCAGAGCGGGAGAGATGATCTCATTGATATTCTTGACTGCCTTTAAAACGCCCTTTCCCCCATACCGCCGTTCATCCCCGTCTCTGAGCTCCACCGCTTCAAACTTGCCGGTGGACGCGCCGGAAGGCGCGGCCGCCGTCCCGATCGTGCCGTCTGTGAGCTGGACCGTGGCGCTGACGGTGGGATTCCCGCGGGAATCCAAGATCTCGATCCCGTATACCTTTTGGATCTTTACCATATTGTCTCCTGCCTTTCGAAATTTTCTGTCTTTCTTCTAGTATCTCTCATTGCAGGAGAATTTAAACTCTGTTAAAATAACAATAGCAAAGCTATTGTTATTTTGGGAAGAAGCCCTTAACTCATAAAACAAATCGTTTTCATCAGAAAGGAGTACAAAAAATGGAGTTTGAACGCGTTACACCGGAAAGCGTAGGGATCCCCTCACAGGCAGTTACCGATCTTTTGAACGAGCTTTACCGCTGTGGGATCGAGATGCACAGCCTGATGCTGCTGCGCCACGGAAAGGTCTGCGCAGAGGGCTGGTGGAAGCCCTATACCCCCGAGTCCCCCCATGCCATGTTTTCCTTCAGCAAAAGCCTTACCTCCACTGCCATCGGCTTTGCCGTACAGGAGGGCCTTATTTCCCTGGATGACCGGCTGGTAGATATCTTTCCGGATAAGCTTCCGGAAAACCCCAGCGAAAACTTGAAAAAGGCTTCGGTTCGTCATCTGCTGATGATGGGCTGCGGACATGAGACGGAGATCGAATGGGGGGCGGATCAGCCGGGAGACTGGATCTCCACCTTCTTAAGCCATCCCTTTGTCTACGAGCCCGGCACCCATTTTCTGTACAACACAGCGGGCACCAACCTTTTATGCGCTGTTTTAAAGCGGAAAACAGGAAAAACCCTGGATGAATTTTTACGCCCCAGGCTGGTCGAGCCTCTGGGGATGAGCGATATTCATTGCCACACCCTGCCGGACGGCACACAGATGGGCGGCGCCGGATACAGCCTGACCACAGAGGATATGGCCCGCTTTGTCCAGTTTGTGGCAAATGGCGGCGTTTGGCAGGGGAAGCGGCTGCTCTCCCAGGAATGGTTTTCTATGGCCACACAAAAACAGATCGAAAACCGAGGCGCCGGCTGGGGCGGCGACCCGGACTGGCAGCAGGGTTACTGCTTCCAGTTCTGGCGCTGTGAACCGCAAAACGTCTTCCGGGGCGACGGCGCTTTCGGGCAGTATGGCATCGTGTTTCCCGATCAGGACGCCGTTTTGGTGATCACCTCTTCCTCGTTACAGCTGCAGGCGGTGCTCACCGCAATCTGGGAAAAGCTTCTGCCCAATATGCAGGGGGCGCCTCTTGCGGAAAACGCCAGGCAGTATCATGTCCTTTCCCATCGCCTGAAAAACCTGGAGCTGGTCCCTATGCTGGGGATGCGCAATCCCGGCGCGGAGGAATCTCTGAACGGCGCTCGTTATCTTCCGGACGCTCTCACCCCCTGTCTTTCCGATCTGATCGGCGGCACAGGGAGATTTGTGCAGGAGGGCGGCGTCCTGAAAAGCCTTTCCCTCCGGTTCAAGAAATACGGAAATATGGTCCTGTGCTGTGAGGAGGATCGCGGAAGCTTTGAGATGGAGATCGGGATGCAGGGGCATCATGTTCTGACAGAGCATGAAGGTGTGATCTATGGAGCCGTGGGCAGATGGCGCTCCGGCAACACGCTGGAATTAGAGCTGCGCAACACCCGCGCTGTCAGCGGCACCCGCTTCCTGCTGCGTTTCTCCGGCGAAAAGCTCACTGTCACGGCGGATTCCACCATCCCCCAATCGGGAGGGCTTGCAGGAGACGCCTTCCCGGGATATACCTTCACCCTCTCAGAGGGGGAAGCCAGCATGAAGACAAAAATGTATTGGGAAGTCAATTAATCCGGCCTTTCTTCTCTAAACGGACAGAGGAAAAGACAGCATAGAAATTCTATGCTGTCTTTTTTGTGTATAAAAAGCTCCCCATGACAGGACAGGCGCCTGCGGCAACTCATATTTTTTGCAACAGTTTGCTTACCTCACAAAAAACCGTCATACCGCAATTTCTCCTTTCAGTATTCGCCCAAGCGAATTGATCATCTCCATTGAAGCATATCCACTTTCATTTTGCAATGGGGTAAAAGAAAAGCCTTCCCTTTTTACATAAAAAAAACAGACTCTCGATCGAGAGTCTGTTTTTCGTTTCGTTAAACCAGCTCCAAAACCGCCATTTCAGCAGCATCCCCTCTGCGGGGCCCGAGCTTTGTGATGCGGGTATAGCCGCCGTTGCGGTCAGCATACTTGGGCGCAATGTCAGTAAACAGCTTATTGGTCACTGACTCCTTGGTGATAAAGCTCATTACCATACGCTTGTTGTGCAGATTATCTTCCTTGGCAATGGTGATCATTTTCTCCGCTAAAGAGCGCACTTCCTTTGCGCGCGTAGCGGTAGTTTCGATCTTGCCATTCTCAAAGAAGAAGGTGACCAAACCCCGCAGCATGGCGGTTCTATGGGCAGTATCTCTTCCGAGTTTTCTGGTTCCCGGCATAGATATTCACTCCTTACGTTTCAAAGTAGATTATTATTCGTCGTCCTTGCGCAGATTAAAGCCCAGAGAAGCCAGCTTCCACACAACTTCCTCCAAGGACTTGCGTCCTAAATTCCGGACCTTCATCATATCCTCTTCCGACTTATTGATCAAGTCTTCCACCGTGTTGATCCCGGCGCGCTTGAGGCAGTTAAAGGAACGCACGGAGAGATCCAGCTCTTCAATGGTCATCTCCAAAACCTTTTCCTTGCCGCCCTCGTCCTTCTCCACCATGATCTCCGTGCTCTTGCCCTTATCGGAAAGATCCACAAAGAGGTTGAGATGGTCCGTGAGCACCTTCGCCGCAAGAGAGACGGCTTCCTGCGCGTTGATTACACCGTTGGTCCAGACCTCCAATGTGAGCTTGTCATAGTCGATGCTCTGGCCTACACGAGTGTTTTCCACGTTGAAATTGACTTTGAGTACGGGTGTGTAAATTGAATCGACCGCGATCTCCCCGATGACGCCCTCCGGCATATTCTGCTTATTGCGCTCGTTGGAGATATAGCCTCTGCCCTTATCAAGGGTAAGCTCCAAATAGAGCTTTGCGCCCTCTCCCAGGGTGGCGATGTGCAGCTCGGGATTCAGGATCTCTACCTCGCTGTCGCCCTTGATAGAGTCTGCCGTCACCTCGCAGGGGCCTTCCGCAGAGATTTCAACAGTCTTGGCGCCGTCGCAGTGAAGCTTTGCCACCAGACCCTTAATGTTGAGTATGATCTCGGTAACATCTTCCTTGACACCGGGAATGGTGGAAAACTCATGGAGCACGCCATCGATCTTTACAGACTTTACCGCGGTTCCGGGAAGGCTGGAAAGCAGCACCCTGCGCAGGCTGTTTCCCAGCGTAGTGCCGAAGCCTCTCTCCAAAGGCTCGACTACGAATTTTCCATAAGTGCCGTTTTCGGAAATTTCCTCGATTTCTATTTTGGGCCTTTCGATTTCAATCATCCGCGATCCTCCTTTGCATGACATGCAAATTTACACTAGTACAAAGCTTGCCGAAATGCCTTTCACCCCTGAAATGCAAACGCATTACTTGGAGTACAATTCGACGATCAGCGTCTCGTCGACCTCCAGGTCGATTTCCTCACGGGTGGGCATCTGGACTACCTTTGCCTGTGCGTTTGCAGTGTCAACATCCAGCCACTTGGGAGTGGGGCGGGCGGAGTTGGCCTCCAGCACAGCCTTGAACTTGTCGCTCTGGCGGCTTGCGTCCTTGATGGCAACGGTCTCGCCGGCGGTCAGCAGGTAAGAGGGAATATCCACTTTTCTGCCATTCACCGTGAAGTGGCCGTGCACAACCAGCTGACGGGCCTCCGCTCTGGAGTTTGCCCAGCCGCAGCGGTAAACCACATTGTCCAGGCGGGTCTCCAGCAAAATCAAAAGATTGTCGCCGGCCTTGCCCGGCATCTTGGTTCCCATTTCATAATAACGGCGGAATTGGCCCTCCAAAACGCCGTAAAAACGCCTGGTCATCTGCTTTGCGCGAAGCTGCATACCGTATTCGGAAGTCTTCTTGCGGCCCTGACCATGCTGGCCGGGGGCGTACGCTCTGCGGGTGATCGCGCACTTATCTGTGTAGCATCTCTCTCCCTTGAGGAACAGCTTCTGGCCTTCCCGGCGGCAAAGCTTGCACACAGCCTCAGTATATCTTGCCATTTTTGAAACCTCCTAGTTATCGGTATCCGTTATACGCGTCTTCTTTTAGGCGGACGGCATCCGTTGTGGGGGATGGGAGTCACGTCTTTGATCATGCTTACATCAAGTCCCGCGGCCTGCAGCGCGCGGATAGCGGCTTCACGGCCGGCGCCGGGGCCCTTCACATAGACCTCTACGCTCTTCATGCCATGCTCCATTGCCAGGCGGGCTGCCGTTTCAGCAGCTGTCTGAGCCGCAAAGGGAGTAGATTTTCTGGAACCGCGGAATCCCAGCTCTCCGGAGCTGGCCCAGGAGATCGCGTTGCCCTGAGTATCGGTGATCGTTACGATCGTGTTGTTGAATGTAGACTGGATATGGGCGGCTCCGCGCTCAATATTCTTGCGCTCGCGGCGTCTGCGCACGGCGCCTTTTGTACCCTTCTGTGCTGCCATTAAAAGTCCCTCCTTACTTCTTCTTGTTGGCCATCGTCTTACGGGGGCCCTTGCGGGTCCTGGCGTTGGTCTTGGTGCGCTGGCCTCTTACCGGAAGGCCCTTGCGGTGGCGAACACCACGGTAACAGCCGATTTCGATCAATCTCTTGATGTCAAAGGCCACATCGCGGCGAAGGTCGCCCTCTACATGGCAGTTCTTATCAATATAATCTCTCAGTTTCGCTGTGTCGTCCTCGGAAAGATCTCTCACCCGGATGTCGGGATCTACGCCGGTCTCGGCACAGATGGTAGACGCCGTTTTGCGTCCGATTCCGAAAATATAGGTAAGCGCGATCTCGATTCGCTTGTCTCTGGGTAAGTCAATACCTGAAATACGAGCCATTCTTACACCTCCAATAACTTTGGCGAGAGCCTTTTAGCCCTGACGCTGCTTATGCTTGGGATTTTCACAGATAACCATGACCTTTCCCTTGCGCTTGATGATCTTGCACTTTTCACACATCTTCTTGACAGAAGGTCTTACTTTCATGGATGACCCTTCCTTTCTTGCGTTGGGATAGCGTGCTTCTTGTAACGGACAGCGGCCTTGCTAAAGGAAAATAACCGTTTGGGTTATTTGGACCTCCAGGTAATGCGGCCCTTGGTGAGATCATAGGGAGACATCTCCATCGTCACCTTATCTCCGGGCAGGATCCGGATGAAATTCATCCTCAGCTTTCCGGAAATATGAGCCAGCACCGTATGGCCGTTAGGAAGTTCGACCTGAAAAGTAGCGTTCGGGAGCGCTTCCTTGACCACTCCCTGTACTTCAATTACGTCCTGCTTTGACATACAAACTAAACCTCCGTACCTTATCTCTTAGCCCCTTCCTGAAAAGGCTTCAGGGCTCTTCGAATTTGTCGATTGGTTTTGAGACTTTCCTCAGAAAGCACTGCGGCCGTGGGCGCCAAATGCATCAGCTTTTTCCGCTTGGGCCGGTCTAGCGGCCTACGCTTTCCGTCGCATACGAAAGCGTAGGGGGAAAGGACCTGAAGCACTGTTTGGAAATCGCCCTTATCGTGTCCTGCCAAAGACCTGACCACCTGGCCTCTTTTGATCTCCATGGCGCTTCCATCTTCCCTTTCTCTCTTAATCAAGCCTGGTCAACAGGACCGGCCCGTCCGGGGTGATCGCTACCGTGTGTTCAAAATGGGCGGAAAGGCTTCCGTCCTGAGTGACTGTGGTCCAGCCGTCCTGCAGGATCCGGACACCGCTTTTCCCCGCGTTTACCATGGGTTCAATGGCGATGACCATACCCGGCTGCAGCCGTACGCCCCTGCCTGGGGTGCCGTAATTGGGAACGCTTGGGTCTTCGTGCAGCTTCGCACCTACTCCGTGGCCGACAAATTCTCGTACCACCGAGTAACTGCGCGCTTCGACATACTCCTGTATCGCATGGCCGATATCTCCCAGACGGTTTCCGGGCCTGGCCTGCTCGATCCCAAGCCACAGGCTTTTTTCCGTAGCCTCCAGAAGAGACTTCGCATCGCTGCTGATCTCCCCGCAGGGGAAGGTCCAGGCGTTGTCTCCATGGAAGCCCTCGAAACAGGCGCCTACGTCAACGCTGACAATATCGCCTTTCTTCAAAACCTGGCTCTTGGAGGGTATGCCGTGGATGACCACATGATTGACCGAGATGCACGCGCTTCCCGGAAATCCGCCGTATCCGAGAAAGCTTGGGGAGGCCCCCATCTTCTCAATGTACTGGCGGACAAGCTTGTCGATCTCCCAGGTTGAGACCCCGGGCTCGACCGCTTCTCCGGCAAGCTTCAGTGCTGCCTGCGAGATCTTCCCGGCCTTTCGCATGGCGGAAAGCTCGCGGCTCGTCTTGAGCACGATCATACCAGGGCCTCCAAAGCTTCCTCTACCAGGCGGCTGGTATCCTCCAGCTTCTCCTGGCCGTGTACCACAAGCAGCTTGCCCTGCTTGCTGTAGAACTCTTTGAGGGGCTCTGTCTGGGTATGATAGACCTCCAGACGCTCTTTGACGGTATCAGGATGATCATCCTTGCGCTGAACGAGGGTGCCGCCGCAAAGATCGCACTTGCCCTCTTCCTTGGGCTGCTTATACAGCACATGGTAAGAGGAACCGCACTTTTCGCAGACACGGCGTCCGGACATCCGGGTGACAATATCTTCATCCGCCACCTCGATATCGAGGACGGCGTCGATACTGACGCCCATCGAGTCCAGAGCCTCGGCCTGAGGAATGGTCCTGGGGAACCCATCCAGGATAAAGCCGTTTTGGCAATCCGGCTGGGCAAGACGGTCCTTGATGATCCCGATGAGGATCTCATCGGGCACAAGCTGTCCGCTTTCCATATAGGTTTTCGCCTTCAGTCCCATTTCTGTGCCGCTCTTCAGCGCCTCACGGAGAATATTCCCCGTAGAGATCGTAGGGATTTTGTTCTTCTGACAAATAAGTTCTGCCTGAGTGCCTTTTCCGGCACCCGGGGCGCCTAAAAGGATTAGCTTCATAACAAAATCTTCCTTTCTCGGCCGGGCCGGATGATCCGGCCCGATCCTCTTCCCCGATCAATCGAGGAAGCCCTTGTAATGACGCATCATCATCTGAGATTCCAGCTGCTTGACGGTCTCAAGCGCCACACCTACGATAATGATGACAGAGGTTCCGCCCATAGACAGGCCCGCCAGGCCTGTCAGGTTGGTGTAAATAATGGGAATCAGCGCTACAAAAGCCAGGAACAATGCGCCGATCAGCGTGATTTTGGAAAGGATCTTTGCGATGAAGTCCGCCGAGGGCTTGCCCGGACGGATACCCGGGATCGTGCCGTTGCTCTGGCGGAGATTATTGGCCATTTCCAGCGGATTATACTGAATGGACATATAGAAGTAGGCAAACATGACGATCAGCAGGAAATAGAGCAGTGTGTAAAGCCATCCGGTCTGAGAAAAGGCATTGAAAAAGCCCTTCCAGAAGCCGCCTTCAGGATTTACGAAGAACTTGATGAACTGAGGGATAGACAGGATCGCACTGGCAAAAATCACCGGCATAACGCCGCTCATTGCCACCTTGACCGGCAGGAAAGAGCTCTGCCCGCCGTACATCTTTCTGCCTACGACCTTCTTTGCGTACTGCACCGGGATCCGGCGCTCAGCCTCGTTCATGAACACGATGACCCAGATCACTACCAGGAACAAAGCGATGAACAGAAGGCTGAAGATCACATAGTTGTACTGGCCGCCGCTGAAGCCTGCGGAGATATAGTTCCACAGATTTCCCACCATGGAGGGAAGTCTGGCCACGATACCGGCCAAAAGGATGATGGAAATGCCGTTTCCGATCCCCTTTTCATTGATCTGCTCGCCCATCCACATGATCAGCGCAGTGCCCGCGGTAAAGGTGAGCACGATCACGCAGCCTACAAAGATATTTGTGACAGCCCCGGCGCCGATATAGTTCACGATGCTGTTGCTGCGCAGGTAGAAGTAATAAGCCACACCCTGGATCAGGCCCAGCACCACGGTGACATACCGGGTGATGGTGGCGATCTTCTTTCTGCCGCTTTCGCCCTCCTTGGAGATCCGCTCCAAAGCGGGAATGGCGATGGTCAAAAGCTGCATGATGATCGAGCTGTTGATATAGGGCGTAATGCCCATGGCAAACAGAGAAGCAAAAGAGAACGCGCCGCCGGTCAGCATATTGATGTAGCCCAGCGCGGCGTTTCCGCTGGCCTCTGCGGAAGCCATCATCTGAGACAGGGCGGACACATCCAGGAAGGGCACCGGGATCACGGAGCCGAACCGGAAAACGATGATAATGAGAAGAGTATAGAGGATCTTCTTTCTCAAATCAGGGATCCGCCATGCGTTCCTAATGGTGTTAAACAACTCAGATCACCTCGGCCTTTCCGCCTGCAGCCTCTATCTTGGCCTTTGCGGCTTCAGAGAAAGCGGTGGCTTTGACCGTAAGCTTTTTTTTGATTTCCCCGCTTCCGAGAATCTTTACACCGTCTCCAATGTTTTTCAGGATACCGGATTCCACCAAAGCGGCAGCATCCACAACCGCGCCGTCCTCAAACCGATTGAGAACTCCTACATTGAGAGCAGCGATCTCCTTGGCAAAAATATTGTTGAACCCTCTTTTGGGGATCCGTCTTTGCAGAGGCATCTGGCCGCCTTCAAAGCCGGGGCGCTGTCCGTGGCCTGCTCTGGCCTTCTGTCCCTTATGGCCCTTTCCGGCAGTCTTACCTGTGCCGGAGCCATAACCTCTGCCGATGCGTTTCGGCTCTCTGGTGGAGCCGGGTACAGCCTTCAGCTGATTGAGCTTCATTGATACGCACCTCCTTAAGCTTTACTTGCCGACCTCTACGAGATGGCTGATTTTCTTCACTTTTCCCTGAGTCTGGGCATTGTCAGGCTGCTCGGTGGTGTCTCCGATCTTTTTCAGTCCCAGAGACAGTGCGGTTGCAATCTGGTCTTTTTTACTGCCGATCAGGCTCTTTTTTAACGTAATTTTCACAGCTGCAGCCTCCCCTTACAGAATTTCCTTCGTGGTCTTTCCGCGCAAGGCGGCTACTTCCTCGGCCGTGCGCAGCTGAGAAAGCCCCGCGATGGTAGCTCTTACCACATTGCACGGATTGTTGGAGCGCAAAGCCTTGGTACGAATATCCTTGATGCCCGCGCTTTCCACCACGGCGCGCACAGGGCCGCCGGCGATAACGCCGGTACCGGGGGCGGCAGGCTTCAAAAGCACCTTGCCGGCTCCGAACTCGCCTGTAATCTCATGGGGGATCGTAGACCCGCGCAGAGAAACCTTTAACAGGTTCTTCTTCGCATCCTCGATCCCTTTGCGGATCGCATCGGGAACTTCGGCGGCCTTGCCGATGCCGAAGCCTACCGTTCCGTTCCCGTCGCCCACTACTACAAGCGCGGAAAATTTCATGACACGGCCGCCCTTTACGGTTTTCGAAACCCGGTTGATGGCGACTACGCGTTCCTGCATATCCAGTGTCGTTGCGTCAATATTACTAGCCAAATCCTTATTCCTCCTTCTTAGAAGTTGAGGCCGCCCTCACGGGCGCCTTCGGCCAGCTCTTTGACGCGGCCGTGGAAAATGTAGCCTCCGCGATCGAACACTACAGTGGTGATCCCTTTTTCAGCTGCCCGCTGGGCGATCATCTTGCCCACCTCTTTGGCAGCTTCTTTGTTTCCGCCTTTGCCTTCAAAGCTCTTGTCCAGGGTAGATGCCGCGCACAGGGTCACGCCCTTTACATCGTCAATGATCTGGGCATAGATATTGGTGCTGGAGCGGAAAACATTCAGCCGGGGGCGTTCTGCCGTGCCCGAGATCTTGCCGCGCACTCTTTTATGACGGCGAAGACGTGCTTTATTGGTGTCTGCCTTATTGACCATTTATCTCACTCCTTTAACCTTTTGCGCCCTTACCGGCTTTGCCTTCCTTGCGGCGCACATACTCGCCCAGATAGCGGATGCCCTTGCCCTTATAGGGCTCCGGCGGTCTCTTTTCACGAACCTCTGCCGCAAACTGGCCTACCTTCTGCTTGTCGATTCCGGAAATGATGATCGAGTTGGGATTGGGAACGTCGATCTTGATCTCATCCGTCTCGGAAACAGTCACCTGATGGGAGAAGCCCAGGTTCATTACCAGGTTTTTCCCCTGCTTCTGCACACGATAGCCTACGCCCTGTACCTCCAGCTCTTTCTTGAAGCCCTCCGTTACGCCGATCACCATATTGTCTACCAGCGTGCGGGTGAGGCCATGGAGAGAACGGGACTCCTTTTCGTCATCGGGCCGGGTAACAATGATCTCAGAACCCTCAACCTTCACTGTGATCTTGGGGTTGACAGACTGGGTAAGGCTGCCCTTGGGGCCCTTTACCGATACGACGCTGCCGTCGATTTTCACCTCGACGCCGGCGGGAATATTTATGGGTTTTCTTCCAATTCTCGACATGTTATCGCACCCCCTTCTCTTACCAAATGAACGCCAGCACTTCGCCGCCGACGTTTGCTTTTCTGGCATCTCTGTCCGTCATGATCCCCTTTGAGGTAGAGACCACGGCGATGCCCAGACCCTTCATCACACGGGGGAGCTCCTGCGCGTTGGAATAAATGCGCAGACCCGGCTTAGATACTCTTTTCAGCCCCTTGATCACAGGGGTTTTGCCTTCGCCGTACTTCAGGGTGATATGGATCATTCCCTGCTTGCCGTCCTCTGTCACTGTAAAGCTTTTCACATAGCCCTCATCGCAGAGGATCTGACAGATTGCCTTCTTCATGTTGGAGGCAGGAACCTCTACCGTATCGTGCTTCGCAGACTGCGCGTTGCGGATGCGGGTCAACAGATCGGCAATGGTATCTGTAACTTGCATGACTTAATAACCTCCTTATGGTATCAGTATCATGTTTTTCAGCTCTCCCGGCCCTGCCGAAGCGCAGGCCGAGAAAAGTCTTTCGTTTGTAAGGCCCGGCTTTGCGCTGCGCCTCACAAAAACCCGGAAAGCTGCTTTTTACCAGCTGGCCTTCTTTACTCCGGGAATCTCGCCCTTATAGGCAAGCTCGCGGAAGCAAATACGGCAAATGCCGAATTTCCGAAGGTAGGCATGCGGCCTGCCGCAGATCTTGCAGCGATTGTATTCGCGGGTGGAATACTTCTGGGTTCTCTTCTGCTTTACTTTCATAGAAGTTTTGGCCACAACGATCCCTCCTTATCTTGTAAACGGAGCGCCCATCAAGCTGAGAAACTCGCGGGCCTCTTCGTCGGTTTTTGCGGTGGTGACAAAGCAGATATCCATGCCCCGGACCTTATCGACCTTGTCGTAGTCGATCTCAGGGAAAATCAGCTGCTCGCGGATCCCCATATTGTAGTTGCCGCGGCCGTCAAAGGAATTGGGATTGATGCCGCGGAAGTCACGGACACGGGGAAGGGCTATATTGAACAGCCTGTCGAGAAACTCGTACATTCTGTCCCCTCTGAGCGTCACCTTCACGCCGATGGGCATTCCTTCACGCAGCTTAAAGTTTGCAACGGACTTCTTGGCCTTGCACACTACGGGCTTCTGCCCGGTGATCTTTGCCAGATCACCGCTGATCGAATCGATTGCCTTGGCGTTGTCCTTCGCTTCGCCTGCGCCTACGTTCACTACAATTTTATCCAGCTTCGGGATCTCCATCACGCTCTTGTAAGAGAACTTCTTCATCAGCGCGGGGGCCACTTCCGCTTTATAAAAATCCTTCATTCTTGCCATCTCAGTCTATTCCTCCCTTACAGCGACTCGCCGCATTTTCTGCAAATGCGTTCCTTCGTGCCGTCGTTCAAAACCTTATGGCCGACACGGGTGGGCTTTCCGCAGCGCGGGCAAACGACCTGTACCTTGCAGGCATAGATGGCAGATTCGGCCTTGATGATCCCGCCGCTTTCTCCCATTCTCCGGGGCTTCACATGCTTCTGCACAAAGTTCGCGTTCTCCACGATCACTTTGCCTTCCTTAGGGGAAACCTGCATGACCTTGCCCTTCTTGCCGCGGTCCTTTCCGCTGAGGATCATTACGGTGTCACCGGTTTTTACATGAAGCTTATTCATCTTTGCAGTGCACCTCCATCAAAGTACTTCCGGGGCAAGCGAAAGGATCTTCAGATATTCCTTGTCGCGCAGTTCTCTCGCGACAGGCCCGAAGATACGCGTTCCCCTGGGGTTCTTGTCATCTCTGATAATTACGGCGGCATTCTCGTCGAAACGGATATAAGTGCCGTCTTCACGGCGAACGCCGGAAGCGGATCTCACAATGACCGCCTTGACCACGTCGCCCTTTTTCACCACGCCGCCGGGTGCTGCTTTTTTGACTGAAGCCACCACAACGTCGCCGATATTGGCATACCTCCTGCCGGTGCCTCCCAACACACGAATGCACATAAGCTCCTTTGCGCCGGTGTTGTCGGCAACCTTGAGGTAAGACTGCTGCTGTATCACAGTACGTTCCTCCTTTGCTTAAAAGCCAAATAAGATTTTCAAAACGCTTGTGCCAAAATTATTTGGCTTTCTCAATGATTTCCACCAGACGCCATCTTTTGTCCTTGGAAAGGGGCCGGGTCTCCATGATACGCACACGATCTCCCACTCTGCACTGGTTCTCCTCGTCGTGGGCCTTGCGCTTCACGGTACGCTTGATGACCTTTCCGTAGATCGGATGCTTCACGCTGTCCTGAATGGCCACCACAATGGTCTTGTCCATCTTGTCGCTCACAACGCGGCCAACGATGGTCTTTCTCATATTTCTCTCTGCATTGCTGCTCACAATAAATCCCCCTTCCCTTAAGCGTTGCCGGCGCCGAGCTCATTTTCACGAATGATCGTTTTGACTCGGGCAATGTCTTTTTTCACAGCCGGGATGCGCATGGGGTTCTCAAGCTGATTGATCGCAAGCTGGAAACGCAGGTTGAAAAGCTCAGCCTTGAGGTCGGCAAGTTTCTGGTTCAGCTCTTCAGCTGTCAATTCTCTGATTTCTGAAGCTTTCATGACTCACAAGCCTCCGTTTCTTCCTTGGTGACGAATTTGCACTTGATCGGGAGCTTGTTGGCTGCCAGACGAAGAGCCTCTCTTGCAGTGGCCTCCGGAACGCCGCCCAGCTCAAACATTACGCGGCCGGGCTTTACCACGGCTACCCAATACTCGGGGGAACCTTTACCGGAACCCATTCGGGTTTCAGCAGGCTTCTGCGTAACAGGCTTATCGGGGAAAATTTTGATCCAGACCTTACCGAAACGCTTGCAGTAACGGGTCATGGCCACACGGGCGGCCTCGATCTGGTTGGAGGTGATCCAGGCGGGCTCCAGAGCCTGGAGACCATAATCACCGTAAGTGACTTTATTTCCGCGAGTGGCTTTGCCCTTCATGCGGCCCCGCTGCACTCTGCGGTATTTTACGCGCTTGGGGAGTAACATTATCTGCGGCCTCCTTCCCTTTTCTCTGCGGATCCGCGGCGATCCGGACGCTCGCGCCGGTCATCCCGTCTCTCAGGGCGGCCGCTGCGGTTATCGTTTAATACCTCGCCCTTATACAGCCACACCTTGACGCCGATACGGCCGTAGGTGGTATTGGCCTCGGCAAAACCATAGTCAATATCGGCACGGATGGTCTGCAGCGGGATCGTACCGTCATGATACTGCTCGCTTCTGGCAATTTCGGCGCCGCCCAGACGGCCGGACACCTGTGTTTTGATCCCCTTCGCGCCCAGCTTCATGCTGCGGCCGATGCAGCCCTTCATGGCCCGGCGGAAGGAAATTCTTCTCTCCAGCTGAGAGGCGATATTCTCCGCTACCAGCTGAGCGTTGAGATCAGGCTGGCGAACCTCGATGATATTGATGACCACCGGCTTATGAAGTATCTTCTCACACTGCTGGCGAAGCTTTTCGATCTCTGTTCCGCCCTTGCCGATGACCATACCGGGCTTTGCACAGTGGATATGAATGCGCACCTTAGAGTCGTCGCGCTCGATTTCGATTTTCGGGACGCCGGCGGAATACAGCTGCTTTTTCAGCGTTTTGCGCAGGTTATAATCTTCAACCAGCGTATCGCCGAACACATTGTCTTTCGCAAACCAGCGGGAATCCCAATCTTTGATCACGCCCACGCGAAGGCCGTGGGGATTAACTTTCTGACCCATAATTACCCTCCTCGCTTACTCTTTTTCCTTCACCACAATTGTGATGTGGGAAGTTCTCTTCAACACCCGGAACGCTCTGCCGTGGGGGCCGGGCCGCACTCTCTTCAGGGTGGGACCGGGCGTCACGTAGCACTGGGAAACATAAAGGCTGTTTTTGTCCATGTTAAAATTGTTTTCAGCATTGGCAACAGCAGACTTTAAAAGCTTCTCCAGGTCTTCGCAGGCGGCCTTAGGCGTGTGCCGGAGAATAGCGGAGGCAAGGTCCACCGGCTTGTTGCGGATGAGATCCAGCACGAGTCCGACCTTGCGGGGAGAGATTCGGGTATAATTGAGTGTTGCTTTCGCTTCCATACTTATCTCTTCTCCTTTCTTTACTTGGTCGTCTTCGAACCGGCGTGGCCCTTAAAGGTACGCGTGGGGGCAAACTCGCCCAGCTTGTGTCCTACCATATCCTCGGTGATATAGACCGGGACATGCTTGCGGCCGTCATGCACCGCGATGGTATGGCCGACAAAATCCGGGAAAATCATAGAGGCTCTGCTCCATGTCTTTACGATCTTCTTCTCGCCGGCCTCGTTCATAGCCTGAATCCTTTTCAGCAGCACAGGCTGTACAAAAGGTCCTTTTTTCAAGCTTCTACTCATTTTCTCTAAGCTCCTTTCCGTACGCCTTATTTACCGTTTCTGCGCTTGACGATAAACTTATCGCTGCGATTGTGAGTCTTGCGGGTCTTATATCCCAGAGCGGGCTTGCCCCAAGGAGTAACAGGGCCCGGACGGCCCACAGGGCTCTTGCCCTCGCCGCCGCCGTGGGGGTGGTCGTTGGGGTTCATGACCGAGCCGCGGACGGTAGGTCTCCAGCCCATATGACGCTTACGGCCGGCTTTGCCGATCTTCATGTTCTCGTGGTCGATATTGGAGACCTGGCCGATAGAAGCCATGCAGCTTTCCGGCACATTGCGAAGCTCTCCGGAGGGAAGCCTCAAAAGGGCCATTCCGTTTTCCTTCGCCATCAGCTGAGCCATGATGCCTGCGGCTCTGGCCAGCTGAGCGCCCTTTCCGGGATAGAGCTCCACATTGTGGATAAAGGTACCAACCGGGATGCTCTTCAGAGGCAGCGCATTTCCGGGCTTGATATCGGCATCTGCTCCGGAGATCACCTTGTCGCCCGCCTTCAGGCCATGAGGCGCGATGATGTATTTCTTCTCGCCGTCCTCATACTGCAAAAGGGCAATAAAAGCAGAGCGGTTGGGATCATACTCGATGCTCTGTACAGTGGCCTCTACGCCGTGCTTCTGGCGCTTAAAATCGATAATACGGTATTTTTGCCGGTTCCCGCCGCCTCTGTGGCGAACGGTGATCCTGCCGTAGCTGTTGCGGCCCGCTTTCTTATCTAAGGGAGCCAACAGGCTCTTTTCCGGACCATTCTTGGAAAGGCCGGTATAGTCTGTCACAGACATATTCCGCCTTGCCGCGGTGGTCGGCTTGTAATTCTTGATTGCCATGTCAGTTTCACTCTCCTATTTTGGCTTTGCGGGAAGCTTTCTTCCCATTCCTGCCGGTTCTTTCTCTCTTTACTGTAAACTATTCCAGATCAGACCATGCTTTCGAAGAACTCGATGGTCTTGCTGCCCTCGGTTAAAGTCACGATGGCTTTCTTCCAGCTTCTGGTATAGCCTTCAAACCTGCCCTGGCGGCGCATACGGCCTCTGACATGGAGAGTGTTCACTTTGTCGACCTTGACGCCGAACAGCTCTTCCACAGCCTTTGCAATGTCGATTTTGGTAGAATCCTTTTTGACCTCAAAGGTGTACTTCTTCTGGGCGGTGCCATCCATCGTCTTTTCCGTGATGATGGGGCGGATGATGATGTCCTGTGCTGCCATTATGCATACACCTCCTCGATTTTGGCTACCGCATCCTTGACAACGATAAACTTATCGGCGTTGAGGATATCGTACACATTCAGGGTGTTGACCTGAGCGGTCTTCACTCCGGGAATATTTCTGGCGGAGGCGATCACCTTTTCGTCTACGGCGTCGAGAACGATGAGGGCCTTCTTTTCGCTGCCCACTGCCTTGAGCATCTGGGCGATGGTCTTTGTCTTATAGTCCTCGGCGGTAATGGCATCCAGCACGATCATCTCGTTGTCCTGCACTTTGGAGGACAGGGCAGACTTCATAGCGAGACGCTTCACCTTCTTATTGAGGGTGTAGCGGTAGCACCGGGGCTTCGGGGCAAACACGATGCCGCCGTGGGTCCACTGGGGAGCTCTGGTAGAGCCCTGACGCGCTCTGCCGGTGCCCTTCTGTCTCCAGGGCTTCTTTCCGCCGCCGGAAACCTCTGCGCGGGTCAGAGCCGACTGAGTGCCCTGGCGCTGATTGGCAAGATAATTTTTTACCATATCGTTCATCACAGGGACGTTGGGCTCAATGCCGAATACGGCCTCGGAAAGCTCCTGCTTTCCTACCTCCTTGCCCTGCATATCTAAAACTGCTACTGTAGGCATTCTGATTCCTCCTTCCCTTACGCTTTCACGCTGTCGCGAACAACCACGATGCCGCCGTTGGGGCCGGGAACAGCGCCCTTGATGGCGATCAGATTATTCTCTGCGTCTACTTTTACCACGGTAAGATTCTGCACGGTGACTGTTTCCGCGCCCAGGTGTCCGGCCATCTTCAGGCCCTTCCAAACTCTGGAGGGGCTGGAGCACGCGCCGTTGGAGCCGCCGTGACGGGCCACAGGTCCGGAACCATGGCTCTCTTTCAGCCGATGGAAGTTCCAGCGCTTGATCACGCCGGCGTAACCCTTGCCCTTGCTGACTCCGGTCACATCCACCTTTTCACCGGCCTCAAAAGCGTCGGCCTTTATGAGGTCGCCCACATTGACCGCCGAGATATCGGAAAGACGAAGCTCCCTGAGAACCTTCTTCGGGGCCACGTCCCCCTTCTTAAAATGTCCGGCAAGGGGTTTCGTCACACGCTGGGGCTTCTGGTCTCCAAAGCCCACCTGCACGGCCTCATAGCCGTCGTTTTCCAAGGTCTTCTTCTGCGTTACCACGCAGGGCCCCGCTTCCACTACGGTGACGGGAATGACCTTGCCCTTGTCGTCGAAGATCTGCGTCATGCCGACCTTCTTGCCGATAATTCCTTTGTTCATTTTCTGTTCCTCCTAACAGGTTATTGGTTGGGGTTTTCCCAACATGACCCTCCGCACGGGGCAAAGTGGTGAGAAAGCCTTACAGCTTGATCTCAATCTCTACGCCGGCGGGGAGTTCCAGACCCATCAAGGCTTCCACAGTCTTGTTGCTGGGCCTGAGAATGTCGATCAGTCTCTTGTGGGTGCGCATCTCGAACTGCTCACGGCTGTCCTTGTACTTATGAACGGCCCGCAGAATGGTGATGATCTGCTTCTCGGTGGGCAGCGGAACAGGGCCG
>CAZMFF010000011.1:0-57663 GCA_964565505.1 uncultured Acutalibacter sp. | reverse complement strand
CGTTGAGCTCGGGGATGACCAGGCCGATGGCCTTGGCGGCGCCGGTGGAGTTGGGAACGATGTTCACAGCGGCGGCACGGGCACGGCGAAGGTCGCCCTTTCTGTGGGGGCCGTCCAGCACCATCTGATCGCCGGTGAAGGCATGAACGGTGGTCATGATGCCGCTCTGAATGGGAGCATACTTGTTCAGCGTGTCGGCCATGGGAGCCAGGCAGTTCGTGGTGCAGGAAGCAGCGGAGATGATCTGATCGTCCTTCGTCAGGGTCTTCTCATTTACGCTGTATACGATGGTCTTCAGGTCGTTTCCGGCGGGAGCGGAGATCACTACCTTCTTGGCGCCGGCATCAATATGAGCCTGGCTCTTCGCCTTGGAGGTGTAGAAGCCCGTGCACTCCAGAACAACATCTACGCCGATCTTGCCCCAGGGCAGATCCTTGGCATCCTTCTCAGCATAGATCTTAATGGTCTTGCCGTCAACTGTGATGGAATCCTCTCCGGCCTCCACCTTATCGCACAGAGCATAGCGGCCCTGGGCGGAATCGTACTTCAGCAGGTGAGCCAGCATTTTGGGACTGGTCAGATCGTTGATGGCCACGATCTCATAGCCCGCGGCGCCGAACATCTGGCGGAAAGCCAGGCGGCCGATGCGGCCGAAACCGTTAATCGCAACTTTAACAGACATTGGTATGACCTCCTAAAAAGTATGATAGGACTTTTCCTCCCTCTATTTTAATCCAACCTGAGGAAATTTACAAGTCCCCCAAAAGAAAATTCTGGCATTTTTCTTTCGCCTTCAAAATCCTCAATCTGCCCGAAAACGCTTGCTTGGGCGCCGGGAGGCAGGCTCTTCTTCACTTTCTCCCGCGGTACGGCGGATGCTGTACTTGCGGAAGGTGACCAGAAACACCAGTAAAAAGGCGGCCACTCCCAGGCTGGAAAGCTGCACCATGGCAGGGATCTCGCCGGAATAGCTTTTCCCCAGCACCAACAGCGCCAGGTTGGAAAAGGCGTAAGTAACCGTAAGGATCACTGCCGTAAGCCCTGTGACGAACAGCCGTTTCGCCGCTCCTTCCTCATCCACGCCTGCCAGAAGCTTGCATAGATAAAACAGGGCGAGCAGCATGGAGGCGCCACCCATTACGGCAAAGAAATTTTCCACAAAGGAGGAAGAGCGGGCGTAGAACACATAGACCAGCACCAGGTAGGCGATCCCCCACAGCACTGCCGCCAGATACAGCAGCGGCACTTTGGAAAGATTGTTTTTTCCGGTCAGGAAACCGATGGAGGCATAAAACTGCACCGCCCCAAACAGAATGCAGGCTGCTGAAAACAACAGATGCAAAACGCCCCGTTCACTGGAATCATAAGCTGCAACTCCCGTTTTCCGGTAGTTCAAATAGTCCAGAAACTGCAGGATGCTGCAAGAGATCAGGATCAGGCCGGAAATGGCCGCCACTGCCCCCAGGCCCGCGTTCTTGCGGGGAACATAGGGGCCGAAATACCGGCGGGCCTGAAAGCACATCACACAGGCCAGCACGCAGGCAGCCACCGCAAACCCAAGGCAAAGCCAGGCCGTAACGCCCCCATCTGTCGCGAAGCCCGTGTCATAATCGTAAAAATACAGCATCTGCACCACTCGTAACAGTACGCCGCCCGCAAAGCCTACGCAGGTGACCTTCAGCGCATTGAGAACATTCATCACTTTTCTTCCTCGCTAAGAGTTCCCGAAGCGCTGGCCTCGGGAACCGGATTATTGTCAGAGCAGAAGCCCGCAGCTTTCAGAAAGCAAAAGAAAGCCGCTTCCCGGTCATTCTACCACAAATTAAAAAAATTTCCAAGTTTTCCAGAAAAAAGTTTTCAGCGCTGATCCAAAGGCACATATTCCTGCTTTTGCACCAGAGCACGATAGGCGGGGCGCATGATCCTGCCGCCGGTCGTCAGTTCTTCGATGCGGTGGGCACACCATCCGGAAATGCGGGATACCGCGAACATCGGAGTATAAAGCTCCTCCGGAATTCCCAGCATCTCATAGATCAGGCCCGAATAGAAGTCCACATTGGCACTGATGACCTTGTCATTTCCCGTAGTTTTCCGGAATGCCTCAGGGGAAAGCTTTTCTACCAGCTCATAAAGCGCCAGCTTCTTTTCAAAGCCCTTCTGCCGGGCGAGGTTTCTCGCTTTGGACTTGAGGATCACCGCCCTGGGATCAGACAGAGTATAGATCGCGTGACCCATGCCGTAGATCAAGCCGCTTCCGTCGGAAGCTTCCTTCTTGAGGATCTTTTCCAGGTATCCCGAAATTTCCTCCTCGTCCTCCCAGTCCTTCACATGCTCCATGATATCGTCCATCATCATGCGCACCCGGTGATTGGCGCCTCCGTGGCGAAAGCCCTTCAGAGAACCGATCGCCGCTCCAATGGCGGAATAAATATCCGTTCCGGCAGAAGTGAGCACACGGGTGGTGAAGGTGGAATTATTTCCCCCGCCGTGCTCCGCGTGAAGCACCATGCACAGGTCCAGGAGCCTAGCCTCCTCCTCTGTAAACTTTCGATCGGGCCGCAGGCCGTTCAAAATAGCCTGCGCCGTGCAGTGCCCCGGCTCATAGGGATGAAAAAACATGCTTTCCCGGTCAAAGTGCCTGCGCTTTACCTGGTAGGCGTAAAGCATAATGGAAGGCATCCGGGCGATTAAAGAGATGCTCTGCCGCATATTATTTTCCAGGGAAAGGTCATCGGGGTCGTCGTCATAGGAGTAAAGGGCCAGAACAGAGCGGGCCAGCTTGTTCATCACATTCTTGGAAGGAGCCTTGATGATCATATCTTCCACGAAATAATCCGGCAGCTCCCGGTTGTCATAAAGCAGGCCGCAAATCCGCTGGAACTGCCGCTTATCCGGCAGTTTTCCGAAAATCAAAAGCCATACCACCTCTTCAAAGGCAAAACGGCCCTCCGCCTCACAGCCGGCAACGATATCCTCTACATTGAGCCCGCGATAGGTAAGCCTTCCTTTATCAGGCACCTTGTCGCCATCATCGATCAGGTAACCGTGAACATTGCAAACATGTGTCAGGCCAGCCATCACGCCGGTCCCGTCAGGATTGCGAAGCCCGCGCTTGACCTGGTGCTGATCGTATTCCTTCTGAGAAAAGGAATTATGAGCCCGATACTCCGCGCACAATTCCTGGATCGTCGTACTGGTTTCGCTCTCATTGTTGAGCCTCTGCATGGGATTTCCGCCTCTCTTTCAGATTATTTCCCAATCGTCTCTTCGGATAATTACTCCTGATTGTATCCTATTCATTCCCTAAAGTCAATCAATTTTGCAATTTTAATGATTGAGAAATTCATTTTTTTAGAATTCTTCCAAGATTTCTGAAAAAATACCAAAAAATTTAAATGAGGAAGGTCAAAAAAATGCAAAAACGAAAAAACAGCTTTTCCCTCAAACGCCTGCTTCTGCTCTTTTTGGTCTTTTACGGGGTCATTACCTTGATCCCTCTGGGAGCCTGGGGGGTCTCTCGCATCAAAGGGCCGTCTGAAAAAAAGGATCCTGTCCGCTCCCCCGCGGAAGCTGAGGGAGAACCGTCCGCCCCATCCAATACGCAGATCCCCGAATTTCTGGATGCCGGAAGCCGAAATATCGGGGCAAAAAACGCTCAGGACTCTTTCCTGATCTATGACGCGGCCCAAAGCAGGCTTTTCGATGTATCCGTTGAGGAATTTCTGCCGGCCGCACTGGCCTGCGAAATGGATCTCTCTGCTCCGAAGGAAGCCTTAAAAGCACAGGCGGTAGCCATTTTCACTCTCTATCGGTGGAAACAGGAAAACGAAGAAAAGGTACAGGGCGCAGACTTTGCCTGCGACAGCGAGAATTGGCTGGTCTATGTGACAAAGGAGCAGATGCGCCAGCGCTGGGGGGAGGATTTTGAAGAGTATTACCGCCTTTTGCAGCAAGTGTGCAAAGAGACGGCAGGGGAACTGCTCACCTGGGAGGGAAAGCCCATCTGCGCCTGCTATTTCGCCATCGGCGCCGGGAGCACGGAAACCGCCGGAAACATCTGGGAGGAAGACCTGCCCTATTTAAAGGCGGTGGCAAGCCCCGGAGATCTGCTTTGCGACGGGTTTCTCACTACTGTGGATATTCCCTTTGAGGAGCTTATTTCAAAGCTCACCGGGGCCTTTCCGGAGCGCGCTTTGGACAGCACCCTTTCAAAGGAGGACTGGTTCCAGAGGGAAAAGCGCACTCCCCGGGGGTATCTGCAAAGCCTGTCGGTCATGGGGGCTGATTTTACCGGGGCAGAGCTTCGGGACGCCCTTTCCCTGCGCAGCACCAATTTTCAGGTGGCCCTCACGGAAGAAGGCTTCCATTTCACCGTAAAGGGATGGGGGCACGGCGTGGGGATGAGCCAGGCAGGCGCCATCTTTCTCGCGAAGCAGGGCGCGGACTATCGGGAGATCCTCGCCCACTATTATCCCGGCTCAACGCTTTTGTCCGCCGTCTGATCCAGATGCACATCCAGCTGCGGAAAAGGAAAGGCTATGTTCTCCCGGTCAAAGGTGAGCTTCACCCGCTCCTGCATATCGTGGTACAGACTCCAGTACTGTTCTCCCTCGCACCAGAGCTTGAGCACTATCGTCACGCCGCTTTCCCCCAGCTCCCCCACCGCCACAACGGGCTGAGGCGCATCTAAAATTCTGGGCTCTTCCCGAACGAGACCTTCCAGGACGGATTTCACTTTTTGGAGTTCCGCCCGATAAGACACGGTATAGCGCAGGTCAAGCCGCCTGGTTTTCCCGGAGGTGAAGTTCACCACCACATCGCTTGTGACCTTGGAATTGGGCACAATGATCTCCTTGTTGTCAAAGGTTGCAAGCGTGGTATAGAGGATCTCGATCCGCTTCACTGTCCCTTCGTACTCCTGAAGCGCCAGATAATCTCCCATCTTAAAAGGCTTGGTAAAGATGATCTGCATTCCGCTTACCAGATTGGAAAGGCTGCCCTGTAAAGCAAAACTGGCGGTCAGACCCGCCGCTCCCAGAGCGGCCACCAGGGAGGTGATGTTGATCCCCATTCTGGCCACCGCACTGATGAGCGCCACCAAAAGCACAACAGCGCGCACCGTCGAGCCCAGAAAGCTCTGCACCAGCGGATCTGTTTTCGCCCTTTGCAGGGCCTTTCTGGTAAGCTTGGCACAAAGCCGGGAGCAGTACCACCCCCCCACAAAGATGGCGGCCGCGGCCAAAAGATCCAACGCAAGTCCGCCTGCCCAATTTCCAAGGCTCTCGAAAAACTTTTCCCACGATTCTTTCACGCCGATTTTCACTCCTTTGATCTGCCGCGGAAAATTCGTTCCCGTGCCCCTCTTAAAAAGCCGGGACACTCCGCTTCAAAAGACTTTTTCCGTTCTTCCGGAATTTTCTTTTATTATAGCACAAATTATGTTATAATTTGTCGTAAGGTCAGGATTTGAAAAAGAAATCCCGAAAACCGATGCTTTGAGAAAACAGAAGAAAGGATCCCGCAGGGCTCGCATCCTTGTTTTTTTGAGCTGTGCCCTGTGAGCTAAACAGCCTTATGGAAAGCATTTTATCACAAAACGCTGTCAGCAAAAGCCTGCTGGCCCGAGATGTATACGGCGTCTGCTTCACTCAGCGGGACAGTCCGGAGCTTTTCTGCGGAGAATTTGCCGCTGCCAGAAAAAAGTTTTTCACCGGCGGAAAAAAGACGGTAAAGGTAGGCCAGAAGGAAGCGATCAAAGGCTTTGAGGGGAAGCTTCAGGGGAAGCTTGCCCGCCGCTGCCTCTACTGGAAAAAAACCGCCAACAAGGTGAATCTGGAAGAGGCCTTCGGCCAGCGGGGCGGCTTTCTTTTGGTGCTGCGGGATTTCCGGAATATCATCACTGCGCGGCTGTTTTTCGACAAAGACCAGATGTGGCTCAAATCGGAATACTATGACCCATGGGACAGCCGGGTGGCCAGCGTTATCTTCAAGCCCTGCGGCGCCTTTGACGGCGTAGAGCGCTTTGACTATATGAGGGAACAAAAGCAGTACCGCTCCACCATCCTCTACCCGGTGGATTACCGGCCCGGCACCGCGGAGCAAAGCCTCGTCAACAGCCGGTTCGGCGAACCGGAACTGATCCTTTCCACCGAGCAGGGCAGCTTTTGCTACTGCCCGAAGGGGGAAGCTTTAGATCGGGAAGAGGCCCTGAAGGAGATCCAGAGCGGTTCGATCCTGCTCACCTCCGCCTGGGAGATAAAGGATGGGGCCGTATACGGCGAACAGGAAGACGGGCCCCTGTTTTCCACTTTGGAGGACCCTGCCGTGCTTCTTAAAAACGGCCCGGAAGAAGAGGCCCCTCTTCCCCGGCAGGCAGAAGCGCAGCCTAAGGCAGACGTTCCCACTGAGGGACAGGCCATTTTCGAACAATCATCCGAGCCGGAGCTCACAGTTTCCCAAGAGGAACCTGAAATTCCGGCTTCGAGCTCCGTCAAAGAGGCCCTCCCGCCCGACGGGAACACTTCCGATAACCAAGCGCAGCCAGAGCCGGAAACAGCCAGCGGCCCGGAACCGGCCACAGGCGACCCGGAGATCGACGCTCTGTTAGAAGCCGCCCGGCTCATTGAAAGGCAGCCGGAATTATCCTCAGAGCAGAGAGAAGCACCCGACACACAGGCAATTTTACAGGCTGCCCAGCGTCTGGAACGATCTGAGCTCCCCCATCCCCCTGCCTTTGAGGAGACGCACCCCGCCGAAGACAGCGCAGCCGTTTTGGAAAAGGGGCCTGTCTTTGCAGATGGCGAGCGCTCTTCGTCACAGGAAAGCGTTGAAGGACCCGCCCCCTTGGAGGAAACAGCTTTGTCCGCTCAGCAGGAAAATTCCCTTACCGGCAGGAAAAGGACACAGCAGCCAAATGGACTGACCGCCTATGACGGTGAGTATAAAGACGGCAAGCGAGACGGGTTTGGCTCCTATTACTACCAAAACGGGAATCTGTGCTATGCCGGCTTCTGGAAAGAAGGTCAGAAGGACGGATTGGGAGTTTCTTTCCGAAATTCAGACCAGGCCCTGCATGTAGCCCGCTGGAAAGAGGGTAAAGCAGAAGGCTTCACCGCGCTTTTCGACCGCGAGGGCGACCTGCGCTACGCGGGGCGCATCGAAGGCGGAAAAAAGCAGGGTGCTGGCGTATCCTATCATCGGGAGGACGGCACTCTGTTTGTAGGGAGCTGGGAAAACGATCTTCCTACCGGTCTTGGGTCCCTCTTTGACCCCCAGGGGAGGCTGCTGTACACCGGTATGTGGAAGGACGGGAAACAAAACGGCCACGGCACGGAATTTGACGAAAACGGAGAAGTGGTGTTTTCCGGCGACTGGAAAGACGGAAAATATCACAACGGTATCCTTTATAAAAAGCAGGATCCGCCTAAGGTCGAGGACTGATTCTTTTCATCCACAGGAGGCTTTTCATGCGGCGCATTGAACTCAACGATGTGGAATACGGCGACTGCACAGTACTGATCGGGAAAAATCAGGAAATTCTCATGGTAGACTGCGGCAGCATGAACCAAAAGCTTCGGGACGGAGAGCTTCCGATGGAGCTGCGCTTTGAGCAGATCGCACAGCGCTACGCGTCCTTTACGGACCGGCACTTTCTTTTGACCCATTATCACCGGGATCATCTGTGCGGCTTCAAAAAGATCCTGGAAACACATCCCGGGTATTTCAGCCGCGTTTTGATCCCTGCCTCTCCTCTGGATAAAAACGGAAGCCCTCTCCTTATTGATTTTGCCCTGTTCGCCCACCTGTTTCTCCCCGCGCAAAGCGACTGTTCGCAGGTAAACACCTCTTGTCTGCGCATCTTCCGCTATTTGGAAAAAGCGCTGGGAAGCGAACGGATCTTCACCCTGCGTGCCGGAGATCTGTTTTCCTTTGACGAGACGGAATATGAGGTGCTTTGGCCTCGGCGAGATGACTTTCCCTTCTCAAATGAACTTTCCTCGGCCATAGAGGAAATGAATATTCTGTTCTCTTCCCCGTTTTTGCCCCTGTGCGCGAAGGAGTTTTTAAAATATAAGGAAAGCTTTTTACAGCTTTATCTGCAATGCGCCGACGCCTTTTGCGTTTCCGGAAGAGCGCTTCCTGAAATACGCCGGGAGCTGCTTTCCCTGCTGGAAGAAAACCTTCGCGCCATGGAAGAGCTGAAGGCCGAGCTCAATCTCACCCCCAACGCTCACAAGGTGCGGGATATTCTGACAGATCCCCTGCTCTTGACCGCCTTTTCAGATTCCATCAACGCCTCCTCTGTGGTGTTTCACAACCGGCGCACGGGAAAAGCTGGTTCTGAAGACCTTCTGATGACCGGAGACGCCACCCCTGAAGTTTTAGAGAGCCTGGAAGACCGGCTGTACGATGGGTACAATATCATCAAGGCTCCCCATCACGGTACTGCCTCCGGCTGGTGCCGCCTGTTTTCCGACCTGGGAAGCGCCCATATTCTGATCAGTAACGGTGATTATCACGCGGGGGGCGCCATCGCTCAGGAATATATCGATCTGGAAAATGTGATCAGGCACTGCACAAACTCCAACGCCTGCAAGTGGTATCAAGCCTCCGGCGGCTGCTGCAACCGGCTTTCCTACTGCTTTGATCAGACGCCGGGGGCAGGCCTTGCGATCAAATGTCCGGCAGCATCCGGAAACAAAGCTCCCGGGTGCGGGATCGAGGTGATCACGGCTTCCGGAAGAAAAGGCTGCTTTTGTGAAGCATAAATGATCAAAGCTCCGCCTTTGGGAAGCTTCTCAAAGACGGAGCTTTTGTTTCAGCCCTTTGGCTCTTTTTACGCTGGGCCCGTTTCGCCGGGTTCTCTCAAGGCTCTGAAAAAGCTTTGCAGCAGGGCGCGGGCCTCCTCCTCTAAAAAGCCCCGGTATACCAGCGGGCGGTGGCTGTAAGGAAGGGAAAACAGATCGACCGCTGTGCCGCAGCATCCGGCGCGTTCATCGTCCGCCGCGTAAACCACCGTATCGATATGGGCGTTGATCACGGCGCCGGTACACATGGGACAGGGCTCCAGCGTCACATAGAGTTCACTCCCGGGAAGCCTTTTGGAGTTAAGCGTTCGGCAGGCTGCCGCTATAGCCTCCAGCTCTGCATGGGCAAGGGGATTTTTCTCCCGTTCTCCGCGATTTCTTCCCTCTCCGAGGATCACTCCGTCCTTCACTACCACCGCTCCTACCGGTACTTCTCCGAAAGCCATGGCCTCCCGCGCCAGCTCCAGCGCGCGAAGCATGAACTTTTTCTTAGGTAAAAACGCCAGCGTCATGGCTGAACAAAAAGGAAGGCCGTGTAGAGCACAGCGATCCCCACCATGGCCCAGAAAGCGCCGGAACGGCAAATGCATCCAGCCGTTTCTCCCCCCCTTAAGGGCTGCGGCGCCATGGGATCGGCAGGCCGCCTTCCGAAAATCAAACTGCGCCTTTTCGGTGAGAGCACCAAGGGAAGGACCGCTATCAAACCCAGCAAGATCATCCCCCAGAAGCAAAGCTCTCCGATCCAGGCTCCCTGTTTCCCGAAAAACAAATTGATATCGTTTAGAAATACAGCTAAGCCGTTATTGAGAGCATGTATCACAACGGTGACCCAGAGATTTCCCGTCTTCTCGTAGAGGAAGCTGAACACCAGGCCGGCTCCAAAGGCAAAGATCACCGTAGAAAAGTCCAGATGAGCCAGCGCGAAAAGCAGAGAAGAGCCTATTGCCGCAAATAAAAAGCCGTGTCTTCTCAGCCGGGAGAAAAGCACGCCTCTGAAGGCGAACTCCTCCATGACCGGAACCAGGACCGCCGTGCAGAAAAATTCCAGGACAAACTCCCAGATACTGGAGCTTGCGGGAGACTGCTGAACCGCTTTGTAGCCGAAGTTATTGAAAAAGTTTTGCAGCCAGGAAGCCGGGAAATTCGACAAAAGACAAAGGGAAAGTCCCGCAAGGGCACAGAAAAGCCCGTTTAAAAAGCCCACCTTTTCAAACCGCAGGGATCGCTCCAGGTCTTGACTGCGCCTGCAGAAAAGATAGATGGCAAAAGGCAGCGCAGTAGTCAGAGGGACCAAGGCAGCGGAAAGCCACAGCATAGACATCCCCGTAAAATTGAAATTCAAACCGCAAAGGGCAACGATCACACCCAGCAGGCCTCCGAAAAGCATGGAAAGCCCGCTTTGGCCCAACACCAAAAGCCCCATCAGGTTCATAGAAGCGGTGGCCCTTTTCAGACGGGGGGAGCGTTCCTGGGAAGCATAGGTCTGCCCATAGGGAGAAAAAAGCGGCGCCGGCGTCTGCCCGAAAGCAGCGGGGCTTTGATAAAAGCTTCCCGCCGCATATCCGCCAGAAGGCTGTGAGATCCCGGAAGGCGCAAAAGGAATGGGCGCGCCGGGGCAGTAAGGGCCGGCCGCCGGGCCATAAAAGCCAAAGGGCGAAGGCGGCACAGGAAAAGATGCCGCGGCGCTCGCCGGCGGATACGGAGAACAGGGCGGCGGCCCCTGCACGGGAAACCCGGCTCCCTCTGCAGGGCCTTGCGGGAAGCCTGTTACTACAGGTCGTGCCTCACAGGCAGGATAGGGCGGGACTCCCGGAACAGCCGGAAAAGCCCCCGAAGGGATTCCTCCTCCGGGAAAAGCTGCCCCGGCGTCAGGCCCGGCAGAAGCAGGCGCCGTTTGTGGAAAGCCCTGCTCCGGCATACCATAGGGATAGGGAGCTCCTTGATTCATCTCTTTCATCACCAATCCTAAAAAGCAAATGTAAACACAGGGTGGATCACATGATCTCGCAGATCTGGTCTGCAAACTCAGACGGCTCCTCCAGAGGGATCCCCTCGATCAAAAGCGCCTGGCCGTAAAGAAGCTGCGCATAGGTCTTCACCTTTTCCCGATCCGACTCATACAGAGCACAGAGCTTTTCAAACACCGGATGCTCTCCGTTTATTTCCAGCACCCGCTGAGCCTTCACCTTCTCCTGGGCAGGCATAGCGTTCAATACCTTTTCCATTTCCGTGGAGATCATGCCGTCAGTGGAAATACATACCGGATGCTTTTTGAGCCTTCCGGAAAGACGGACCTCCTTCACCTTTCCGGAAAGAGCCTCCTGCATGAATTTCAGCAAGGGCTGATGATCTTCGGAAAGTTTTTTCAGCTTTTCTTTTTCCTCTTCGCTTTGCAGCTGCAAAGAATCGGAGGAAATATTCTGGAACTCCTTGTCCTGATATTTTTCCAGCATCTTAAGGGCAAATTCATCGATATTGTCCGTAAGGCACAGCATCTCATAGCCTTTTTCAGCAATGGCGTCAGCCTGGGGCAGCTGAAGAATACGCTCCACCGTTTCTCCGCAGCCGTAATAGATGGCCTGCTGCCCTTCCTTCATGCGGGACACATATTCTTCCAAGGTGACCAGTTTTTTCTCCGTAGAGGAATAGAAGAGCGCCAGATCTTTCAGTTCTTCCTTCTTTGCCCCATAATTCTCATAAATACCGAATTTCAGCTGAAGGCCAAAGTTTTTGAAAAAGGTCTCGTACTTTTCTCTGTCATTATTGCGCATGGAAAGCAGCTCGGAAGCGATCTTCTTTTCCAGCCGGCCCGCTATGAGCTTCAATTGCCGGTCATGCTGCAGCATCTCTCTGGAAATATTGAGGGAGAGATCCTGAGAGTCCACCAGGCCCTTGACAAAGCTGAAGCAGTCCGGCAGAAGGTCAGCGCATTTATCCATGATCAGCACGCCGCTGGCATACAGCTGCAAGCCCTTTTCATACTCCCTGGTATAATAATCCATTGGGGCGGAGCCGGGAATGAACAGCAGCGCGCTATAGGTGGCGGCTCCTTCTGTAGAGGTGCGGATCACCCTCAAGGGATCCTGCCAATCGAAAAACTTCTCTTTATAAAAGGCGTTCATCTCTTCGTCAGACACCTCAGAGCGCGACTTTTTCCAGATAGGGGTCATGCTGTTGAGGGTCTCCGTTTCAAAGTAGGTTTCGTATTCCGGTTCTTTCCCCTCTTCCCCGCCTTCCTTCCTGCGGCTCTTCTGCATCTCCATGCGGATCGGATAGCGGATGTAATCGGAATACTTTTTGACCAGAGAGCTCAGGCGGTACTGCTCCAGAAATTCGCTGTAGTTCTCTTCCTGCGTATCCTCCTTCAAAAGCAGCGTGATCACTGTGCCGTGGCCCGCTTTCTTACAAGGCTTGATCTGATAGCCGTCCAATCCCTTTGACTGCCAGCACCAGGCCTCTTCGCTTTGATAGGCTCGGCTCTCGACGGTCACTTCCTTAGCTACCATGAAGGCAGAGTAAAAGCCCACGCCGAATTGGCCGATGATATCGATCTCCTCTTTGGCTTCATTTTCCTCCTTAAATTTCAGAGAACCGCTTTTGGCGATGACGCCCAGGTTGTTGTCCAGTTCCTCCTTGGTCATTCCCACGCCGTTATCGGAGATGGTCAGCGCTCTTTTTTCCCGGTCCACCGTGAGGTCAATAGCAAAATCACTTCGGTTAAAGCCGGTATCTCCATTCTGCAGAGCCTGATAATAGAGCTTGTCAATGGCGTCGCTGGCATTGGAGATCAGCTCGCGCAGGAAAATCTCCTTGTGCGTGTAAATAGAATTGATCATCAGATCCAGCAGCCGCTTTGATTCCGCTTTAAACTGTTTAAGAGCCATTTTCTAAAACTTCCTTTCTTTATTCTGCCGCAACAGGCGAATCATTTTCTTTAGATTGATTGAGACCGAACCGCTTCTTTCTCGCCGCCACTAAAAGCATCATTGGACGGCGCAGCTCATCCTTCATTCCCGGAATTCCCATCATCCTTTCCGGCGGCTTAGGCTCTCTCACATGAAGAAGCTCAAACCCGGAAAGGAGCAGGCCCTCTAAATAGCTCGTCAGAGTGCGGTGATATTTTTCCACAGTCTCTCCCAGAAACACTGCCTGCCGAGGGCCTTCCTCAAAATAGCGGTCAACGGGGAAATGAAGGATTTTCCCCTCCTCATCCCGATACCATTCCTGACTGCCGTAAGCGGTGAACACGGGGTGCTCCACGGAAAAGAGGAACTCCCCTCCGGGAGAAAGCCAGGACCATATTTTCTGAAACAGCTTCTCCGGCGCGTCGATATAATGAAGTGCCAAAGAGCTCAGCACCACATCGAAGCTTTCCGGGGGAAACTCCACACAGGCCATATCGCCTTTTTGATATTGGACATTGGAAAACTCTGTCCGCTTTTTTGCCTCGTCCAGCATGCGGGAAGAGAGGTCCACGCCCAAGACAGATTCCGCGCCCTGCTCCGCGGCATACACACAGTGCCATCCATACCCGCAGCCCAGGTCTAAAACCCGCTTGCCGGAAAGCTTTGGGAGAATTTCCCGAAACGTCTCCCATTCTCCCGCCGCGGAAAGGCCCTCTCTGGATCTGTCCATTTGCGCGTATTTTTCAAAAAAACAGGGGTCATCATACTTGCTGCTTTTCATCATTTCTCCTTGCAAAACACAATGGGATCGTCTCTTTCTATTTTAGCGAAAAGCCGCCCTTTTTTCAAGGGCGGCACTCATTTTTGACAGAAGGTTTACAGAAGGTTCATTTTTAAGAGCTGTTTCAGGCCTTCCTATTTCAGCTCCACTACCGTAACGCCGCTTTCTCCTTCTCCGTAAACACCCAGGCGGAAGCTTTTCACCTGCGCGCATTTTCGCAGATGCTGCTGTATTGCGCTGCGCAGAACTCCCGTGCCCTTTCCATGGATGATAGTCACCTGAGGAAGATTCATTCTGGAAGCTCTGTCCAGGAATGCATCCACCTCCATCAGGCCCTCTTCCACATTCTTCCCCCGCAGGTCGATCTCGGAGGATACCGGCGCGGAAAGGGCCGTCTTGGTAACCGTCCTCCCCTTTTGCTTCGGCTTCTGTTTTTCTCCCAGTAGGCGAAGGTTGGACAGGGGGACCCGCGTTTTGATGATTCCGGCCTGCACCAGCACCACCCCGTCCCGGGGTTCTTCCAGCACCACGGCATTTTTATCGATATCGAAAATCAGCACATCGTCACCCGGCTTCAAGGCTCTGGGCAGAACATACCCCTCCTGGCGGCGTTTATGAACCGGGTCGGAAATACTTTCCAAGCTTTTCATGCCGGAGCGCAGCCTGGCCTTTTGTTCTCCGGAGATTTCCTTATTTCTCTGGCGGCGCAGCTCTTCCAGCTCGTTGATCAGCGCGTCCGCCTGAAGACGGGTCTTCTGCACGATCGCAGAAGCCTCCCGCCGGGCAGCCTCCAATTCTTTCTGCGCGTCTTGCTCTGCCTTTTCCCGCATCTTCTGCGCTTTTTCCGTGTCTATCGCGGCACTGACGCTCTTCTGCCGCAGGGAGGAAAGCTCCTCCTCCATTCTGCGGCGTTTTTCCTCCAAGGCGCCTATGACCTCTTCAAACCGGCTGCTCTCCTGAGATACCAGCTCTCCCGCCCGCTCCACAATACGCGGAGAGAGGCCCAGGCGCCTGGAAATGGCAAAGGCGTTGGATTTGCCCGGCACGCCGATCAGCAGCCGGTAGGTGGGCCGCAGGGTGGCCACATCAAATTCACAGCTTCCGTTTTCCACTCCGGAGGTTTCCAAAGCGTAGGCCTTCAGCTCTGCATAATGAGTCGTACAGGCAAGGCGTACACCCAAAGAACGCAGCTCTTCGATCAGGGCGGCAGCCAGAGCCGCGCCCTCGACCGGGTCTGTGCCCGCCCCCAGCTCGTCCAATAAGACCAGGCTCTCCTCATCCGCTACAGACAGGATACGGATCATATTCGTCATATGGGAGGAGAAGGTGGAAAGGGACTGCTCAATGCTCTGCTCGTCTCCGATATCCGCCAAAACATGGTGGAATACCGCGACCGTACTGCCCTCTCCGGCAGGGATCATCAAGCCGCACATGGCCATCAGCGTCAAAAGCCCAATGGTTTTCAAGGCCACTGTTTTGCCTCCCGTATTGGGTCCGGTGATGATCAGGGTGTCAAAGTCCTTGCCCAGGGAGATCTCTGTAGGCACCACTTTTTCCGGGTCGATCAGAGGATGCCTGGCCCCATGAAGCTCGATCTGCCCTGCCTCGTTGATCTGAGGCACCACAGCCTTCATGCGGTAGGCGAGATGGGCCTTGGCAAAAATCAGATTCAGCTCCACCGCGAAGCGATAGCTTTCGATCATAGGATCCGCAAAGCTTCCCGCCTCTCCGGAAAGCTCCAGAAGGATCCGGGCGATTTCTTCCTGCTCGTCAGAGCGCAGGACCCGGATCTCATTATTGAGCTCCACAACGCCCATGGGTTCTATGAATACCGTAGCTCCGCTGGAGGAGGAGTCGTGCACCAGGCCGGGGACCTCTCCGCGAAATTCTGCCTTGACAGGCACCACATATCTTCCGCCCCGCTGGGTGACGATGCTTTCCTGCAAATGCTTCTGATGAGCAGAGGAACGGATCAGCTTGGAAAGCTGGTCCCGCACCCGGGAAGAGGCGTTCTGGATCTTTCTGCGGATCGAGGCAAGGCCGGGCGAAGCTGAATCTGCCAGCTCTTCCTCGTTTAAAATGCTGGAAAAGATTTTTTCTTCCAGATATTTATTGGGGCTCAAAAGCTCAAACCGGGGAGAGAGCGCGGTTTTGATCCCCGCGTTTTTCTCATGCCACTGAGTCAGTGCCCGAATGGCTCTGAGGGTCCCCGCTATGTTCAATAGCTCTCCGGGGTTCAGGCTTCCTCCGGCCTGCGCCCTGCGCAGGCTGTTGCTGACATTTTTCAGCCCGGAAAAGGAGGGCGCCCCAAATTTCGCAGTGAGCAGAAAGGCCGAGTCTGTCTCCTCCAAAAGGCGGCGGACCTCCTGAGGGGAAAGGGCGGGCTCGATGGCCAGGGCCATCTGTGCCGCGTCCTCGCAGGCGGTTTCCTTTGCCACCATTTCCAATACCTTGTGAAGCTCTAACGCTTGGTAATTTCTGTCCATATCTCTTTTTCCGCCAAATTCTGTCCGGCGGCTTTCATCCTTTCGTTTTCTGTCTTTCAATATTTCAATAGCCTTACAGCAAGCTTCGATAAAAATCCAGGGTTTTGGGGCGCTTTTGCAGCACGCTTACCGTGTAGGCCTCCGCTGCCACTGACAGCTCTCTCAAAGCGCTGTCGGCCAGAGAAAAAGAAAAAATCTTTTCAAAATCGGAATAGAGGATGTGCCGCATGGCAGTGAGAGCGCCCGGAGAAAGGGGAGCCATAGCCCCGCTAAAACCGTCGCGGCATTTTTCACAGCAAAGCGTCCCGTGGTCGATCCTGAAATACATTCTTTCGCTTTCATAGACGCCGCAGCGCTCACAATAGACCAGGTCCGGCATATATCCGGACAGCGTAAGCATCCGGAGCTCTACAATGGATTTTAAAAGAGCGCCGGGGCGGGTGTTTTCACATAAGAAATGAAGGGCGTTGAGCACCAGCCGCAGGTAGTCCTCCGACTCCACTTTTTCCGGAACCAGCTCAAAGGCAAGCTCGCAGAAATACTGTGCCAGCGCCAGGGAGGCAAGATCCTTTCGAAGGCCGAAAAACACTTCGATGGGAAAGGCGTCGTTGATTATGTACTTGTCCCGCCCTTCATACAGGCTGAGGCGGGAATAGCACAGAAGTCCGGTAGCCGAATTTTTGCTGTCCTTCAGGTTTTTTGCCCGTCTGGCAAAGGCGCGCAGCACCCCTTCATCACGGGTCAAAACCGTTACCAAGCGGTCACTTTCCCCAATGGTCTGCTCCCGGATGATCAGTCCCTGTGTGTTTATTTTCACCTGTGTTGTCCTCCATACCCGCAGCCCTCCAGGCCGACGCCTGGTTTTTCAGCTGGGAATACCGGATGTAATCTTCTATTTTCCCTGTGGCATAAAAGCTCTGCCACGCTGTTTTTTCGTCCACAAAAGCTTCCCCCTTTTCGGCCTTCTAAGGAAAAGTATTTGCAGACGGCGTCCGTCTATGACAGGAAAATAATTGTCTGTTCGACAAAATGCGGCAGACTTTTTTCTTTCTTTATGCTTATAGAGCCGGGGAACAGCCGGGATCTTTCCGCTAGAATTCCAGATCCTTTTCGGAAAAGCCCATGCTTTGCAAGGTCTCCGGCCGCTGCCTCCAGTCTTCTTTTACCTTTACCCACAGCTGTAAATTTACTCTGCAGCCGAAAAAGCGCTCCAGCTCTTCTCGCGCGCTGCTCCCCACCTTTTTGAGCATGGAGCCGGCCTTTCCGATGACGATCCCTTTATGGGCGGCCCGTTCGCAGTAAATGGTCACATCGACCCTGAGAATTTCTCCCTCTTCCCGCATCTGCTCTGTCACCGCCGCGATCCCGTGGGGAACCTCCTGGTCCAAAAAGCGCAAAAGCTTTTCCCGCACCAGTTCTGCGGCGATGACCCGCTCCGGCTGATCTGTCAGCGTATCTTCGGGGAACAGATGCCCTCCCGGCTGTTCCAGCAGAAAGAGCTCTTCTAAAAGCTCTTCGACCCCTTCGCCGGTACGGGCGGAAACAGGAACCACCGCCTGAAACTCATAAAGCTGCGAAAAGGCGGCGATCTGCTCTATCAAAGGTTCCTTTTCCTTCATCAGATCCAGCTTGTTCACGGCGAGCACTGCCGGGATCTTCCCTGCCTGAAAGCGCTTGATCAGCTCTCTGTCAGCCTGAGTGACTCTGCCTTTTGCCTCTGTCACTAAGAGGCAGGCGTCCACTCCGGCAATCGAACTGGTGACAGACTTCACCATATAGTCACCCAGGGGATTTTTCGGTTTGATAAGCCCCGGCGTGTCGAGGAAAACCAGTTGGTTATCCCCTTGGGTCAGCACTCCCATAATACGGTTCCTGGTAGTCTGCGGCTTTTGGGAGACAATGGCGACCTTCTGCCCGATCATCCGGTTGAGCAGCGAGGACTTCCCCACATTGGGTTTTCCCACTATGGCGATCACGGCAGATCTTTCTCTTGCAAAATCTATTTCCATCAAGCTTTTCCTTTCTCGCATCCGATCGATCATTTTCAAACAGCCGGTCTTTTTCCCGCAAACAGCTTCCCAAAGGAAAGGCGGAGCGCCCAGCACCCCGCCCAATCGCCGTTATCTTCGATTTCTTCGGTCAAGCGCGGCTTTGAGCCGCTGAGGACCGATGAACACAAAAAGGAAGGCGATACAGAAAGACAAAAGAAGAAGAATGACCGTCAAGGGCTCTTCCCAAAGGGAAACGACCGCCTTGCAAAATTCAGGCCGAAACAGGATCCAAGCGCCGCAAAGAGCCGCGGCTAAGGCGCAGAGAAACACGCCCCCGGCAGCCATATCCTTGATTTTGTGGATCAGAGGGTTTCGTCCCTTCTGGGCGAAATCACACAGCTTTTCAATCGCCGTGTTGAGCGCCTCTGCGCCCATCACCAGGCCGATCGCCAAAAACAGGCAGCCTCGCTCTCCCCGTGTCAGCTGCATCCGGAAAGAAAAGAACAGCACATAGAAGGCGGCCGTCAGATGGAAGCGCATATTCCGCTCTGTTCTCAGGCAGGTGCAAACTCCCCTCAGGGCGTCTGCAAAGCTCCGCCAAAAAGGACGCTTCCTATCTTCATTCCCCGTCATAATAGCTTGAAGCGGCCGAAAGGCCCAGGCCCAGCTGCTGCATCACAGTCTCTTCCTTCTCCCGCATTCTCACCCGGGCAAGGCCTCCCTCTTCATGGTCATAGCCCAGCAGATGCAGCATGGAATGCGCAGTTAAATATCCGATCTCCCGCTCCAGACTATGGCCGTAAAGCTTTGCCTGCTCCATCGCCTTCGGTACGGAAAGGACGATATCTCCCAAGATCTTCGCCCCGGTCGCATGATTCACATCATATTCTCCGTTATCGCCCATCGGAAAAGAGAGCACGTCTGTTTCGGCGTCTTTATCCCGATACTGTCTGTTCATTTCGCGGATCTGCTCGTTATCCACAAAAGTGACGCTGATCTCTGCGGAATCCTGGAACCCCTCCAGCAGAAGCACTGCATGGCAGCAGCGGCGGATCAGCATCCGCAGGCCGGTAGGGATCTTTACCGCTTTTTGACGGTTTGAAATGATCACTCTGATTTTTTCCATAAGGCTGTCCCGTCCTTTCCATTCCGTTTTACCGCCCGATTCAAAGGGCGCCGCTTTTTACTGTCTCCCCGGTCTATCTGGGGCGTTCCGCCTTTTCATAAGCACGGATAATATCCTGCACCAGCTTGTGGCGGACCACATCCTTCTCCGTAAAGCGAAACACGGCAATATCCTTTACGGATTTCAAGATCCGCACTGCTTCTTTCAGTCCGGAGCGCTTTCCCTGAGGCAGATCGATCTGCGTCACATCGCCGGTAATGACCATCTTTGAATGAAAGCCCAATCTGGTCAAGAACATTTTCATCTGTTCCGAGGTGGTGTTCTGCGCCTCATCCAGAATGATGAAGCTGTCGTCCAGTGTGCGTCCGCGCATATAAGCCAGAGGGGCCACCTCGATATTGCCTCGCTCCACATAGCGCTGATACGTTTCGGCCCCCAGCATATCGAAAAGAGCGTCGTACAAAGGCCGCAAATACGGATCCACCTTCTGTTGGAGGTCTCCCGGCAGAAAGCCCAGCTTTTCCCCTGCCTCCACCGCGGGGCGGGTGAGGATGATGCGGTTTACCTCCTGAGCGCGGAACGCCGTTACCGCCATAGCCACCGCCAGATATGTTTTTCCCGTACCGGCAGGGCCTACTCCGATGGTGATCGTATTGTCGCGAATATCGTCGCAGTAAACGCGCTGACCTACCGTTTTTGGCTTGATGGGCTTGCCCTTACTGGTCACGCAGATGCAGTCGCCCGTCAGCTGCTGTACCTTTTCCTCGCTGTCCTCATCCACCATGCGCATACAGTAGCGCACATTCTGCTCTGTAAGGGCCTCGCCTCCTCCCAAAAGGGTCAAAAGGCTTTTCACAGTGCGAACGGCCCTGTTCACCTGCTCCTCTTCTCCGCTGATTTTGAGCTCTGAGTCCCGAAGCACCAGACTCACTCCGTATTGCCGCTCGATGAGGCGGAGATTTTCATCGAAGCTTCCGAAAAGCTCCGCCGCCTGTTCCATTCTGTCAAGATTGATTCTCTGCTCCAAAGTAACTCCTTTTACACTTCCCGCTTTTCTATTTCATACGGCGAAAACCCCGAGGGCCTTTGAAAGCCCCGCTCTCCCCTTTTCCAGGAGATAGACCGGTGTGCCGCAAGTAATTCTATTTTTCGAGCCTTTCCCGAATGACCGTAAAGTGGTCATTTCTGATCGTTTTGCGATAAGGCTTCGGCCTACGCCGTGAGGTTATGATACCTGATTGCGCAGCCAAAGGGGCGCCAAGCCCCAAATTCATGGTTCAATGTTCTCTCAGGCGTCCGAAGGCTTGGCTCTCACAAGGCTTCGGCTTACGCCGTGAGGTTATTATATCACATCAAACTCCCTTTCTTCAACAGAAAATCATAGGAGTTTTATACAATTTTTATTCCCGTTTTTGTCTTATTCTACAATTACCGGTTTTTCTGTTCCGATTTCCTCTTCACACCGGCATTTTGCGGAAAGGATACAGACCCCATCGGAAAAGGAATAGGTCAGCTCTTCCTCCCGGATCCTGCTGCCGGCAGGCAAAATCGTTTTCTGCGTTTCCCGCAGTTTGAGAAGAGCCCTTTGCTCCATTTCTTTTTGAGAGAGCTGTCTTTTCTCCACTTCAAAGAATTCATACACATTCCTTTCCAGGGCCAGGGGAAGCTTTCTGTCCAAAAGCCTTAAAACCGTCTCCTCCCGATAAAACCGCGTCTGCCCCCGAGGCTCAGTCTGAAGCCCCAGAGGGATCCGCCATCCAAAAAGAGACAAAGCCCGATTTACCTGCCTTTTTCCGGTAAGCTTTTCCTCGGAAACCTCCTCTGCGATCTGCACGGTGAATTCCCGATAAGTCTCCGCCGTTACCTTTCCTCTGGCCGCGCCCAAAGTGGTCATCGGGTTTTCCGGCTGCGGTCCGTAGGGGTCCACCCTTTGGGGATAGAGGCCGGAAATTAAAAGCTGTCCTTCCTCCACCACCTCTCCCAGGCTCACCTCCGGCCTGCCGTGATGCGCCTCAATTGCCAGGATCTTTCCCTCTCGTGACGCTACGATATTGGAAAGCTGACGGTCGTCCAGGACCTCCGGTTTTTCCGCGTTTTCTTTCACCGCCACCTCTACAAAACAACCGTCTGTATTGACAGAGACCCAGGAAAGCTTTTCTTCCCTTCTCAGAATACGCAGCGCCGCCGCCTTGGGGCGAAAGCTGTCCTTTTTGACTCCCACAAATACCCCGGCTTCTCTCGCGGCCTTCAATATTTTTGCATCGGTAAGCTCTTCGCTGCCTTTCACGGTAACATCCCATACAAATCCCGAAAGAAAAAAGAACAGCGCCGCACCTAAAACGACGCCTGCGGCCATTCCCTTCCGGCGCTTCAGCCTTCCCGTTTGGAAAGGCAGACCTTGTTTTTTGATCAGCCGCGTTTTCACCATGCATCTGCGGCAAAGAGGTCTCAGTTTTTTGTAGTCGCCGATCCTTGCCCAGGCAGTATGAAGCTCTCCCTCTCTTTGAAACCCCCACAGTTCAATGGAGCTTTTGGCACAGACCGTGAAAAATCTGGCCGCATCTCCTGAGACCTCAAAGCGGACGCAGCCTGTCAGCAGATGGAATCCTTTTTCCAGCATGGCGTTCCTCCTAATATTCGTATTCCACTTTATGGATCATGCCCTCAATGACGGCAGAGTTTTCTGTCAGTTTTTTCAGCCGCATGGAACGCCCCTCAAAACTCACGGTCAGCCTGCCGGTGCGCAGGATGATTTTCTCCTCGTCGTAGTCCACCACTCCATCGCATCCATCTATCACCGCGCTGCGGTTCCCGGTAACCGACACCACCGCCGCTCCTGTGCCGCGCCGCTCCATATTTCATCCCCCTTACTCTTTTGGAAAATATTATGAACCGCAAAATGAATTAATAACACTCCCTCCTCATAATGATAAAACAGCGGCTTTGCCCCGCGTTTTTCAGAAAGGATCTTTAGAAAATATGGAACGATTGAAACGATTTTTTCTCCCGAACGATCTCGCGGCGAAATTTTCCTGTGCCGCTTTTCTTGCCTTTCTCTGCGCCATGATCGTCTCCGGGCAGCAGGTAAAAGAGGCCGTACTGGAAAGCATCCTCACCTCCCTGACGGTGCTGGCTCCTTCCCTCTTCCCCTTTTTGGCGCTCACCTCCTTCGCGGTTCATTCCGGAGCAAGCGAAGCCCTTGGCCGCCTGATGGGAGGCGTGCCCCGCTATCTGTTCCGTCTGCCTCGTGTGTGCAGTGCCACTCTGCTTCTCAGCTTTCTAGGCGGATACCCGGCCGGAGCAAAAGGGATATCCCTTTTGCTGAAAAGGGGAAAAATCACCCAAAGGCAGGCCGGGCGCATGATGCTTTTTTGCGTCAATCCCGGTATTGCCTTTGTGGTGACATTTCTGGGAGGAGCGCTTCTTAAAGATTTTTCCCTGGGCTGGCTCCTGTTTTTCAGCGTCACTCTGGGAGGGATCCTTCTCGGGGTCTTCACCTCGCTTTTTGAGAGGCTTCCTGAGGAAGGGAAAGCTTCTCCCACCTTCCCGGAAAGCAATGCTTTGATCCGCTCTGTGGAAGATGCCAGCTCCTCGCTTCTGCGGCTTTGCTCCTGCGTGGTTCTTTTCTCCGGATTCATCGCCCTGCTTCATGGAACCGGCGTCTTCCAGATGCTGGTAAGGCTTTTCTCCAGACTTCCCTTTCTCTCTCAAGCAAACGCAGCAGCCCTGCTCTCTTTCTCTCTGGAAGTGACAAAGGGCAGCTTTGACGCCGTTACCCTGCGGTCCTCTCTGCCCATCTTTGCCTTTGGTTTAGCCTTTGGCGGGTTTTGCGTACATCTGCAGGTATTTTCCTGCTTTGAAGAATTCCCGCTTGGCAAATGGAAGTTCCTGCTGTTCCGCTTTCTCCATGGGCTTCTCTCCTTCGGCATCTGCCTTTTCCTAAACCGCTTTTTTTCCTCTTCGCAAGCGGTTTCTTATCTGTTTCTTTCCGATTCTCCCGTTTTCCTGCAGGGGTTCCGCTCCACGGCGGCGGGAGGCGCTTCCCTCCTTTTCATGTGCTGTGCTTTTCTCCTTTTTCTTACACGGCAAAGCGATTGCAACCAGGAGGAAAAAGTGTTAAAATAACAATGGTAAAACCATTGTTATTCGGATTTTATAATAGCTGAGGCAGAAATTTCAGCGATCGAGCAAGGGGGGCTCTTTGTGTTGGGAAAAAACAAGAAATTGCCTTTCGGAAAAAATATCCGCCCCGACTGCGCCTACTGCAAATACGGCGTGGACCAGGGAGAGAATAGATTGTGCTCTCTCCATCGGGAAATGAAGGACGGCCGCTGCAAGAAATTTTCTTATGACCCCCTTTTGCGGGAGCCGCACACTGCCCCTGCTCTTTCCACAGACGGGTACAGCCCGGAAGACTTCAAGCTTTAGCTGCGGCAAAGCTGAGAGGGACCGCGGATGGATTTTCGGGAAATCAAGATTCGGAAGAAGCAGTACCTTTCTCTGCTGCTTCTTGCAGACGAGCAGGAGGATATGATCGACCGCTATTTAGAGCGGGGCCAGATGTTTGTGCTGGAAGAGGGCAAAGTGAAAGGAGAAATCGTCGTTACCGATGAGGGAAACGGCCTTTTGGAAATCAAGAACCTCGCCGTTGAACCTGCCTTTCAAGGGAAGGGCTACGGGAAAGCGCTGATCGATTTTCTCATAAAACAGTATCAGGGCAAATACTCCGTACTACAGGTGGGGACAGGAGACAGTCCGCTGACCGTCCCTTTTTACGAAAAATGCGGCTTTTCCCGCCATCATATTGTCAAGGACTTCTTTTTGGAACACTATGACCATCCTATTTTTGAAGGCGGCGTCATGTTGACGGATATGATCTATCTTCAAAGGCCGCTGTAAATTGGCAGACGGTAAAAAGGGCAGCTGCAAATGAAACGGTTTGCAGCTGTCCTTTTATTGTTGAAAAAGCTTATTTTACTGGTTTTCCAGCCTGTCCTTTACCGCGCGCAGCGCCTTGATCTTTATCCCCTGCGCCGCAAACATCAGCTCATGCTCTGTCTCCACATTGTCCGGGTCGTTTTGTGCGTGGAGATCTTTCGTGTCAAAAAAGATTCTGAAGCCTGCTTCGGAAAAATACCGTTTTGTGGCGAGATACAGGTCGTCGCTGTCTGTTTTAAACCAGATCTCCCCGTTCTCCTCCAATAGAGGCCGATAGGAGAGAAGCTGTCTCGTATGCGTAAGCCTTCTCTTGTGATGCCGGGCGGCAGGCCAGGGATTGCAGAAATTGATGTAAAGCCGCTGTATCCCTTCCCCCTCTTGAAAAAGGCTGGGCAGCTTTTCAATATTATAATAACACAAGAGAACATTGTCCGGCTGTTCTTCACCGAAAACAGACTGAATATTCCGCCGTCCCACTCCCAGAATATCATAGCTCAGGTCGATCCCCACGAAATTTACCTTCCGCTGCTTGTAGGCGATATCCGCAAGAAACACGCATTTCCCGCAGCCCAGGTCCAGATGGATGGGCCGCTTCTCACCGAACTGTTCCATCCAATTCCCTTTTAGCTTTTCCGGCTCAGGGATAAAGTAGGGGCAAGCGGCAAGCTCCGGCCTGGCCCATTCCTTTTTTCGTATTCTCATAAAGGACACTCTCCTTTTTCTTTTTCTTTCCAAGAGAAAAGAGCACTTGCAAGCGCTGTCAAACCGGTGTAAAATAAGGGAATCCTACGATAGAAAGGACGACCTGCTCAAATGAATCGGAAGGCAATCGTTCTGGAAGGCGGCTCGCTGCGCTGTATGTTTTCCGCAGGCGCAGTAGACGTCATGATGGAGCGAAAAATACAATATGATGGACTTTTCGGCGTTTCTGCCGGAGCGCTTACCGGCGTGAATTATGTTTCAGGACAAATCGGCAGGACAGCCGCTGTAAACCTGGGATACGTCAACGACAAGCGGTATCTGGGCGTCCGGAATCTGATCCTCCACAAAAGTATTTTCAATTTTGATTTTCTGTTCGGGGAGATCTCCGACACACTGCTTCCCCTTGACAGAGAAGCTTTTCTCTCGTCCCCCTGCCGGTTTACGGCGGTGGCTACAAACTGTCTGACCGGAAAAGCAGAGTATTTTGAAAAAAGCAGCTCCTCCGATATTTACGGCGCCATCCGTGCCAGCGCCAGCATGCCCCTGTTGGCCCCCATGGTGTCCATAGACGGCAAACCTTACCTGGACGGCGGCGTCTCCGTCTCCATTCCTTACCGGCAGGCGCTGGAGGAGGGATACGAAAAGATCGTTGTGATCACCACCCGGGAGCACGGCTATCAAAAGCCCCAAATTCCCCGGTCTCTTGCACGAATCTATGCAAAGCGCTACCGCGATTACCCCCAGCTGATCCATTCCCTGCTCTCCACGCCACGCCGGTATTCCCGCGAGCTTTCTGAGCTTGAACGCCTGGAAGCGGCAGGCCGCGTTTTCGTACTTCGCCCTCCGGTCCCGGTAACGGTATCCCGCACAGAGAAAAACTTGGAAAAATTACAGGCCCTTTATGACCAGGGAAAGGCAACCTGCGAAAAGCATTGGGAGGCCCTTAGCCGTTACCTGGAAAGTTGATAAATGAAAGGTGACTTTTTATGAGTAAAAAGGGGTTGAAACCTGTTGCAAATAAGCCCGAGGAACATTCCAGCCCATTTCCTGACTGGTATTGGAGACACGGATTACATGACGCTGAGATTTTATCCATCTCAGAATTAGAGTTCACTCCCAATTGGAAATCTAAAAATCCACGAAGAAATTGTCTGGAAATTCATCTTGATAGCCATAACGCATTGTTCGAAAATAAAATAACTGGGATCCGTTTGTATAACTACAAAATAGAAACGTCCGAGTTGGATTTTAACAATTCAGAAAAGTGCTGGTGGATGTGGGACACATTGAAACAGCTGCCTAATAATTGCTTTTTATTAGAAATATGTATTGAAGGGAGGAAACGCCCTGACAAATGGCTTATCGTTAAATTTGGAAGCGCCGAAATTGAGCGAGAATAACGGATAAATTGAAATGCTTTGTAGTTTGCAGAGGAAACGAGCATTAGACTGTAAAAACTTGATAGAAGTTCTTGGGCCGCCCAAAAGGGGCGGTCTCTTTTGGATCCTCAGCTTTCCAATGCATTGACCACACCTTCCCGGTCCACAGTGATCACCGTGCGGTAATCTTCGCTCAGGCGAGAGATCTCCTGAGAGATCCGCTCGCTGATCTGACGGTCACTGTCCGCAAGGGAAAAAGGGGCCGCCACATCGAACACGATATTGGAGTGTGTAACGCCCCATACCACCCGGAAGTCATGGATGGAGGTCTCCGGATAGATTTTCCTGACACACTCTTTTACCTGTTCTCTCAAAATATTGGTGCGCTCGTCTCCGGTGACGATGGGATCCAGGTGGATCACCAGATGGATCCCCTTGTTTTCTTCAAAATCCCGCTCAATGTTATCGATAATATCATGGCTTTTTAAGATATCCTCTTCCGCGGGCACCTCACAGTGAACCGAGGCAAAGCACCGCCCCACCCCATAGTTATGTACGGTGAGATCGTGGATGCCGATAACGCCCTCATAGGAAAGGATCGTTTGATAGATATCCTCCACAAGCTCTTTTTCCGGCGCTACGCCCAGCAGGGGGTTGCCCGTTTCCACAATGAGCTTCACGCCGGAAACCAGGATGAAAACAGCCACGGCAAGCCCCAGATAGCCGTCCAGGTTCCAGCCCCATATTCTGGTGATCAACGCACCCAACAGCACTACCGCCGTGGTGACCGCATCGTTGCGGCTGTCACCGGAGGTGGCGATCAGTGCCTCGGAATGGATCTTTTTCCCTACCCGGCGATAAAAAAGATACTGCCAAAGCTTGATGCCGATGGATAAGAGCAGGGTGAGAAGAGCCCAAAGCCCGTACTGAGTCTCTTCAGGCGCAAAAATCTTCTCGATGGAAGATCTCCCCAGCTGGATCCCCAAAAACAGCACGATAAAGGAGACGATCACACCGCAGAGATATTCAATGCGGGCGTGCCCGAAGGGATGCTTTTCATCCGCCGGTTTTCCCGCTAATTTGAAGCCCACCAGCATAATGACAGAGGATCCGGAGTCGGTGAGGTTATTGACTGCGTCCGCCATAATAGCCAGTGAATGAGAAAAAATGCCTGCGAGAAACTTGAACAGGAACAGCAAAAGATTGGTAGCGATCCCCACCATTCCCGCCACTCTCCCCACCTTCTCTCTCACTTGAGGGGATTCCGTTTTTTCATGATCCTTTACAAAAAGTCTGATAATAAAATCCAAGTATGACACCTCTCCAGGGAAAAAGAAGGCCCGCAAAACCTTGCGCAGCCCTCTTTTTGTTATTTCATTGCAGAATTTTCCTTGAAAAAGCTGCTGTTTGACACCCTCTATACAAGCACGCTTTCTCCTGTGCTGTCGATCCCAACGATCAGCGGAAACTCCTTTAATATCAGGCGTTTCACAGATTCACAGCCCAGATCCTCAAAAGCGATGACCTGTACTTGCTCAATGCACTTCGCCGCCAAAGCTCCGGCGCCGCCTATCGCGCAGAGATAGACCGCTCCGTTTCGCTTCATCGCCTCCACCACTTCCGGCGCGCGTTTTCCTTTTCCGATCATACATTTTAAACCCAGATCCAGAAGCCGCGGCGTATAGGGGTCCATTCTGCCGCTGGTGGTAGGTCCGCAGGAGCCGATGGGCAGGCCCTTCGGCGCCGGCGTGGGGCCCGCGTAATAAACGGCTGCTCCCTCTAAAGGATAGGGCGGCTGCTCCCCCCGGTCCAGAAGCTCAAAAATGCGTTTATGCGCCGCGTCCCGCGAGGTGTAGCACACGCCGGAAAGCAGCACACGATCTCCTGCTTTCAGCTCGCTTGCCCGTTCTTTCAATTCCGCTGTATCCAGCCGTATTTCCCGCGCCATCACTTTTCACAGAAGACTTCGATGATTTCCCCGGTAGGACCGCGGAAAAAGGCAATGCGGGCGGGAAGGTCGCCCAGGCTTACATCCTTGGGTTCCATCGTCACTTCATATCCCGCTTTTCTTACCTTTTTCACCACTTCATCCACCTGTTTTGCCGCAAAAGCGATATGGGCAAGAGGGCCCTCTATCAAAACCTCTTCCTTGCCGCTTAAAATTTCCATGCAGCTGTTGTCGCCGCAGGAAACCATCAGGCAGGGCATCTGAGGGTCGCCCCAGCTTCTCACCACTTCCAGCTCCAAAAGCTTTGTGTAAAAATCCACCGTCGCCTGATACCTTTCAGCGGTAGGCTTGATTGCCACATGATGGATCCCCTCGATCAATTTTCCCATTTTTACAACTTCCTTTCTCACCCAATCATATTCGCCCTTCGGAAAAACATTCCTTTCTCCGAAAAGCTGAAAAAAGGGATGCCGCAGCGATACGGTATCCCCTTTATTCCCTCAGAAAAGCTTTACTTCCGGTTAAAGATGGACATGATATCCGTAAAGGTGTCGTCGTCATCGATCACAGCAGGGTCCACCTTCGGCTCAGCGTCTCTGGGAGATGTGCTGGAGGAAGAGAGAAAATCCTCCTCTTCGTCAGCCAGGTCCATCAGCGGCGCCGCTTTCTTTCCCTTATCTCCGTTCATGCCGTCAAAGCCGGTAGCGATCACAGTGACGGTCATTTCGTCCTCCATAGACTCGTCAAAGGTAGCGCCCCAAATAATATTGGCCTCTTCGTGAGCCCGCTCTGCAATGATCTGAGAAGCTGTCTCGATCTCATCAAGAGCAATATCGGGAGACGAGGTGATGTTGATGATCACACCCTTGGCTCCGGCGATCTTCGTCTCCAGCAAAGGACTGGAAATGGCGGCCATGGCAGCCTGCTCCGCTTTATCCTTTCCGCCGGCATGGCCCACGCCCATATGAGCGTAGCCCGCGTTCTGCATGACAGACTTTACATCCTCAAAATCCAGGTTTACCACTCCGGGCAGCTGGATCAGGTCGGAGATGCTCTGCACGCCCTGGCGCAAAACATCGTCCGCCACCACAAAGGCGTTTGCCAGAGTAATGCGCTCTTCACTCACAAGCTTCAAGCGCTCGTTCGGGATCACCACAAGGGAATCCACATGCTCTCTCAACGCTTCAATGCCCTTTTCGGCCTGCTCCATGCGGTGCTTTCCTTCAAAGGCAAAGGGCTTCGTAACAATTCCCACCGTAAGGGCCCCCTGCTCTTTCGCGATCTGCGCGATGCGAGGCGCAGCACCGGTACCGGTGCCGCCGCCCATGCCGGCGGTGACGAACACCATATCCGCGTCCTTTAATACAGCGGCGATCTGCTCTCTGCTTTCGTCAGCCGCCTTTTCGCCCACCTCAGGCTTTGATCCGGCTCCCCGGCCCTGGGTGCTCTTCTCTCCCAGCTGAACCTTTACAGAGGCCTGTGAACGGCCAAGCGCCTGCTTGTCCGTATTCATGCAAACCAGCTCTACGCTGCGCACCCCGGCACTGGCGATCCGGTTGACGGCGTTCCCGCCGCCTCCGCCTACGCCCACCACTTTAATGGTCTGGGGAGTTTCATCCAAGAGATTATCTACTTCGAAAGGCATATTGTTTCCTCCTTGGCTTTCTGAGTTTTATGCACAGCCCGCACAGCGTAAAAGCCCTGCGCCGTGTAGAGCAGTAAACATTTCTTCCCACTGCAGCGCACTGTTTTACAGGCAGATAAAAAACACAAAACTGCCGTCACAGCTTTTCACCCGCCGGAGAGACTTGCCTGCAAGACTCCGGTCTGCAACATAATGCCACTTTACTATATAGCATAATTTATCACTTTTACAGGAAAATTTCAAGGATTTCTTCAAAAAAAGGGCTGTAATTTAAATATTTTCTCATTTTCTCTTAAAATCCGAAATTCGCCCACCGGATCTTTCTTTTTACCGGGAAGTAAAACTTTATCCCGTATAGAAGCTGTCGGGAATATCGTCGGTGCGTCCTTCCTGGGAAGAAAGGCCGCTTTCATCGGAGCTTTCTCCGCCTCCGGGATCCCCTTCGGCACTGCTGTCCGGCTCTGCCGCGCTGGGTGCGGGAGACGGCGCCGTACTGGCTGTCTCCGTAAAGGTGGAGCGTTTTACATCGCTTGCCACCGTCAGGTCCAGCTTCCCATGCTCTTTGGGGCCGATAGAGCTTTCATCCGCGGCAATGCGCAGGCCGAATTCGATCTTGTAATCCAGATCTGCGGCATTCCCCAGCAGAAACTCAATTCGATCCTCATACCAGAGACTGATATTGTAAAGGTCTGAGAGATCCAGCCTTGTAAACCTTCCCGTCGTGTCCAGGCCAATGATCTTTTGCAGGATCTCCCGATACACCTCCGCCACCGCTTCATCCGCAGGCGTCACTACGATCCCGGGGCTGCTGTCCACCGGTTCTATCCCTCTGATTTCCAGCACTCCTGCCTGCGGCTCTTCCTTTTTCTCCAGGATCTTTCCGCTTTGGCTCAGATAGAGCCAGGCTCCGCCGCTCTCCAGGCAGGCGCTGACCTTAGCCCCCGTGATCCGGATCTCGATGGTGCCGGGCAGCCGCTTGACGATCTGGGCCTCCTCAATATAGGGCAATTCTTTTTTCAGCCGGTTTACCTGCTCCTTTACAGGCGCGAACACCAGGTTCTCGCCCTCCTGATAATCGCAGATGCGCAGGATCTCCTGAGCGGGGTACACCACATCTCCTGTTACCTTTACCTGCGATATCTTAAAAAGCAAAAACACGCTTAAAAGCAGCGCCGCCACCATAACAGCAAGCAGCACAAAGAAGTACAGCGCCCTCCGCGCCCCTTTTCCCAAGGGCTTCTGCTGCCTGCGCTGATAGGCGGCCGGCCCTCGGGAGCCTCTGCGCTCTGCCGAGCTCCCGGAGGGAGCGCGGCCTCCTCCTCTCCCGCCGGCAGGCGGGCGGGGCCGCGTCCGGCCGGAGGAAGGATAGCTCTCTCTTGGACGCCGTTTTTCAAGCTCTCCCTTTCTGGCAGGAGAGTTTCTTCTGCCTTCGGAAGAAGGGACTCTTCCGGAGGGAACGCGCTCCCTTCCGGAGTGGGAAGAGGAATCAATGTCTATAAAATACTCACCGTTCCAGGACATCATATCCCGGGGCGGCCTGTTTCCCCTTCCCGGCTCCTGTCTCGGACGTCTTTGAGGCACTGCATTCCCTCCTTTCCACTTCCGGAAAACGGTCTTCCTTTTTTACTCTGCTTTTTCCGGGAATTCCCGGATCCTTGCTCCTAAAGCGGCCAGGTTTCCGGCGATGTCCTCATATCCCCGGGCAATATATCCCGTGCCGCTTACCGTGGTCTTTCCCTGGGCCGACAGGCCCGCCACTACCAAAGCCGCGCCTCCGCGCAGATCATAAGCGGCTACCGGCGCCCCTGTCAGCTTTTCTACTCCCTCTACGATCGCCACTTTGCCCTCAATTTTGATATTCGCTCCCAACCGCTGCAATTCTCCCGCATGTTTATAGCGGTTCTCGAATATGTTTTCTACAAAGATACTGGTTCCTCTGCCCACCGCCGCCATGCTCATGACCACCGGCTGAGCGTCCGTAGGGAAACCGGGATACGGCATGGTACGAATATGTTTTACTGCCCGGAGCTCTCTGGGACACATGATGTTCAAAGCGCCGCCCAGCTGCCGCACTTCACACCCCGATTCCTCAAAGGGAGAAAGCATGGGAAGGATATGGGTATTGTCCACATCCTTTAGGGTGATGTTTCCTCCGGTTACGGCCGCGGCGGCCATATAGGTGGCGCAGACGATCCTGTCCGGCATCACCCGGTGCTCACAGCCATAAAGCTCTTTGACACCGTCTATGATGATGCAGCTTTCCCCCGCGCCGTAGATCCTTCCGCCGCACCGGTTGAGATAGGCCGCGAGATCGCTGATCTCCGGCTCCCGGGCAGCGTTTGCGATAATGGTGGTACCCTTTGAGCACACCGCCGCCAGCATGATGTTTTCCGTTGCTCCCACACTGGGAAATGAAAGGGAAATATAATTGCCCTCAATGCCCCTGGGGGCACGGCAGTGAAGACATCCGCCGGATTCCTCGATCTCCACGCCCAATCTCTTTAAAGCCGAGATATGCAGATCGATAGGCCTGGGTCCCAGTTCACAGCCTCCGGGAAAGCACAGATCCGCTCTCCCGCACCTGGCTACGATAGCCCCCAAAAACACAATGGAGGAGCGCATTTCCCCCATCAGGTCCTGCGGGATCTCGCAGCAGGTCATGGCGTTGTCCACGATCAGATCTCCATCTTCTCTTTGACACCGGCAGCCCAAATGCTCCAAAATATGCACAGCTGTTTCCACATCTGCAATTTTAGGACAATTGTGCAGCACCGTTTGACCTTTGCAGATCACCGCTGCGGCCAAAAGCGGAAGGGTGCTGTTTTTTGCGCCTTGAATGGAAATTTCTCCGCCTAATTCGGCGGGTCCGTCAATGATGATCATAGAAACACCCCATATTTTTCAGCATACTGCATTATATGAGGGGTTCCGAAAAGGGTTAATTCCCGGATAGAATTTACGAAAACCACGCGCTTTTCAAAGGGGCCGGTTTATTTTGCGCCGCCTTCCTTCGCAGCTCCATGGATCACGCGGTAAATGCGCTCGTTGGCGTCGGCTATTTCCAGCTTTCCTGCGTTTTCTCCCAAAGACCGCAGTCTCTCTTCATGCCCTAAAATATCCGTGATCTTTTGCCAGAGAGCTTCTCCGCTCAGATCCTTCTCTTCAACGATCTCTGCCGCGCCTCGGTTCACCAGAGCCATGGCATTATGATACTGATGGTTTTCAGCTACATTGGGAGAGGGGATCAGGATCGAAGCCTTTGCCTTGGCTTCGATTTCAGTAAGCGTCATGGCGCCGGCTCTTCCGATCACCAGATCGGCGGCGGAAAGGCATTGGGGCATATTGTCGATGTACTCCAAAAGGCGGATCTGGGGATTCTCCTCCTGGCAAAACGCAAGCTCTGAAAGCTCCTGCAGGAATTTCTCATCGTGCTGGCCATAGCCGTGGATATGCTGATAGTTCTTTTCCTTCGCGCTTTGGGCCAGCACAAAAGCCATCGCCCGGTTGAGAGCGGAAGCGCCCAGGCTTCCGCCGAAAGAGAGGATGACGGGCCGCTCATCGAGCCCCAAAGCCGTGCGGGAAGCCTCTCGCTGTGCGCTGAGCACCTCCCCGCGCACCGGGTTTCCCGTCACAACGCAATTGACAGAGCTGTCAAAATATTTTTTGGCATCCGGAACCGCTAACATCACCGTTTTCACATTTTTGGAGAGCATCTTTGTTGTGATGCCCGGATAAGCGTTGGACTCGTGGATCACACAGGGGATCTTAAGCTTCGCCGCCTCCCTGATCACCGGCCCGCTGACATAGCCGCCGGTCCCCACACAGACATGGGGAGAAAATTCCCTGATGATCTTTTTGGCCTCTGCGCTGGCGGTAAACATCCGCACCACCGTTTGAGCGTTTCGGACGAGATTTTTCGGGGTGAGCTTTCTCTGAAAACCGGAGATGGTGATCGTGCGTATTTCATAGCCGGCATTCGCCACCAGACGCTCTTCCATACCGCCCTTGTTTCCCACATACAAGATCTCCGCGTCCGGCTCCTTCTGCTTCAGATAGCCCGCGGCGGCCAGAGCCGGGTTGATATGGCCCGCCGTGCCGCCTCCTGTAAACAGTACCCGCATACCGCGCCTCCTTTCCTTTTTCTTCCCTTATTCGTTTATGCAAAAAAGCCGAGCCGATCTTTTATTTCCCGCTGTGCCTTGCTTCACTAGGTCTTTTCCACATTGGAGCTCCTGGAAATATTCAGTAAGACCCCCATCTCCATCAAAAGCATCACCAGCGCCGTTCCGCCGTAGCTGAAAAAGGGCAGGCTGATGCCTGTATTGGGAATGGTATTTGTGACTACGCAAATATTGAGAACTGCCTGGATACCCACCTGGAAGGTGATGCCAAGGCCCAGCATCATGCCGAATTTATCCTTGGCATGAACAGAGACATAGACCCCTCGCCAGATCAGAAGGCCAAACAGGATAATGATGACCAAGGCGCCCACCATACCCAGCTCTTCACAGATAATGGCGAAAATAAAGTCATTTTGAGGTTCCGGCAAATAAAGATATTTCTGCCTGGACTGCCCAAGTCCTACGCCCAACAGTCCTCCGGAGCCAATGGCGTAAAGCGACTGGGTGGTCTGCCAGGTATCCACTCCTTCCGGAGGATGAAAGGGATCGAGCCAGCCGTAGATCCGGTCCATCGCATAGTCAAATTTCCCGGAAAACATTACCACGGCCGCCACACCCACCACGGCGATGCCGCCGAAAATAATGAACCATTTGGCAGGGCTGCCTCCGATAAACATCATGATGATGCCGATCATGCACACGATGATGGTGGCGGAAACATGCGGCTCCGGCATGATGAGGACCACCAGCAGTGCAAGAACTCCCATAAAGGGAAGGAATCCATAGCGGAAGGTTTTCATTTGATCGACCCGTTGAGAGATCATGTGGGCAAATAGCAGCACTACGGCAAATTTCGCGATCTCTGTAGGCTGAAATTCCACGCCCAGGTTGATCCAGCGATACACATCGTTTTTCGGGCGCACCAGAGGGGTGATTCCGCCCATCAGCTTTCCCAGCACCAGCACCATCAACAGCAGCAGCACTGCCGCGGCGAACACCAAATGGGCAAATTTGTGAAGCTGGTGGTAATCAAAGGTGGAGATCACCAGCATCAGCACCACTCCTACCGCCGCAAAACCCGCCTGGCGGGCAATGAAAAAATAGCTGTTCCCGTAGTAATAATAGCAGTAGGCGTAACTGGCTGAAAAAAGCATCACCAGGCCAATGGCCAAAAGTACGATCAAAAAGACAAACAGGGGAAGGTCCAGCCCGGAGCCCAGGGCAAAAAGGCTGTACTTGATTTTTTTCCTTCGGCTTTTCTCAGGGCGTTTCTTTTCCGCTTTACCTGCCGCGGGAGTCGGATATTCATCGGCGGGAGGCGCATAGGCGGGCACTCTTTTCAGCCCTCTGGCCACTCCTTCACTTGTTCGAGCCATCTTCCCATCGCTCCTTTCTGAAGCCCAGCGTCGCATATTTCACAGACGGATCCATATTTTTTAGAAATCACTCTATAGTGTACGCAGGCAAACGGATTTTAAGCATTTTCAAATACCATAAAGAACAGCCAAAAAAGCGAGGGCGCCTCCCAAAAGCGTCACACATCCAAACACCGCGCAGATCTTCACTTCGCTCCAGCCGCACATTTCAAAATGATGATGAATGGGAGACATTTTGAACAGCCGCTTTCCATGGGTGGCCTTAAAATAGGTCACCTGCAGCATGACGGAAAAAATCTCACACAGATAGATGACCCCCACCGGAAGAAGTAAGATCGGAAGATCCATTCCAAAGGCCAGCGCACAGACCATTCCGCCTAAAAACAGAGATCCGGTATCTCCCATAAACACCCGGGCCGGGTGGAAGTTCCAGATGAGAAATCCGATACAGGCCGCCGCTGAAGCCACTCCCATCGCGGACAGGCCCGTCATGGAAAGAACGCCTGCGCACAGGGCCATCGCCAAAAAGGCAAAGAAAGATACCGTGCTGTTGAGTCCATCCACTCCGTCTGTAAAGTTTACCGCATTCACCAAAAACACAATGCACAGAGCGCTGAGGATATAGTAAAAGATCCCCAGGTCCACCCTGCCGAAAAAGGGAATCAAGGTGGAGGTGTCTCCGCCTGCCAGATAAACGGTGACGAGATAAGCTGCCGCCACTGCAAACTGCAAAACAAGCTTCTGCTTTTCCGTCAGCCCCAGATTCCTTTTTTTCACCACACTGATATAGTCATCCATAAAGCCGACAACGCCGAAGGCCACCGCCATCCCCAAGCCTCCGTAAAGCTTTGCCCGCATCAGGGGCGTTTCGGAAATTCCGGCCGCCTGAAGCATGGGCGCGCAGGCGAGCACCGCCAGCAGGATCCCCACAATGAACATGATCCCGCCCATCGTAGGAGTGCCCTGCTTGTTTTTATGCCAGCTGGGCCCGATCTCCCGAATGGTCTGGCCGAAGTTCATCTTGTGAAGGAAGGGGATCAACCACCTGCCCAGGATCGCTGTAACGGCAAAGGAGATCACAGCCGCCGCCAAATAGATGATGCTATTCATTTCAAAACCCCTCTTTTGCTCGCTTTTTCCTGTCTCTTTAGTCCAGATAAACAAAGGTGTCCGTTTGAATATCCTCTACGAAGGTGATGACGATCACTGTACCCTTTTTCACCTTGGTTCCCGGAGCGATACTCTGAATATTTGCAGAGCCGCCGTCAGTGGCCCCCGCGCCGTTGGCACTGATCTGCACGCCGCTTAACATGGCAAGGTAGGAGGCGTTTGCCAGATCCATTCCGATAAAGTCAGGCACTTCCACCAGAGTATCCTCTTCACTGTAGCCGTTGGTATACAGGACGATCTTTCCGCCTCTGGGTACCTTCTCCCCTGTTTTGGGGATCTGCTCCGTGACCAAGATCGAGTTTTCACTTTCGTCTCCTACTACAGAATAGGAAATCCCCAGCTCATCCAGCTGCTTCCAGGCCTCCGCCAGGGTGAGCCCTACCACGGAGGGCGCGGTAAGATCCAGAGCCTCGTACTCCTCGTCCGTGTACTGAGCCTCTACCCCCAGATAGGGCAGCAGCTCTTCCATCATAGCGGAGAAAATGGGTCCTGCCACGGCGTTTCCGCCTGTCAGCCCTCCGTTTTCTTTGCCCTGAGGCTCATCGAAAAATACCAGAAGGGCGTATTCCGGGTCCTCCACCGGCGCAAAGCCGCAGTAGGAAGCGATATATTCCATGGGCTTGGAGCGATCCTCGTTCCACTGCGCGATCTTTTCCGAGGTTCCGGTTTTACCGCACACCCGGTATCCCATCACATAGCCGCCGTTAGCGGTGCCGAAGGAAGCGTTGTCGTAAAGAATTTGGCAGATGCTTTCAGAGGTTTTCCCGGAGATCACCTGCCGGCGGTAACCGGTATCCATCTTCTTCACAATATTTCCGTTCTCATCTACGATGCGATTCACCACATGGGGCGTGACCAGATATCCTCCGTTGGCCACTGCCGCGCAGGCGGTGATCATCTGCACCGGCGTGATGCTGAAATTCTGCCCGAAGGACTCTGTCGCCAGTTCTGCCGGTCCCAGGTCCTCCTCGCTGTGATAGATGCTCCAGGATTCTCCGGGAAGGTCGATCCCGGTCTGCTCCGTAAATCCGAAGGCCTCCCGGTACTTTGCAAAGGTGGAGGGCCCCAGCAGCTGGCCTACCCGGATAAAGAAGGGGTTGCAGGAATTGCACAGCCCGTCATGAAAGCTCTCTGTTCCGTGGCCTGCGTGCTTCCAGCAGTCAATGCCTCCGGTCACTCCCTCTACCGCCATATTTCCGGTACAGGTAAAGCTGTAATTCTCTGGAAGCACTCCCTCCTCCAGGCCCATAGCGCCCACGCACATTTTGTATACCGAGCCGGGATAGTAGGTATCGCTTACCGCCTTGTTTCTCCATTGTTTGTTCAGCGCGTCGCTGTAGGCCTGGTCCTGCTGCGTTTCCGGCAGGAGAGAAATGGATTTGCGCTGCTCTTCGTCATAGACTGTGAAGGGGTCGTTGGGGTCGTAATCGCCCTTGACGGCAAGCCCCAGGACCTCCCCGTTATTCACATTCATCATGATGGCTACCGCGCCGTTTGTCACCTTGTACTGCTCGATGCCCTGCTCCAGATATTTTTCCAGCGTGCTCTGCACCGTCTCGTCAATGGTGAGTACCAGATCGTATCCGTTCTGGGCGCCGATAAGCTGCTCATATTCAAAGGGCATATCCGTGCTCAAGGCGTTTTTCGCCGAGATCATCCGCCCCGCAGTGCCCTTGAGCTCATTGTCATACTGAAGCTCCAGCCCCCCAAGGCCCTGGCCGTCGCTTCCGGTAAAGCCCAGCACAGTAGAGGCTACGGTACCGTAGGGATAATATCTTTTATAGTCTGTAATGAGCCTCACGCCGCTGTCGATCTCGTTTTTGTCTAAAAACGCGGTAATCTCATCCTTCACATCAGATTCCACCTGTCTTTTCAAATAGGTGAAATAAGAGCCCTTCTGACCTGCCTTCTCATAGATCTCATTCTCGTCCATTTGCAGGATATCGGCAAGCCCGGAGGAGATCAGGCGTCTTTTGCTCTCGTCCTTATAAATGTAGACAGGTTCCAGCACCACAGTCCAGACGCTGGCGCTTTTGGCCAGGACTCTTGTGCCGGTAGCGTCATAGATCGTCCCTCTCATCGCGGTGAGGGTCGTGCTGTGCAGGCTTTGATCCAGCGCGGCGGCACTGAGTTCTTCCCCCCGCACGATCTGCCATCTGAAAAGGCTGATCAGCACGGCTCCGAACCCTACAAACACCAATACCGCCGTAACTCCCATAGCCTTCTTCCACATTTTTTCAGTATTTCCCTTTGCCACGCCAACTCACCTTTCCAGAAGCTTAAAGTCCGGCAGGCAGCGCCCATCGGTGAACGCTTCCTCCTTGAGGCCATCCCCGGAAACACACAAAATGCGGGCCATATCTTTCGGCCCGCAGCTGGTTTTCCGAGGGGCTTTTCCAAATGACCGCCAGGCGGAGTCTCTTCCGGAATCCTGTCTTTTCCAGGCTCCTCTGTGTCATTCTATTCCCACGGCTGTCCGATTATTCCCTGTTTCCCCGGCAGAAAGGCACCCCGGTTTTATGCAAACCAGTCTGCAATAGCGGTCAGAAGCTGATCCAGCCAGGACGCTCCTTCCACATCCTCCACCACCGTGCCTTTGTCCTCCTGGGTCACGTTGAGATAAGTGACCTGCCCTTCCGTGATCTTCGACATTCCCAGCTGCTTTTTTACATATTCCTCCACTTCAGTGCCGTTCATCTTTTCAGACGCCTCCATAGAGAGCTGGATCTCCCGGCTTTTCGCCTCGGAAAGATCCTGGGAGGCCTGATTGATATCCTCAGTCAGCTCCGTCAAGCGCACCTGGCTGTATACAATGGAAACCATCGTAGAAAACACCACCAAAAAACTGAGGGTCGCCAAAGCAGCCCGAAAAGGATGATGCTTCGGCTTCCGGTTCTTTTCCAGCTCCTTTTGAGGGAGCTCAACAATATTTCCTCTCTGTCTTCTCTCCCGCCGTACTTGAGGGTCTTCAACAGGAAGGGCGCTCATGGCACGGTCTTCAAACAGTGAAAAGTCATATGCTCCTGACAGATCCGCCATGCTGCCTCACCCTTTCCTTTTTACTCAATGCGATTTTGCGTTTTTTCCCTGTCTGTGTTATGCTTTTGGTGTCCCCTGGAGGCGGGCCGGTTTTACCCTTTTGCGGCAAAATCTTTGCCGCCTGCCCGCCTCCGGGACGAGATCACTTTGACGGTGGCGCCTTTTCAAATACTCTCAGCCTTGCGCTGCGGGCTCTGGGATTTTCCGAGAGCTCCTGTTCGGAAGGGATCAGTCCCTTTTTATAAACCAGAGTTCCCAAAGGCTTTCTTCCGCAGACGCATACCGGAAAATCCTTGGGGCAGATGCAGCCTTCGCACCATTTTGCCATCCTCTGTTTAACGATGCGATCCTCCAGCGAATGGAAGGTGATCACCGCGAAGCGCCCCTGCGGCTTTAAAAGCTCAAGCCCGGCCTCCAGACCCTTTTCCAGCATTTCAAGCTCGCCGTTTACCGCGATGCGCAGCGCCTGAAAGGTTTTCCTTGCCGGATGTCCCGGCTCTCGCTTCACTGCGGCCGGCAAAGCGTCCTTGATCACCTGCGCCAGCTCTCCGGTGGTCTCAATGGGAGACCTGTCCCGCGCCTTGCAGATCCCCCGGGCGATCCGGCGAGCGTTCTTTTCCTCGCCGAAACGGAAGAGTATTTCAGAAAGCTCCTGTTCGGAGCACTTGTTTACCAGATCTTTTGCCGAAGCTCCCTCTTTGCTCATACGCATGTCTAAGGGGGCGTCATGCTGATAGGAGAATCCTCTTTCCGGCGTATCCAGCTGGTAGGAGGATACGCCGATATCCAAAAGGATACCGTCCGCCGCGTCTATTCCTCTTTCCCGTGCCAACTCTCTCATCTTACTGAAATTGCCCAGAGCCGCCTCAAAATTGGGATAGACGGAAAGCCGCTTTCCAGTTGACGCCACCGCGTCCGGATCCTGGTCAATGGAGAGCAGGCGGCCTGTGGTAAGGCGTTTCAGGATCGCCTCAGAATGTCCTCCTCCACCCATTGTGCCGTCAATATACACGCCCTGCGGGCAAATTTTGAGGGCCTCGATGGTTTCGGAAAAAAGCACCGGCTTATGATGAAATTCCATAGCGCTTTCTATCCTCAAAAATCCAGAAGACTCATGGAGGCCTCGATCACCTCGTCTGTCTGGCCTTCGTTATACTCGTTCCAGCGGGCCGTGTCCCAAATCTCAGCACGCACCGCGGCGCCGATCATCGTGATATCCTTATTGAGTCCTGCGTAATCTCTCAAGCTTTGCGGGATGAGGATCCGGCCCTGTTTGTCCGGCTCTGCCTCGGCCGCTCCGGAAAAGAAATGGCGCTGGATCCCCTTCCCCTGGGCGAGAGGAATGGACGAGACCTTCTCGATCAGCTTGTTCCACTGTTCTTCAGAAAGCACAAAAAGACAGCCGTCGAGACCTTTGCAGACATAGAACTTGTCCCCAAGGTCCTCACGGAACTTGGAAGGAACCGTCACCCGGCCCTTCAGATCCATATTATGTTGATATTCCCCTGTCAACATAACGGCTCTTGCCCTTTCCAAAGCTTTTGTCCGGCAGTGGAATTTCAGGGAGCTTCCACCCCTTATCTACCACTTTGTGGAACTTTCCCCCACTTTTCACCACCAGTGTCATTATTATAGACCAGCTTCTCTCCAAAAGCAACTGCCAAAATTGGATGGGACCGCGCGCCGCCTGGAATCGAACGTACTTTCCCAGATATTTAGGGGGAACAAAAATTCCCCTCACTACATCTAGTGAGGGGAATTTTTGTTCTATCAACCTTATATAAGTTTTTCACAAAACTTATAGATCAGATTTGGTTACTACGCTGGGACGATTTTATATTCTGTCTGGTTTTTCGCAGTTCTGTGAGGCTTTCCGACAAAGACTCGTCTGTTCTGCGCATCAAGTCGTCAATATAGTCGTTGCTGGCTTTGCGCATCTCTCTGAATTTTGCCTGAGCCTGCGCGATCAGCTCGTTCGCTTTCTGCTGGGCCTGACGAACCACCTCATCCTGATTGACCAGGGCGCGCTGCTTTTCCTCTGCCACCCGGATGATCGTTTCTGCCTCTCGCTGGGCCTCGCTGATGATCTGAGCCCTGTCCGCAACGATCGCTTTTGCCTTGCGCACCTCGGCAGGGATCTCCTCCCGGATCTCGTCCAAAATCTGCCGGATCTCTTCTCCGTCTACGAACACCTTACCGCCGGAAAGGGGCATTTTCCATCCCTTCTCCACAACATCGTACAACTCTTCGATCAGATCTTCGATGGTAGCCTGAGTGTTGCTCATAATTCTATACCGTTCCTTTCTTGCGCGGGATCAAAGAAAAGCCCGCCTTCTTCCGGTCTGATAAATTTTGATATTATCTATGGGAAAGCCGGATACCCGGCCTGTTTCCTGAAAAAGCCGCTGCAGGCTTCCTATGGCGCCGCCTTAGAGAGGCGCTGTATGATCGTTTCGGAAATGCAGGAGGGCACAAAATGGGAAATATCCCCTCCGAAGCCCGCGATCTGCTTGACGACGCTGGAGCTGAGAAACATATTTTCAGCGCTGGTAGCCAGGAACATGGTCTCCAGCTCCGGATTGAGCCTTTTATTAGTCAGCGCCTGCTGAAATTCATATTCAAAATCAGACAGAGCGCGAAGCCCCTTGATGATGGTCATAGCGCCTTTCTCTCGGGCATAATCCGCCAAAAGCCCGGTCACCTTATCGACCTCGGCATTGGAAAGGCCCTCGCTTTTGATCACGATCCTCAAAAGCTCCATGCGCTCCTCTACAGAAAAGCTGGCATTTTTCGCCGGATTCACAGGCACGGCCACGATCACCCGCTCAAATATCTTGCAGGCCCGCTTTATGATATCCAGATGCCCCAGCGTAACAGGGTCAAAGCTGCCGGGACAAACTGCAATTCGCATCATTCATTCTCCTTTTTCTCGCCGCTTCTGTCATAAACTGACAGCATGATCTTTCCATAGCGGTAGGTTTTTTTCCGTTGGAATTCTCCCACCTGCAAGGGCAATTGCTCATCCGATGGATGCTCGCATACCACGACCCCGCCAAGGCTCATCCTTTCCGCCGTCAGGGAAAGCGCTCGTTCCAAAAGCCCGGTCCTGTAGGGCGGATCCAGAAAAGCGATATCAAAGATTTCCGAAGTCGTGGACAGGAAAGTCTCAAAGTCTCCGAAAAATACGCTGCACTGCTGGGAAAAGCCCACAGCGGCAATGTTCTTTTCTACCACCCGCAGGGCGGCCTTCGAGTGATCCACAAAAAAAGCCTTTTCCGCCCCGCGGCTGACAGCTTCCAGGCCGATCTGCCCAGACCCTGCAAACAGATCCAAAAAGCGGCGGCCTTCCAAAGAAAACTGCAAAATATCAAACAGCGCTTCCTTCACCCGGTCTGTCGTAGGCCGAACGCTTTCTCCTTCCAGGGAAAAAAGTTTTTTCCCCCGCTTCGTCCCGGTGATGATACGCATGGTCTGCACCCCCGCCGCAAGGCAAGATGGATTTCGCTTTATTATCCCATTAAACAGCTGATCTGTCAACTATTCGTCAAGATTTCTTCTCTTCTGCCGCATCAGAGCGCTCTTCCGGATGAAAGTATTCATATACTCTCAGAGCAGAAGGCCTGTTCATGCCCGGAACATTTTCCAGCTCCTGCAGATCCGCCGCGCTCAAAGCAGCCATTGTTTTGAAGTGGCGCAAAAGCGCCTTTGCCCTTGCAGGCCCCACCGCGTCAATGGAAAGCAGCGTGGAGGAAACCGCCGTCTTTTTTCGCTGCTGCCGGTGAAAGCCTATGGCAAATCGATGTACCTCGTCCTGAATAGTGGAGACCAGCGTAAAGGCCCGGCGATTGGAATTGATCGCGATCTCGCCGCCTGTCAGAGCGATGGCACGGGTGCGGTGCTTATCGTCCTTCACCATACCGAACAGCGGCACTTCGATCCCCATCTCGGCGAGCAGGGGCTGCACCGCTGCCACATGCCCCTTTCCGCCGTCCAGAAGGATCAGATCCGGCAAACGCCCAAACCCTTCGCAGTCTCCTTCTTTCACATGCAGCCTGTATTCTTCAAACCGCCGGCGGATCACCTCTCGCATAGAGCCGTAATCGTCGCTGCCAATGACCGTTTTGATCTTGAACTTTCGATAGGCGGATTTTAAAGGGCGGCCGTTTTCAAACACCACCATGCCCGCCACGTTCTCGCCGCCCGCCAGATTGGAAATATCGTAGGACTCAATATAGGCGGGAGTTTTGGAAAGCCCCAGAAGACGCCTCAGCTCATCTAAGGCGGAGGCCTCATGGCCTGTATTGCCCATCTGCCTGGAAAGGCTTTCTGCCGCGTTGGAGCGGCACATTTCCACAAGGTCCTTCTGCTCCCCGCGCTGGGGGAAAGCCAGGCGGACGCTTTTTCCTCGCTTCTCTGTAAGCCACCGCTCCAAAAGTGCCTCGTCCTCCACCGGGCCGTCCAGCACTACCGAGGGAGGCAGTCTGTCCCGCATACTGTAATACTGACGAAGAAATTCCGAACGCGCCTCAGCGTCCGGCTGGCAGCCCTGCGTGAGGAAGCTTTCCCGGTCACAGAGCTTTCCGCCCAAAAAGCGGAACACTTCAAAAGCCGTACAGGTCTCCCCCTGAGCCAGAGCAAACACATCCTGCTCCTGTACCCGGCTGGCCACCACCTTCTGCCGCTCTTTCATTTTCTGGATGGCCTGAATCCGGTCCCGCAGCCTGGCAGCCAGCTCAAACTCCAGGTTTCCGGCGGCCTCTTCCATTTTTCGGGTCAGCGCTTTCAGGGAAGCTCCGCTTCCCCCCTTGATAAATTCCAACGCTTCACGAAACGTCTCCTCATACTCTTCTTCCTTCATTTTCCCGCGGCAGGGTGCGCAGCACTGCTCAATATAATAATTGAGGCACGGCCTGCCCCTTCCGAAATCCTGCGGAAATCTTCGGCTGCAGGAGGGGAGCTTGAAAATTTTTCGGGCAGCATCCACCGTTTCTCTGATAGACCAGGAGCTCATATAAGGGCCGATATACTTTGCCCCGTCGTCTTCTATCTGCTTGACCTCTTCCATTCTGGGCCAGGGGCCGCCGGTCACCCGAATATAGCTATAGCCCTTGTCGTCTTTCAGCAGAATATTGTATTTGGGCTGATTTTGTTTGATCAGGCTGCTTTCCAGCACCAGCGCTTCGAATTCGCTGTCGGTGACGATATATTCAAAATGGTCTACATGGGAAACCATTTTGCGCACCTTATTATCATGGTTCTTCTCCGAGCCAAAATACTGGCTCACCCGGTTTTTGAGAATTTTAGCCTTCCCGATATAAATGATCTTTCCGGTTTTATCGTGCATCAAATAGACGCCTGGCTGAAGGGGCAGCTTCATTGCCTTCTCGCGCAGCTCTCTCTTCTTTTCCTGCTCTGTCATCGCGGCTTTCCCCCTTCCTTTCAGTAAAAAAAGCACCGCGTAACGCGGTGCAACGCACTGCGCAGCTCGGTGCTTAGGATCGTTTTGGAAAACTCTCCAAAATTACTCGGCGAAGCCGGACTCTACCAGCTTTACCAAGCTGTCTACCGCCTGCTCCTCATCGGCGCCGTCAGCGATAATGCGGATCGTAACACCGCCCACAATGCCCAGAGACAGAACACCCAGAAGGCTTTTCGCGTTTACTCTTCTCTCCTCTTTTTCCACCCAAATAGAAGACTTGAATTCATTTGCCTTCTGAATAAAAAAGGTGGCGGGGCGAGCATGAAGACCTACCTGATTTTGAACCAAAACTTCTTTTGCGCACATGAAAATTCACTCTCCTATAATGTCCAAACACAAAATTTTTCAGCAAAATTCTACCCGAGGAACCATAAACCAACCTAGTTGCAGGTTAATTATAGCATATTTCTTTCACCCGTCAACAGAGAAACTCCAATTTTGGATTACTGAACAAAGGACCGTTTTTTTTCGCCCGGCATTTGTTTATTTTGCTTGGGATGTTGAAAGTTTTTTGCAGGTTTTGTCGCGCGGCAAGGAAAGAGACCACCAGATGATGTGCTTTTTCTTTTCCCCATAAGCATGGGCAGTTCGTATCAAAATATGCAGACAAAAGGCGTTACTTTCAAGGCTCGTCTTTCAGGCCTTGCAAAAGCTTCTTCTCCTCTTCGCTCAGCTGGTATCCTTCCAGCAGGTCCGGCCGTCTTTCCATGGTCATCCGGAGCGCTTCCCGCCTGTGCCATTTTCGGATATTTTCATGGTGGCCGCTCAAAAGGACTGGAGGGACCCTTCTCCCCCTCCAGCATTCGGGCTTTGTGTACTGCGGATATTCTAAAAGTCCGCCGTAATGACTCTCTTCCGTAAAGCAGAGCTCTTCTGACAGCACTCCGGGCAGCATCCGGCTCACCGCGTCTGTCAGAATCATGGCAGGCAGCTCTCCTCCCGTAAGGACATAATCGCCGATTGAGACCTCTTCCGCCTCATATTCTTCCAAAACTCTCTCGTCCACTCCTTCATAGTGGCCGCAGAGGATCAAAAGCCCCTCCTCTTTTGAGAGGCGCTTTGCCATTTCTTGATCCAACACCTTTCCGCGAGGAGACATATAAAGGATATGCGGGCGTTTTCCCAAATGTTCGCAAAGACCGTCGATACACCGGGCAAAGGGCTCCGCCGCCAGCAGCATTCCTTTTCCGCCGCCGAACACGGTATCATCCACTCTTCCTCTCCCATCGGGAGAAAAACGGCGCAGCTGATGGCAGCAGATCTGCAAAGCTCCTTTTTTCCTGGCCCTGCCCACGATACTCTCCTCAAGGACGGAGGAAAAAACCTCGGGAAACAGCGTCACAATATCGATCCGCATTACGCTTCCTCCCCTGCGCCGTCAAAAATTCCGGGGATGGGGAACAGCTCGATGGACTCTTTTTCCAGGTCGATCTCTCCAACCATATGGGAAACCGCGGGAAAAAGGAATTCCTTCCCGGTTTGATTTCGGATGCGGTAAACATCGTTCGCGCCGGTAGGGATAACCTCTGTCAGGATCCCATAAACTTCACCGGTTTTTCCGTCTACCGCCTTGAGCCCGATCAGATCCTGCACAAAGGTATGGCCGGGCTCAAGGGTCACATCCTCCCGGTCAAGCCACAGGATTTTATCTCGAAGGGCCTCGGCCGCCTCTACGCTGTCCACTCCCTGAATCTTTAAAAGCACCTGGTTTTTATGGACGCGGGATGAGATCAGGGGCACTTTGGTTTTCCCCTCGTCAAAATAGAGATTTTTCAGCTCTTTCAGAAACTGCGGGGAATCGCTCCAGGGGTCCGCCCGCACTTCCCCCCGCACGCCGTGAGTCCCGACGATTTGCCCCGTCTCCAAAAATTTCTTTTTCATGAATCCAGAAACCTCTTTTCAAAACAAAGAGGGCGCCCTGTTTTCTCTTCGGAAAAACAGGGCGCCCGCCCTTTTTAATCGATTTCCACCATGATCTTTTTCTCGTTTCTGGCGGCGGCAGCCCGCATCACAACGCGGATCGCCTTGGCGATGCGGCCTTGCTTGCCGATCACCCTTCCCATATCCTCTTCCGCCACATGGAGATGAAAAACGAGGGTCCCGTTTTCCGCTTCTTCACTGGTGACAACGATCTCCTCTGGTTTTTCCACAAGTCCGGAGGCAATGATCTTTAACAGCTCCTGCATGTGCGTTCTCCTTTCAAGCTACGCTCTTTTCGCCCGCGTCAGATCACGCCGTGCTTTTTGAAAAGAGCCTTTACCGTATCCGTGGGCTGAGCGCCGTTTGCCATCCATTTCTTGGCCTTTTCCGGATCCACCTTCACAACGCTGGGCTCCTCCATGGGATCGTAATAGCCGATCTCCTCAATGAAACGGCCGTCTCTGGGGAAACGGGAGTCCGCCACTACGATACGATAGAAGGGAGCCTTTTTTGCGCCCATTCTTCTCAGTCTGATTTTTACTGCCATTTTCTTGTCCTCCAATACATTGATGTAATAAAAAATGAAATATAGTAGGCAGGCCGCGGAGCAAGCCGGGCCGATCTCCTCAAAAATTAAAAGGGCAGATTCATGGGGAACTTCCTGCGCTTTCCCTTTCCGCCGCCGAACTGCTTCATCAGCTTTTGGGTCTGCTTGAACTGGTTGAGCAGCCGGTTGACATCCTCCACCTTCATTCCGCAGCCCGCGGCAACTCTCCGCTTCCTGGAAGCGTCTAAGACATCCGGATGAGAACGCTCAAAGGGGGTCATGGAAAGGATGATGGCGGCGCTGCGATCCAGCATCTTATCGTCTATATCCATATCGTCCAGCTTGCTTCCCATGCCGGGAAGCTTGGAGAGGATCCCCTTGATGGGGCCCATCTTCCGCACCTGCTCAAACTGGTCCAGCATATCGTTAAGGTCCAGCTTATTGCTCATCAGCCGCTCTGCCGTTTTGGCCGCCGCTTTTTCGTCCAGCTTCAGCTGAGCGTCTTCAATAAGGCTCAGTACATCGCCCATTCCCAGGATCCGGCCCGCCATCCGGTCAGGATGGAACACCTCCAGGTCGGAAAGCTTCTCTCCTGTGCCGGCAAACTTGATGGGCTTCCCGGTAACGGCCTTGACCGACAGTGCTGCGCCGCCTCGGGTGTCGCCGTCCAGCTTGGTCAGGATCACACCGGTAATATCCAGAAGCTCGTCAAAGGATTTAGCCACATTTACGGCTTCCTGGCCTGTCATGGCGTCCACTACCAGAAGAATATCCGTGGGCTCCACCGCTTCCTTGATCTGCCTCAGCTCTTCCATCAGCTCCTCATCGATCTGGAGGCGTCCGGCCGTATCGATGATCACATAGTCATTGCCGTAGTCTTTCGCGTGCTTGACCGCTTCCTTCGCCGTCTCTACCGGGCTTTGCGTTCCCTTTTCGTAGACGGGAGCACCCGCTTTTTCCGCCACCACCTGCAATTGCTTGATGGCAGCGGGCCGGTAGATATCTCCCGCCACCAGGAGAGGCCTGTGTCCAGAGCTTTTCAGCTGATAGGCGAGCTTGGCCGCATGAGTGGTTTTGCCCGCGCCCTGCAGGCCGCACATCATGATGACCGCCGGGGGATGGGCCGGCGTTTTCAGCCGCTCTTCACTGCCCCCCATGAGGCCGGTCAGCTCTTCGTTTACGATCTTTACCACCATCTGCCCGGGGGTCAGGCTTTCCATAACCTCAGAGCCTATTGCCCGCTCAGTGACACGGGCGGTAAAATCCTTGGCAACCTTATAGTTGACATCGGCCTCCAAAAGGGCAAGGCGAACTTCCCGCATGGCCTCTTTCACATCTGCCTCGGAAAGCTTTCCCTTTCCTCTGAGCTTCTTAAAGGAATTGCTGAGCTTTTCCGCCAATCCTTCAAACGCCAATGAAATTCCTCCCCCGCCGCAAGCTTATTGGTCTACCGCGATCTTCTGAGCGCAGTCCAAAATCTCCGCCACATTGTCCCGTATCACGGGGTCGTCCCCCATGCGGCTGTTCTGCTCTTCAATATTGACCGCACAGTCGCAAATCATGGTCAGGGCATCCTGAACCGCTTTGAACCGCTTAGCAAGGCCCAGACGCTCTTCCATTTCCAGAAGCTGCTGCTCGGCCCGCTTGATGGCGTCTCTTACTCCCTGCCTGGTAATGTCCCTGTCTAAAGCAATCTCCGCCAGAGACAGATCTTCATTATAATAGGCCTCTACGACTTCCCGCTGGGTATCCGTCAGCATATCGCCGTAAAAATCCAGCAAAAAAGTAATTTTCAGATCCTTTGCCATATGCTCCCTCCGGTCAGTCTCCCTGTTCGCATCGTCCCTTTTTCATGTGTAAAGTTTTTTTCTTTACAGCATTAGAGATTATACTATAGAGAAAATCGTTTGTCAACCTCTGAAAGAGAGAAAAGAGAAGTTGCCTTTTTTTCTTTCCTGTGTTAGGATGAAACGGTCGAAACTCATTCTGATTTGTAATAAAAGGGGCAAAAGTAATGATCTACTTTAACTGCGACTATACCCAGGGGGCGCATCCCAATATTTTAAGGGCTCTTGCCGAAACCAATTTGGAACAGACGGAAGGATACGGAGAGGACCCCTATTGCGAGAAGGCCCGCGCCTTGATTCGCAAGGCCTGCGAAGCTTCGGCGGCGGATGTTCATTTTCTGGTGGGCGGTACCCAGGCAAATTTCACGGTGATCCGCGCCGCACTGCGTCCTCATCAGGGGGTGCTCTGTCCCAGCACCGGGCATATCAATGTCCATGAGACAGGAGCTGTGGAGGCCACCGGCCACAAGGTGCTGTCTCTTCCCTGTGATCAGGAGGGTAAGCTCTGCGCCGATCAGATCGAAACGGCCGTCAGGCTCCACTATGAGGATGTCACCCACGAGCATCAGGTACAGCCTGGCATGGTCTATCTCTCTCATCCCACGGAAAACGGCGCTCTCTACACCAAGAAAGAGCTGACAGAGATCAGCGGCGTCTGTAAAAAATGGGGGTTGTTTCTGTTTGTGGACGGAGCCCGGCTGGGATATGCCCTGACTGCCGAGGGCGCAGATGTCACTCTGAAAGATCTTGCCCGGCTCTGCGATGTGTTCTATATCGGCGGGACCAAATGCGGAGCGCTGTTCGGGGAAGCTGTGGTAGTGCTCAATCCTATACTGAAAAAAGACTTCCGCTACTTCATCAAGCAGGGAGGCGGGATGCTTGCGAAGGGACGGCTCCTGGGCCTTCAATTCCTCACTCTTTTGAAGGAAGATCTCTATTTTTCCATCTGCAAAAAGGCCAATTTGCAGGCGCAAAAGATCAGCAGTGCCTGTCAGGCGGCAGGCTTCCCCATGCTGGCTCCCTCCGTCACCAATCAGCAATTTCCCATCCTTCCGGATGAGCTTCTGCCCCTTTTGGGACGGGATTTTACCTTTTCCTATTGGGAACGCATTGACAGCACTCACAGCGCCATCCGGCTGTGCACCAGCTGGGCCACTACCGATGAAGAGACAGGCGCCCTTTGCAGTGCCATCCTCCGCCTTGGGAAAGCACTTTGAAAGGAGACCGTGTGAAATTCTATGTGACTCGTCACGGGCAGACTGCCTGGAATCTGGAAAACAAGGTGTGCGGCGCAACGGACCTGCCTCTCACCAACGCCGGCATTGCTCAGGCCCGAGAGACCGCCGAGAAAATTGCCCATGAAAAAATCGACCTGATCGTCTCTTCTCCTATGAAGCGAGCGCTCCAGACCGCCCAGATCCTCAACCGGGAACGCGGAATTCCTCTGCTGACGGACCCCCGGCTGAGAGAGCAAAACTATGGCCGTTTTGAGGGCGGCCCCAGGGATGACCCCGAATTTCTTGCCAATAAGCGGAAATTTGCCTTTGCCTATCCGGGCGGCGAATCCCATATGCAGGTGGCGGCCAGGGTCTACTCCTTTCTGGAGGAAGCGCGTACGCGCTATCCGGAAAAAGCTCTTCTGATCGTCTGTCACGGCGGGGTCTGCCGGGTCATCGAAAGTTATTTCCGGGATATGGAAAATGAAGAGTTCGCCTCTCTTTCCTTTCACAACTGCGAGGTACGCAAATACGAGATCTGAACGAAAAAAAGCGCAGGGCCGGATTTTTATCCGGCCCTGCGCTTTTTTCAGTGAAAGATTTATAGCGAGATCCCTTCATAGTTTTCCTGCAAGATCCTGCAGGAATCCGCAAAGAGCTTCCGCTCTTCCTCTGTCAGATTCAATTCCAGAAGCCGGTCTACCCCGTTGCGGTTCACAAGACACGGAACCCCGGCGTAAACATCTTTTTGCCCGTACTCTCCTCTGAGCCTGGCCGAAACGGTGAGCACGCTGTTTTCTCCGGAAAAAACCGCCCTCACAATACGGCTCATGGCCATGCCGATACCGTAATAGGTAGCCTTTTTCGCCTCGATGATCTTCTGCGCTGCGTCCCGCACCTGTGTGCTGATCCGCTGCATCTCCTCCACGCAGAATTTCCCTCCCGAATGCTCGCAGATATCCACTACCGATTTGGTAGCCAGCATGGCCTGGCTCCAGGGTACAAATTCGCTGTCTCCATGCTCTCCGATCACATAGGCGTGCATATTCCGGGGGTCCACGGAAAAGTATTCTCCCAGAAGATACCGAAGCCGCGCGGTATCCAAAGTGGTCCCTGTGCCAAACACCCGGTTGGAGTTGAAGCCGGACAGCTCATAGGCGACCCGGGTCATGATATCCACCGGGTTCGTAGCCACCAAGAAGATCCCGCTGAAGCCGGAGTGCACCACCGGCTCAATGATAGACCCAAACACCTGCGTGTTTCTCTGCAGAAGCTCCAATCTGGATTCTCCCGGCTTCTGGTTTACCCCGGCGCAGATCACCACCATATCTGCATCTGAGGCATCCTCATAACTGCCCGCATAAATTTTCATACTGGACGGGGAAAACGCCACGCCGTGATTCAGGTCCATGGCTTCGCCCTCCGCCTTTTTCCGATCGATATCCACCAGCACCAGCTCGTCGCAGATCGCCTGATTCAGCGCGGAATAGGCAAAGCTCATTCCCACCATGCCGGTACCCACCAACACGACCTTTCTCTTATGAACGATCATTTTTCTGCTCCTTTCTTCAAAAGCCTTCTAGGAAAAGCTTTCCCGAAAGAATAGAAAAAACACCGGACAGAGAAATTTCGGCAGATGCTTTCCGCTGCGGCGCATTATGCGCTGCGGCTTTTCAGCAGATTATACCCTACGATCGCTCCTACCACAACGGCCGCGCCCGCATAGGCAAGGGCGCTCACCGACTCCTGATAAAAGACCGCGACCAAAAGCGGGTTGAGTACCGGCTCCAGGCCGGTGATCAGAGAGGCAGTGACAGGAGGCGTGTGTTTGATCCCTTTGGAAAGGAAAATATAGGCAAGGCCCAGCTGGAGGACGCCTAAAGCCAAAAGCGCCCCAAATGCCGGAAGCTCCAGCCGCTCTTCTCCAAAGCAAAACGGAACAAACAGCACGGAGGACAAAAGCTGCCCTAAAAACACGGAACTGATCGCGTCAGAATTTTCTGAGGAATTCATCAGAAACACGCCTGCATAACAGATCCCGGAAAGCACCGCCACCAGGTTTCCCAGCATATTCCCTGCTTTTAGACTGTCTACAAAGAAAAGCAGCACCCCGAAAAAAACCACGCAGCAGGCTGTCACATCCAGCTTTGTGGGCCGTTTTCCGAAAAAGAGCCATAGAAACAGAATGACAAACACCGGAGCGGTAAACTGCAATACAATGGCGTTTGCCGCTGTGGTCAGCTTATTGGCAATGGTGTAGAAGGTCGTGACGCCCACCATGGAGGCAGCTCCCACCAGCACCGGCCTGGAAAATTTAATTTTGTGACGGGAAAGGAGAAGATATCCTCCCACCACAAACACGCCGATCAGGTTTCTTGCGCCGTTGATGGCAAGAGCTCCCCAGGGGATCAGCTTGACTAAAAGCCCACCCAAGCTGAAAAGCAGCGACGCTAAAACCACATAGAGGGTAGAAACCCTCTCTTTTCTTCTGTTTTCCATATTTTCGCTCTTTTCCTGTGATTTTCACCCCTATTTTACTAGCCGATTTTCGGAAAAGCAAGAAAAAAGGAAAAGAAAAACAGGCGGGACAGGCCCACAAAGCGACAGGTTCGTTCTGTCGCCGCCCCTATAATAAAGCTGTCATCCAAATTTCAAAAAGAGGAGGGGATGCTTTGACGATCTACGCGGACATTCTGGTGCTTACCAATCTGTATCTGGATTTCCTTCTGCTCTGGTGTGTAAAAGCCTTTTTACACCTGCGGCCCAAAAAGGGAAGGCTGGTACTGGGCGCCCTTGCAGGGGGGCTTTCCTCTCTGCTTTCCCTTTTGACGGTTTCCCGCCCTCTTTTGCTTGCCGTTGGCATCATTTGCGCCTTCCTTACAGCTGCCGCGGCCTTTGCTCCTTTAAAGCCGTTTCTCTTTTGGAAAGCAGTCCTGCTTCTCTGGCTCTTTTCCTTTCTACTGGCGGGCTTCTTCCTGTTTCTGCTCACCTTTTTCCCTGTTGGAAATGCCGCCGTGCTGGGAAATGCGGTCTACCTGAATTTTTCTCCCTTCTTTCTTTTCGGCGCGACCTGCGTTTCCTATTTGCTCTTCTCCCTGTTTTACCGCCTGTTTCCAAAGCCGGCCGTCAGGCGTTATTCCCGCATCACGGTAGAGCACAACGGGCAAACCGCTTCTCTGTTCTGCAAGGCAGATACCGGATGCTCTCTTCGAGAGCCATTTTCCGGCTTACCGGTGATCGTCGGAGAAGCAAAGGCTCTGGAAAGAATAGCACCTTCCGGAGTGCTGGAATTTCTGAAAGGGAAAAACACCGAGAAGCCTTTGCGGCTGATCCCCTTTGCCACTGTGGGAGGAGACGGACTTCTTCCGGCCTTTCAGGCAGATAAAGTCGTGCTGGAAAAGACGGGAGAAGTACTTACCTGTTACATAGCGCTCTGCCCCAGGCCCCTTTCTGCCGGAGAATTTGACGGTCTTTATAACCCTGACCTTTTTCCCAATAAACCCGATTTTCATCTTCAAGGAGGTACTGTCCTATGATTTCAGAGCTGCTTCACAGCCTTTTATTCTGGAGCCGGATGTTTTTTCAAAAGCTTGCCCTTCGTCTTCCGCCGGAGCCCTGCCACTACATCAACGGCCCGGAAACGCTTCCCGCGCCCTTGAGCAAAGAAGAGGAAAATGAAGTAATGGAGAACATCCGCCGCGGCGTCCCGGGCGCCAGAGAACCTCTCATCACCCATAACCTGCGGCTGGTGGTCTACATCGCCAAAAAGTTCGAAAGCCCGGGAGCGAATGTGGAGGACCTGATCTCTATCGGCACCATCGGCCTCATCAAGGCAGTAAACACCTTCCGAATCGAGCGCAATATCAAGCTTGCCACCTACGCTTCCCGATGTATTGAAAATGAAATTTTAATGTATATGCGCAAAAGCTCTCAGCTGAGAAATGAGATTTCCATAGACGACCCTTTAAATGTGGACTGGGATGGAAACGAGCTTCTGCTTTCCGATCTGCTGGGAAGCGAGCCGGACGCCGTCAACCGCAACATCGAGCAGGAGGCGGAAAAGGATATGCTGCTCCACGCAGTAGGAAGATTGTCTGAACGGGAGAAAAAGATCATGACGCTGCGCTTTGGGCTGGAAGCCACAAAAGAGCATACGCAAAAGGAAGTGGCGGACGAATTGGGAATTTCCCAATCCTATATTTCCAGGTTAGAAAAAAGAATCATTCACCGGCTGAGAAAAGATCTGGAAAAAGCAGGATAAGAGCTTCGACCTGCAGAGAAGCGCCCCGGACAAAATGGTCAGGGGCGCTTCTTCGCTGAAAGCCAGGTTCATTCTCTCTTCCCGGCTTGATGTTCGCCTGTTCAGCTTAATTCGGCGGCAAGGTTATATAACTCCAGCCCCTGCCGCTTCGCGTAATTTACCGTGTACAGAGTACCTCCTCGATTCTGCGCAAGATAACAGATACAGACACTGCTGTGATCTACCAGATAACGGTTGCGCAAAAACATACAGCCCTCCTGATATTTTTCGGAAAGGAAAAGCGATTTGTCTGCCTGTTCCAGCGTGCGGCGGTAGGCTTCTCTGTCCGGCAGATTCCAGCCTTGATCCTGATCCCGGCAGGGAAGGATCAGGATCAGCTTCAGCGGCTCTCCGCGCTCTCTGAGGCGAAGCACCGCCTGTGCCGCTAAAAGGTCAAAGCCTCTTGCGCCTCCCGCCAGAAAATTCGTGATCCCCCGGTCCAGAAGCTTCAGAATTCTATCCTCCAACAGCTTCTGAAGCTCATGTAGATCAACTCTTCCCAAATTCCGATGCCCGGTAAAGCAGCAGCTTTTCTCCTTCATGCCCCTCCCCCCTTCTCCGGTTCTATAAGCATATCACATCCCCGTCTATTAGTCAAACAAATGTTCTCTTTGCTTTCCAAAACTCTTCTTTCCCGTTCAGCAAAACAGCCTTTGAGGCTTTTTTAGGCATGAGAAAGCTCCGGAAAGCAGAGCTTATTTCTTTCCATGTCTTTCAGCGCTTCTCCTCGTATCAAAAGCCTGTAATCCTCTCCGCCGTCATGGCGTTCTGCGTCAAAAAGAGAAACCTCTTCCCGGCAGGGAGTGAATCCCAGTACCAGCTTTTGATAATCCGAATCCCAAAACCGTACCGCCTGTTTTATCTCAAGCTTTTCCTCGCAGAAAAGGGCCTTGAGAAACAAAATCGCATTTTTCTGCTCCGCCACCGCAAAGGCTTTCAGGGCTTCGCTGTAAAACACCTGTTCCATCCCGGCAGTATAAAACATTTGCAGCCCATAGCCGTTTGTCTGTTCAAAAGCCGAATGAATAGCCGAATTCTGAAGCAGGCTTTGATATTTTGTCCGGAGGCGGGAATCATTCGGGCTTACTTTTTGAAAACATCCTGCTGGCTTTCTTTTCTCTTCGTTCCAGGATTCCCGCAGGTCCCATAGCTCAAAGAGGACCTCTTTTTTCAGGCTATGGCGGTACTGAACCAGCGGGGAAAATCCCAGCTTCCGATAAAAATCCACCGCATCAAGGTCTGCAAACAGATAGACTCCATCGCATTTGCTCTCATACTTCTGAAGGACCAGCTCCATCAGGCTTTTTGCATATCCCCGGTTTCGGAATTCTTTCCGGGTCATTACAGTACCAAGCTGAATATAAGATCTCTCTGTCCCATTTTGCAGAAATTTCATCCGGTTCACGGAGACATTGGCGATCAGCTTCCCGTTTTCCTCATAGGAATAGGGGATATAATCTCCTCTGTCATACCCTGCCGCGGCCCAGCTTTCAAAGTCGAAGCCGAACACCTCCTGGGTCAAAGCGTTCAGCATCTTTCTGAGAGAAGCGTCCCTCATATAGTCTTTGATCAGTCTCATAAACCCGTCCTTCTTTCTCAGGAATTATTTTCCTTGAGCTGGAGAGGCGCCATCTATCCGAAAAAGCTCCAAATAGACACATTCCTTCCCCTCTTCCCAAAATCGCTCCGCTTCCCGGAATCCGGCTCTTTTTAAGGCTTTTAAGGACGCGACGTTCTCCAAGAAGGTGAAAGCGCCCAATTTTTCAATGGGATACCGGGAAAAAGCCTGACGGGAAAATTCACCGATCGCTTCGCTCCCTATTCCCTTCCCCCAGAAGGCGGGCTCAAAAATGCAAATGCTGAGCATGGCCATCTTTTCTTCCGCAAGGTCGATCCCATAGCACCAAACATCTCCGATATAGCTTTCATCAGCATAGATACATAAGCCAAAGCTGTCTGCATCCGCTCGCTTTGAAGCTTCAAACCGGGCAAGAGCCTCCTCCAAAGAGGTCAGCTTGATAGGAAAGTAAGCTAATACCTTTTCGTTTCGCACTTTTTCCCAATAGATTTTCACCTGCTCTCTGCCCTGAGGACGCAGCTGAACCGTAAAAGCTTTCTTACAGGACTCTTTTTCCACAAAACCTTCCCCCTTTTTTACAAGCTGAGAATTTCCCGAGCTACGGCGGGAATCGATTTTCCGGTGGTCTCGATCTTCACCGTGTCAAGCTTTTGGTACAGAGGAAGCCTTTGCAGGCTTCGCTCTACTATATCGGGAAGCCGAATTCCACTGATGATGTCCTTTCTAAGCCTCTCCCGCAAAGACGCTTCGTCACAGAGTAAAGAGACAGTTCTCACAATACACCCGTCGGTATCGAGCCGCTCTAAGATCTCATCAATGATCTGCTGTTCGTGCATTACCCAGCAGAAAAAGATAGTCTGATAGGCCGAACAATGAATAAACTGATTGAGCAGATAGCAAATGTTTTCCATCACCATGCGCTTCGTTTCCTCCGTCACCAGGAAGGGATCTGCATCCCAGCACCAGTCGCCGTCAAGGAACACACAGTTTTCCGTTTCATGCTTCAAATAGCTGCACACTGCGGTTTTTCCCACACCCATAGTCCCGCCGATCAAGAACAAGCTTTTCATTTTCTTCTCCCATCTCAAAAATGACCACATGCTTTGCGTTTTAGATCCATTTTGCCGCCCGTCATCCAGATCTCTCCGAATTTTAAAGGAAGGAGACACGGGATAGAAACAATCACTTCCAGCTGCCGCCAAAGCACAGTGACTGCGAACCTAAAGGAAAAGCCGCATACCAAACAGGTACGCGGCTTAGGTGCGCAAACGCAGCAAACGCGCTTGCACTGCTGCTGGTGGACCATCGGGGACTCGAACCCAGGACCGACCGGTTATGAGCCGGTTGCTCTAACCAACTG
>CAZMFF010000010.1:0-57684 GCA_964565505.1 uncultured Acutalibacter sp. | reverse complement strand
GGTGTGGTGGCTGAACCTTTTACCGTTACTGTGGCTCCTACCAATTGATTCGGGATAGTGTTCAGCGTCACCGTAGGCGTTACCACCCGCTGCTTTACCGTAAAGCTGGTGCTCTCGCTGCTGGAACAGCTTCTCTCATCGCTTTCCGGATAATTCCTTGCGTACACGGTCACCGTATAGGTTCCGGCAGAGCTTGGATGAAAAGATTCTATAAATATGCATTGAGTAAAGCTCTCTTACAAATTTATCTCGAAGAAGCCCGGTGCTTTTGCATAGCAAAAGAGAGGCGTTTCACGCCTCAGGGCTTCTTCTCTACAGCCGCTTCGCGGCTGTTTGCGACATTACGATAACAGGGGCTGGTGGCCGTAGCCTTTACCGTCACCGTATCTCCCACATATTTCGTGGAAATGCCGGTAACGGAGATCTCCGGCGGGACCGGGTCCGTAAACACAAAGGGCTGGGCCGTTCCTCCTCCGGGGTTTGTCGCAGCGGCCGCGGGAGTTCCCAGCATGAAAACTCCCATCAGCAGACAAAGGAATGAAAGTAAAACTTTTCTTCTCAAAATTATTCCTCCTTGGTTTTTTACATTGCCTTCCGCAGGAAACAGAGAAGGCTTTCCGGCCGGGGAAAATTTTCCCGGCTGTTTTCTCTTGCTTTTTTCTTCAAAACCAGTTAGAATAATCCTATCGTATCAACTGAGCGCCGAAGCAATTCGGCAGGCTGCCGGGCCTTTCAGTTTGGTACGATTTTTTATTCCCGAACCACTTTGAAGAAAACATTCTTTTGAACCGGGCAATAAATTGCCTGCTTTCACTTTCCCATCGGTACCACCCCCTTTCCTTTTTTATCCTGTTTTTACAAAGCCGCTGATCGGGCCGGGCCTGAAAAGCCTTCGCTTCCTTGTTGTGAGGCGGGAAGCAGGGCCTTGTTGTCCGGCCCGCAAGCGGTTTTTTCAGCCCGTTTTATTGACCGGGAAAGTCGATCCAGGCCGGGTCGACCCAGCAATGTTTTGTTTCATTCCATCTTCTGTACTGCAATTTTCCTTTTTCAGTCCTGGTTTTCATAACAATTTTATCAGCGTTGACCTCATTGACGGGGCCTGTTGCGCTTTGGGAAACAGTCACAACTTCCTTCGCCTGGGCGGGCAAAAGCACGCTGCCGCAAAGCAGCAGGACAAACAAAAGGGCGGTCATTTTTTTCATCAGCTTTTTCATGGTTCAGTCCTCCTTGATTTTAAATCCACAACTAGTAAACGCCTCTACCTGCTCTTCCAATATCCATTGGTCTTCCTGACCTGGCTCGATAAAGTAATACTTTCCATCCTCCTTCTTTACGATGTATCCCTCTATGATGGTGCGTTCGTCTGTTACCCCCGGATCCGGAGGAGGGGAATCATATCGGGGCTGTACCACAAAGAGATAAGAGGCCGCGAACAGCACCAGGCCCAGTATGACAAAGCAGATCCCTGCCTTTCTGCTTCTTTTCTGCTTCCCCATGACAATCTGAAAGCGCTCCTTCATTTCACAGGCATACTTCCCGGAAGCCAGCATGGCCGCGCACTGAAGCCGGTATTTCTTGGACTCGCTTTTTTTAAGGCTTTGGAGGATCACCTCCAGATATCTGGCCTTCTTTGCCTCTGTCATTTCCTTTGTGACCACCAGGTCGCATTTGATCTCCAGCAGCCCGTCGATATCTCTCCTGATCAAATAGACCAGCGGGTTCCACCAGTAAACACAGCAGAAGGTATAGAGCATGAACTTCACCAGCAGATCGTGGTTTCGGAAATGGGTGTATTCGTGCAAAAGGATATATTCCAGCTCCCCTTCCTCATAGCTTCCCTCCGGCAGCAGGATGCTCCGGCGGATCAGGCCGATGCCCATAGGGATATCGATATCCCTGCAGAAAAACACCTTTATCTTTTCGGGGCCGGGGCCTCCCTTTGCCACCCGCTGTAAAACAGCCTGACCCTGAGGGAAGGGGATGACGCCCCTTTTCAGCACCCTTTTGACGGCTATATGGTACTTTCCCATAAAACTGCCCAGCAGAGGGAGCGCGACGGCCATCCAGACCGTCAGCAGTACGATGTGTACATGAAAGGTGAACGGGCCCAGGGTGCTGGGCTTGAGATAAAACCAATCATAAAAGTCATTGACAAGCTGAGTGTCGATGGCCCAGGTGAAGGAAAACTCCGGCGTGAAGAGCTGCCGCACAAGGAACAGAATGAGGAAAAAGGCTACACTGCCGGCCCCAAGCCCCATGATGACCGCCCGCTTCCTTCGGAAGCAATGGACCAGCAGCAAGATCAGAGAGGAAAATGCCAAAGAGGTGACGATGGAAAAAACCGTGAAGCTCATTTTTTCTTTTCTTCGGGAGGGGCCTTTTCCTCCCCAACCTCCTTCTTATATTCTTCCAGCATTTCCTCCAGCTCTGAGATCATTTTTTCGTTTTCCTCTCTGGTGCCCCTCGCCTTTGCAAGGCCTACGGCAGTCTTGGCAAACAACATTCTGTCAATGGGGCTCTCCGCCGCGTATTCCGCGTAATATTCCTCCCGGGTTTTGGAAGGGCGGAACAGCCTCACATGATGGACGCCCTGCAGCTTGGTCCCGCATTCCTGAAGCAGGCCCTTATCCAAAAGGTGGCGGATCAGCGTTTTCAGATAGCTCTCCTGCCAGCTGTGGTCGGTGCAGAAGTTCCTCAGATCCACACTGGTCATGGGCTTCTGCTCTGTCCAATAGTACTCCATCAATTCTTCTTCCTTCGGTGATAATCTCAATTTTCTCTGATGCACTTTTGTTCTCCCTTTTCTAAAATATTTTTGTTACTTACAATATAAAGCTTTTTACTTTGCTTGTCAAGAATATTTTTTGCTCTTTGAAGGTCAACGTTGTTCTTTGTTCCCAAAATCTGCCGGGCCCGTCGAAGGGCCGCCGGCTGTGATTTTTCAAACATCCAGGATCCGGAAACAGAGAAAAACTTTTCTTTGGTTTTCCCCGCTTCGCCGGGGCATGGTATCGAATAGAACACGAATTTTTCTATATATATATGAAAAGGGCTACTGCAAAACAGCTCATTTTGCAGCAGCCCTCGGAAACCCGAAAAAGGAAGGAACTGATTATGAAACGCGAAAAGCAAAAAGAAGCCGCCCTGTTTCTCTGGAAGCTTCTGCTCATTTTTCTTTTGAATCTCATGGTCCTGCTCATGCTTTCCGGCAGCGCCAGGGCGCTTTCCAAATACGGATCCTCCGGCGAAGAGGTGACGAGGATCCAGAAGCGCCTCATCGAGCTGGGGTATGACCCGGGCAAGGCCGACGGCATTTTCGGCTCTCAGACGCAAAAGGCGGTCATCGCCTTTCAGAAGGATCAGGGCCTTTCGGCGGACGGCATAGTGGGAAAGGACACTCTGAAGGCCCTGGGGCTTTCCGGCTCTTCTCAGGGAGGGGGCTGGGGAGGCTGCAGCGAAAGCGATTTCAATCTATTGGCCCGGATCATCTCCGCGGAGTCCAGGGGAGAGCCCTATGAGGGACAAGTTGCCGTAGGGGCCGTCATCATGAACCGCATCGCGCATCCCTCTTTCCCCAACACCCTTTCCGGGGTCATCTATCAGCCCGGCGCTTTCTCCTGCTTAAACGACGGCGGAGTCAACGCCCCGGTGGCAGACTCCGCCTATGAGGCCGCCCGGGAAGCCATCAACGGCTCAGACCCCTCCGGCGGCGCGATCTACTATTACAATCCGAAAAAGGCAACCAGCAAATGGATCTTTTCCCGTGAGGTCATCGCCGTCATCGGAAATCACCGCTTCGCTGTTTGACCCAACTACCGGCCCGCTCCCTCCCGGGAAACGGCCTGCTTTTCCATTCGGATCTTGGGGCGCAGCACCCTGCGGCAGAGGAAAAAGTAACAGATGAGATGGAATCCCCCGGTGATCACCCAGCTCACCGGGTAGGAAAGGTACAGCACAAACAGGGAGCGGTTGAGAGAAAACACCGTGTAGATCCACCCCACTCGAAACCCGCAGACGCCTACAATGGAAACGATCATGGGGACAATGGAATAGCCCATGCCCCGCAGCATCCCCACCATCACATCCATGATGCCGCACAGGAAATAGAGGGCGCAGATGACCGCAAGCCGCTCAAGCCCGTACTCGATTACCTGGGCGTCTGAGGAGTAGATCCCCAGAAGGGGCCGCCCCAGAAGATAAGCGCCCACGCCCATGAAAAGCCCTGCTCCGGAGACCAGCAAAAGGCAGAAGACCATGATCCTTTTCACGCGGGAGGGCTTTCCCGCCCCCAGGTTCTGGCCGGTAAAGCTCAAGGCCGCCTGATAAAAGGCGTTCATCCCCGTATATACGAAGCCCTCGATATTGGCGGCGGCCGCGCTGCCTGCCATGGCAATATCTCCGAAGGAATTGATGGAGGACTGGATGAGCACATTGGAAATGGAGAAGATAGCTCCCTGAATTCCGGCGGGCAGGCCGATCTTCACCATTTGCAGCAGCTTGTCCTTTTTGACCCCAAGGCTTTTAAGCTCCAGCCGGTAAGGCCCGTCGCTTTTCATCAGGCACAGGGTGACCAGCACGGCGGAAATGACCTGGGATACCACCGTGGCGATGGCCACGCCAGCCACGCCCAGATGGCAGACGATGACAAAGAACAGGTTGAGGATCACATTGACTACTCCGGCTATCAGCAAAAAGTAAAGAGGGCGCTTGGTGTCTCCCACCGCCCGCAGCACTGCCGCGCCGAAGTTATAAAGCATATTCACCGGCATCCCCAAAAAGAAAATGCGCATATAAAGGGAGGCCTCGCCGATCACCTTCGGGGGGCTGCCCATCAGAAAAAGCAGAGGTCTTGCCAGGGTGACCCCGATCACCACCAGCAGCGCGCCGCACACCAGGCTTGCCGTGATGGCCGTGTGCACCGCCTCTTTCAGGTCTCTCTGCTGCCCCGCCCCGTAATACCGGGCCGCCAGCACATTGGCGCCGATGGAAAGGCCGATAAACAGGTTGACGATCAGATTGATCAAAGAGCTGGTAGAGCCCACCGCCGCCAAAGCGGTGCTCCCGGCAAATTTCCCCACCACCACGATGTCCGCCGCGTTAAAGAGCAGCTGCAAAATGCCCGACAGCGCCAGCGGAACGGCGAACCGGACGATTTTCCCCAACAGAGGTCCGTTTACCATATCGATCTCATAGGAACCCTTCCTGCCGGAGGACCTGTGAAACAGGCTCATCTTCTCCACTTCCTTTTTTTCGCAGGGAAAGCGCCGTTTTAAACGGCGCTTTCTTCTATCGTTTTACTTCTCTTCTTTACAATATGGCGCTTGACCAGAAGATAGCAGATAAAGTCGCACACCGCCGCCAGGCCCCAGGTGATGGGGTAGGAGGCGTACAGCACCGTCAGGGTGGGATAGGCGGAAAACACGGTGAAGATCCAGATCACCCGGAAGCCGCACACAAAGGAGATGGTGATGGCCATGGGCACAAAGGAGGCCCCCATTCCCCTTAAAACGCCCACCATCACTCCCATCAGGCCGCCCAGCAGCTGGAACACGCACACCGTGCTCATTCTCTGCACACCGAACCGGATCACCTCCGGGTCGCTGGAATAGATCCGCAGAAGAAAGGGCGCGGCGAAATAGCCGCCCACTCCCATCAAAAGCCCCATGCCGGACCCTAACAGCAGGCAGAGCAGCATGACCCGGCTGATGCGCCTAAGCTTCCCCGCCCCCAGATTCTGGCCGGTGAAGCTCAAGGCCGCCTGAGAAAAGGAATCCATGGCGGCGGAGACGAAGCTTTCAATATTGGAGCCTGCGGTATTTCCCGCCATAGCCAGATCTCCGAAGGAGTTGATGGAGGACTGGATGAGCACGTTGGAAATGGAAAAGGAGGCCCCCTGAATTCCCGCGGGCAGGCCGATCTTCGCCATTTTCCACAGCTTATCCTTTTTGATGCAAAGCCTTTTCAGCTCCAGATGATAGTCTCCCTGCACCTTCATAAGGCACCGGACCACCAGAATGGCCGAAACCGCCTGGGAGACGGCGGTGGCGATGGCAACTCCCGCCACGCCTAAATGCAGAACGATCACGAAGAACAGATTTAAAACCACATTGATCACGCCGGAAAACAATAGGAAATAGAGGGGGCGCTGTGTGTCTCCCACCGCGCGAAGCACCGCGGCGCCGAAGTTATAGAGCATCAGCCCCGGCATCCCCACAAAATAGATGCGCATATAAAGGGTGGACTGATCGATCACCTTTTCCGGCGTGTCCATCATCTCAAGCATCGGCCGGGACAGGGCGATCCCCAGCGCGATCAGGACGACCCCGAACGCCAGGCTGGCAGTGATGGCGGTATGTACGGTATCGCTTAAGTCCTTCCGGTTTCCCGCCCCGTAGTATTGGGCGATCAGCACATTTGCCCCTACCGAGATCCCCATGAACAGCGTGACGATCAGGTTGGTAATGGCTCCGGTGGAGCCCACCGCCGCTAAAGCCGTGCTTCCGGCAAACTGCCCCACCACCACGATATCTGCGGCGTTAAAGAGCAGCTGCAAAATGCCCGACAGCGCCAACGGAAGGGCAAAGCGGATGATCTTCCCCAAAAGAGGACCGTTTACCATATCGATCTCATAAGAGCTTCTTTTCCGAAGCGGTAATTTCAGCATAAAAAACCGTCCCCTTTCTCAGGATCCCTTTCTCTGTGCCAACACGAGGGCCTTATATATTAGTATCCCAGCTCTTCTTCCACCAGGATCACCCGGATCCTGCCCTCCTTCTGCTTTCCTGTTACCGCGTAATGGCGGCAGATCCGGCTTTCAGAAGCGCATCCGGCTGTCATCTCCTTCTGCCCCACCGCGCAGCAATGCCCAAGCTCTTCGCAGGGAGTGCCCGTATGAAGCCGACAGGCGTTTTTCGGCGCGGCAACCCTTCTCACCCGCTCGATGGCGGCGGGAAGGTCCTCTGTGAGCTTATTGGCCCCCACCACGACGATCACCTTTTTCGGCCCATAGATCATGGCCGCGACCCGGTTCCCGTTGCCGTCTACATTGTAAAGCTCTCCCCTGAGGGTGACGGCATTGGCGCTGGTGAGAAACACATCCGCCGAAAAGGTCTTTTGGTAGACCTCTTCTCTGGGCATTTTGTCCCGGTCCAGAAAGAGATAGTCTCCATTTCTCATCAGGTCCAGGATCCCGCTTTCCGCAAGGGTGACAGAGCCGCCGCAGGAAATGACAGCCCCCTTCCACAGCAGCTTTTCCACTTCCTTTACCGCTTCTTCCCTTGTCTTTACACAAATGGGATCCATCCCATTTTCCGCAAGGGCCTTCATGGCCTTTTCGATCATCTCTTCTGTTTTCATTTCAGCATCCCTCCGTCATTTGTCCCTTTCAAGTTTCCGAAAGAAAACCCGCCCCGGAAAAGCCTTGGGGCGGGGAGAATGTTCTTACGAATCGGCCTTGAACCCGGAAAACAGCTTTTCCACCCGCTCCTGCTGAGTTTTGTGCTCTTCCTTGGGCTTATCGTTGGTATAGATCATCATATATTTCCCGTTGGGGTTGAGCGTTACAGGAACTTCATTTCCCAAAACCGTGATCTTCCCGGCATTTTTCGCACTGTCCAGGAATTCCTTCCCCTTTTCGTCCAGGTTCTGAAGGTCGTACTCATAAACCTCTACCTGTACCACTCTGCCGCTGTAGGTGAACCGGTAGCGAAAGCCCCCCTTGGCGCCGATCTCCTGAAAGGACATCTCTTCCTTGTCTCCCGCCACAGCGTAATTTCCCTCTAAATATTTGCAAAGGCCCTCCAGGCTGTCCTCGCAGTCCTCCATCTTCACGCCCTGCGTCTCAGCTTGGGAGCTTGCAGGCTGTGACCCTTCGGGCTGAGAGGCCCCAGACGCGGCGCTCACAGACCCCTGACCGGTTCCGGGCACCGTGAGGTTTGCCATGGCCTGTCCGGTTGCACCGCAGGCGCACAGAGACATCAGGAGCACGACGGCAGACATACAAAGGGCAATTCTTCTGAGCATATAAAAAGCCTCCTGTCAGACAAAGATAAAAAACAACACCGGCCTCCCGCGGGATTCCGGCGTTTTTCTGGTGACCCGGACGAGAATCGAACTCGTGTTACCGCCGTGAAAGGGCGGTGTCTTAGCCGCTTGACCACCGGGCCATATGGTAGCGGCAAATGGATTTGAACCATCGACACTTCGGGTATGAACCGAATGCTCTAGCCAACTGAGCTATGCCGCCATATTTCGCTCCAAAGCAAAGCAATGGAGCGCTATTCATTATACGGTATGCCTTATTGTTTGTCAAGCAGTTTCAAAATATTTCTCGTTTTTGAGATTTTCTTTCCCCCGGTTTTCTCAGCTATTGCTTCCCAGCGATTCAAACCGCGGACCGATCACATATTTTCCCGTCTGGTCGATGACACCGAAATACCCGTCCTGCTTTACCACCGCGTAGCCGTCGTCGTAGAAGCGTCCATCATAGATCAGAAGCATTTCTTCGAATTTAGGCTCTACTACATAGTTTCCGGTGGCGTCGATATACCCCAGCTTTCCGTCGGAAACCACCGGAGCCAAGCCGCTGTGGAATCTTCCCGCCTCTTCAAACCGGGGAGAGATCGTGTAAGCGCCGTCCCTGCCGATATAGCCCCACTTTCCGGTTTTGTAGTCGCCCTCTCGCACCGGCGCCACCGTATCCTCGTCAAAGGAGTAGGCCATGTCAAACTGAGGCTCTATCACATAGCTTCCGTCCTTCCCGATATAGCCGTATTTTTCGTTTTGAGGGTCTTTTACCCGGGCAAGGCCGTTTTTCTCAAAGAGAGAGGCGGCAGAAAACTGAGGCTCTATCACAAAATCGCCCTTTTCATTGATATAGCCCCATTTCCTGGTCTCGGAATCTCCTATCCCCACCAAGGTCAGCTTCGCGCCTGAAAGGAAAGGAACCGCTCTGTCAAACTGGGGCTCTATCGCGTAGCTTCCGTCTTCCCTAACATAGCCGTATTTCCCGCTTTGGGCGTCCCGCACACAGGCCAGCCCGTTTTCTGAAAAAGCATAGGCAAAGGAGAACCGGGGCTCTATCACATAGTTTCCCGTTTCGTCGATATAGCCGCACAGAAGATCGTCATCCTCACCTATCCCCACGGCTGCCAAACCTTTTTCCCATTGTTCGCTCACTGTATCAAACTGCAGCTCGATGACGGCCTCTCCCTTTTTGTTGATGTATCCCCACTTTTCGTTGATACACACCGCCGCCAGGCCGTTTTCATCAAAATCGGCGGCCTGGGAAAACTGAGGCTGGATCACATACTTTCCCTCTTTGTTGATGTACCCGTAATTCATTCCCTCTCTCACGCAGGCCAACCCGTTTTCCGCAAAGGGATAGGCCTCATCATAAGCAGGGGAGATCACAAATTCTCCCTTTTTGTTGATATATCCCTGCTTTCCCGATGTTCCCGCCACCAGCAGGCCGTCCTTGGAAAACAGAGTTTCCTCTTCTTTCGCTCCATCGACTTTCCCTTTAAACACGAACACAAGGACAGCCGCCGCGGCGATCAAAACCACAGCGCCTATGATGGACGCGATGAGCGCCGCCTTCTTTTTAGAGGATCTCGGGGCAGAAGCTGCCGGAGCCGGAGCATAGGGCACCTGCGCCGCGTATCCCGGCTCGCTGAAAGTCGGATATCCTGTCGAAGCATCTCCGCCCTGCTGGGGGATCTGAGAAACGGCAGGCTGTACAGGCGCCTCCCCATTCTCCTCTGAGGGAGAGCTTATGATCTGCGTCCCGCAGTCAGGACAGAATTTTGAATCTGCTTCCAGCTCTTTTCCGCAGTTTGGGCAATACATTTCTCCTAACCTCTTTTCGCTTTTCCGGTTTTTCAAGCCCCGGCTGATGGCCTTATTATATGAAAATCTTCTGTGAATTGCAATACACCCCGGAAAATAGCCCGCCTTGTTTCTAAAGGCGCGGGCCTCCCGGATTCGTAAAATCGACTCCGGCACAGCCATGCCGGAGTCGATCCAGGGTACTTTATGCGTTCATAGAGTAGTTGGGCGCTTCCTTGGTGATCTGGATATCATGGGGATGGCTCTCTCTCAGGCCTGCCCCGGTGATTTTGATGAACTGAGCCTTTTCGTGGAGCTCTTCGATGTTTCTGCAGCCCGTATAGCCCATGCCGGAGCGCAGGCCGCCCAGCATCTGGAACACCGTATCCGCCAGGGGGCCCTTGTAGGGGACTCTCCCCTCTACGCCCTCAGGCACGAATTTCTTCTGCTCGCCCTGGAAGTACCGGTCGCTGCTGCCCTTGCCCATCGCGCCCAGGCTTCCCATTCCGCGGTACACCTTGAACTGGCGGCCCTGATAAAGCTCATACTCGCCGGGCGCTTCCTTACATCCCGCCACCATGGAGCCCAGCATGACCACGTTGGCTCCTGCGGCCAGCGCCTTGACGATATCGCCGCTGTACTTGATCCCGCCGTCCGCGATCACCGGGATCCCGTGCTTGGAGGCCTCCATGGCCGCGTCAAACACGGCGGTGATCTGCGGCACGCCGATACCCGCCACCACGCGGGTGGTGCAGATGGAGCCGGGGCCAATGCCTACCTTGACACAGTCGGCTCCCGCGTCGATCAGGGCCTTCGCTCCCTCTGCGGTAGCCACATTGCCCGCGATGACCTGTAAGTCCGGATACGCCTTCTTCACCTTGCTTACCGCTTCCAGCACGCCGCTGTTGTGGCCGTGGGCGGAGTCCAGCGTCACCACATCTACCTGAGCTTCGATCAAAGCGGCCACCCGCTCCAGCACGTCCTTTGTGGCCCCGATGGCCGCGCCGCACAGAAGCCTTCCCCCGGCGTCTCTGGCGGAATTGGGATAGCGCACGGCCTTTTCGATATCCTTAATGGTGATCAGGCCCTTGAGCCTGCCCTGCTTGTCCACGATCGGCAGCTTTTCAATGCGGTGGCGCCTCAGGATCTCCTGGGCGTCCTTCAGGGTGGTGCCTACCGGGGCCGTGATCAGATTTTCCTTTGTCATCACGTTCTTTACGGGCTGCTCGAAGTCGTCTCCCTCCATAAAGCGCATATCCCGGTTGGTGATGATCCCTACCAGAACGCCGTCCTCACAGATGGGTACGCCGGAGATCTTGAAGCGTCCCATGATCTCGTCCGCTTCCTTCACCAGATTGTCGGGCCCCAGGAAAAAGGGATTGACGATCACGCCATTTTCCGAACGCTTTACCCGGTCCACCTGATCTGCCTGGCTTTCGATGCTCATGTTCTTGTGAATGATCCCGATGCCGCCCTCTCTGGCAATGGCAATGGCCATGTCAGATTCGGTGACCGTATCCATCGCCGCCGTTATGATGGGGGTATTCAGCCGGATCTTCTTTGTGAGAGAAGTGGAAAAATCCACCTCGCTGGGCAGTACATGAGATTCCGCCGGGATCAGCAGAACATCATCGTAGGTGAGGCCTTCCTTCAGGAACTTCTGGTTGTAGTCCACAAAATCACCCTCTCTTTCCGCATTTTAAATTTTCCGATAATTATAGCATTACGCCGTGGATTTTGCAAGAGTTTTCGGGCTTTTGCGCCCTTTTTTTCACAGGATTTTATTTTTTGCAGGTTTTAAAAATTATTTTGCAAAATCCATTGACACGCTCTGTCTCTTTGCTATACTTTGTCAGGAGAGAAACGCTTCGCTCCTTTTCAGCGAAGGCTCCTCTCATTCCCCACTCGGAACCCCATTTTCAGCAGAAAGGCAGGTCCCTTTCTAATATGAAGAAGAAACTGTTTCGCAAGCTTTCCCCCGGAGTCCCGGTGGCCTTGAACCTCGCCGGCCTCAACGGCATCTACTGGTTCGCCATGGCCTTTGGCTCCTATCAGGCGGTCTACCTGCAAAGTCACGGCTTCACAGCCTCTCTGATGGGCGTTTTAAACGCCATCGGCTCCGCCGTTTCCATCGCCTCCGTCGCCTTTTGGGGCATGGTGAGCGACAAGATCGGCTCTGTCAAAAAGACGCTGATCACCTGCCTGACGCTGGGGACGGCCCTGTTCGCCGTCATTCCCCTGCTTCCGGCGGACCAGCCCTTTTCCATCCCGCTTTTCCTCATCTACTTGCCTGCCATCAATATTTTCCGCGGCTCCATGACCAACCTGACTGATAACGTCCTGGTGCGAAACTGCAACGAGCTGGGGCTCAATTTCGGCGTGATCCGCAGCGCCGGCTCTATCCTCTACACGGCGGGCGGCGTGCTCATCGCCTCTCTGATCCCCTTTGTGGGCGTGCGCTCTTCCCTTTTTCTCTCCGCTTTGTGCATGGTCCCCGCTATCCTTTTCGCCGTTTTTTCCCGGGAGCCCCGCTCTCAGGCGCAGAAGAGTGAAAGCGGAAAGAAAAAGCTGGATCTAAAGCCTCTGTTTCATAACCGCGCCTATCTTGCCTTTCTGGTTTTTGCATTTTTGTTTTACACGGCTTGCAGCTGTGAGGGCAGCTTTATTCTCTTCTTTATGAAAGCGGTGGGGGCGGACACCGATAAGTTCAGCCTTTTTTCCGCTTATCGGGCGCTGTTTGAAATTCCATTCCTCATTTTTTCCGTAAAACTGCGAAAGAGATTCCCCGCAAAGTACCTTGTGATCGGGGCGGCTTCCCTGATGGGGCTGGAATGTCTTTGCTTTTCCCTGTTTGCCCGCTCCTTTTTCTCCATTATCGCCTTCTGTACCTTCTTCGGCCTGGGGAACGGCCTGTTCTTGGGCTCCGCCCTCCACTATGTTTACGAGCTGGCCCCGCAGGATCTGAAGGCCAGCGCTCAGGCCTTCTTTGTCGCTATGCAGTCCATCGCCGGGATTTTCGGAAATTTAGTAGGGGGCATGCTGTTCGATGTAATGGGCGCGAAAATTTTCTATCTGCTTGTATTTTTCCTGTATCTTTTCAGTATCCTGGTCTTTACCGCCTCTTTCCGGTTGGAAAAAAGAGGAGCAAAAAATGCGGCTGCCTCCTGAGATCTCCATCAGAAATCAGCTCCCGGTGGGACCATCGGCCGCGCTTTGCTGTAAGTGATATAAAAACGGCTTCCTCTTTCCAGGAAGCCGTTTTTTCATTGTCGTTGTTATTTCCTGATGGCGTCTTTCCCGCCCACATACATTCTCAGGGGCTCCGGGATTCGGATGCTGCCGTCTGCCTGTAAATTGTTCTCCAAAAAAGCGATGAGCATTCTGGGAGGCGCCACTACCGTGTTATTGAGGGTATGGGCAAAGTAATTGCCTTCCTTGCCCTTGATGCGAATGCCCAGTCTTCTTGCCTGAGCGTCTCCCAGGTTGGAGCAGCTTCCCACCTCAAAATATTTCTTCTGCCGGGGAGACCATGCCTCTACATCAATGCTTTTCACCTTCAGGTCGGCCAGATCTCCGGAACAGCATTCCAGCGTGCGCACCGGGATGTCCATGGAGCGGAACAGCTCTACCGTATAGCCGTAAAGCTTATGGAACCAGTCCATACTGTCCTCCGGCTTGCAGACCACGATCATTTCCTGCTTTTCAAACTGATGGATCCGGTAGACGCCTCTCTCCTCGATCCCGTGGGCGCCCACTTCCTTCCGGAAACAGGGGGAATAGCTGGTGAGCGTCTTGGGAAGCTCTTCCTCTTTGACAATGGTGTCGATAAACTTTCCGATCATGGAGTGCTCACTGGTGCCGATCAGGTACAGATCCTCCCCTTCGATCTTGTACATCATGTTTTCCATCTCCGCGAAGCTCATCACGCCGGTGACTACATCGCTGCGGATCATAAAGGGAGGAACACAGTAGGTAAAGCCCTTGTCGATCATAAAGTCTCTTGCATAGGAGAGGATCCCGGAATGAAGCCGGGCAATATCTCCCATCAGATAATAAAACCCGTTTCCGCTGGTCTTTCTGGCACTGTCCAGATCGATGCCCTGAAAGCTTTCCATGATATCCGTGTGGTAGGGCACTTCATACTCCGGCACTTTGGGCTCGCCGAATCTCTCCACCTCCACATTTTCGCTGTCGTCTTTTCCAATGGGCACAGAGTCGTCGATCAGATTGGGGATCACCAGCATCCGCTTACGGATCTCGGCAGTCATTTCCCCTTCCTTCTGCTCCATTTCCTCCAGCTCGCCGGCAATAGCGGCCACCTTTTTCTTGACTTCCTCCGCCTCGTCCTTTTTCCCGGCGCTCATCAGCTTGCCGATCTCCTTGCTGATGGTGTTTCTCTGTTGTCTGAGCTCGTCTCCTCTGGCCTTGGAGGCGCGAAACTGCTCGTCTAAAGCGATCACTTCATCCACCAGGGGAAGCTTTTCGTCCTGAAATTTCTTCTTGATATTTTCTTTCACCCGCTGAGGGTCTGTACGCAGCAGCTTAATATCCAACATGGTTTTTCATCCTTTCTCGGGGCTTTTTATCCCTTCAGCTTTAATTCGTCCAAAAGATTTTGCAGATCGTCTTCTCCGTAAAACTCAATTTGCAGCGTGCCTTTTTTCTTCGTGCCGGAAACCTTTACTTTCCTGCCCAAATACTCGCCCACCGCAAGCTGCGCTTCTTCATAATAATGATTTTTCCCCTTTGCAGGGGAAGACTTTTTCTCTCCCTGCCGCTTGGCCATATTTTCCAGCTCCCGCACGGAGGCTCCCTGTCTCGCCTTTTGTGCTCCTTTGAGCATATCTTCCGCACTCTTAAAGCTCAAAAGCGTTCTGGCGTGTCCCGCCGTGATCTCGCCTTGCTCCAACATATCCTGAATTTCTTCCGGCAAATTCAAAAGCCGCAGCGCATTGGTCACCGCAGGGCGGGATTTTCCTACCGCCTTGGATACCTCTTCCTGGGTAAAATTCTGAGTTTCGATCAAAGTGCGGTAACCCTTTGCCTCTTCCAGTGCCGTCAGATCTTCTCTCTGCAGGTTCTCGATCAAGGCAAACAGCATTTCTTCGGCGTCCGTCATTTCCCGAATCACCGCCGGCACTTCGGAGAGCCCGGCCATCCGGGCCGCTCTCCAACGCCTTTCTCCGGCCACGATCCGATATTCTCCCGTCAGCATAGGCCGAAGCAGCAGCGGCTGCAAAACGCCGTGCTGAGAAATAGAGTCCGCCAGCTCCGAAAGCGCCTCGCTGTCAAATTCTTTTCTGGGCTGCTCTCTGTTGGGCTCGATCTCGCTGATCTTTACGCTTACCGCACCCTCCGCGCTTTCTGAAATATTTTCCGCAAATATGGCGTCCAGGCCCTTTCCAAGTCCCCTCTTTTTCATCTCTTCCACTCATGTGATGTCCGGACCGCTCCGGACATCCTTTTTGTCCTTTCCTCCCGTTTCCCGGGATTTTATCCGCAGATCTCTATCGGTTGTTCTTGATGATCTCCTTTGCCAGCTGCCCGTAGGCTTCCGCTCCCCGGGAAGCCCTGTCGTAATACAGCACCGGGTGTCCAAAGCCGGGCGCCTCAGAAAGCCTAACGGTTCTGGGGATCACGGTTTTGAAAACCTTTTGGGGGAAGTATTTCTTCACCTCTTCCACCACCTGCTGGGTCAAGTTCAGCCGGCCGTCATACATGGTGAGCAGCACGCCCTCCAACTCCAGCCTGTCATTATACTGCCGCTTGATCCTTCTTACCGTATTCATCAGCTGGGAAAGGCCTTCCAGCGCATAGTATTCACATTGGATGGGGATCAGGATGGTATCCGCCGCTGTCAGGGCATTGGCAGTGATCAGCCCCAGAGAGGGCGGACAATCTACAATAATATAGTCATAGTCTGCCCGAATAGCCCCCAGGGAATCCTTGATTCTCGCCTCTCTGTTTTCCAGCCCGGCAAGCTCGATCTCCGCCGCGGCCAAATCGATATGAGAGGGGAGAAGAGAGAGGTTCTGAAAGGTGGTTTTCACCACGGCCTCCTGGGCCTTTACGCCGTTGATCACAATATCGTAAACTGTAGCCTTGCTCCGGCGGCGGTCTATCCCCACGCCGCTGGTGCTGTTTCCCTGAGGATCTGTATCGGCAAGCAAAACCCTTTTGCCTCGGTCCCCCAGGGCGGCCGCCAGATTCACTGCCGTCGTGGTTTTTCCCACTCCGCCCTTTTGATTGGCTACCGCAATGATCTTTCCCATAAGCTCCCCCACATTTATCATTTCTCGAATTAATCCTTCCGCTTTTCCCCGGCAAACAGGCCCGCCCTGCTCTTGAAGGGCCGGAAGAAGGGCCTATCGGTTTTTGAGATCCGTAAAAGGCCCGTCAAGCAGAAAGCAAAGTATTTTCTCTATCGCAAATCTTAAGCAACGGCAAATTCTATGTCTGTTATTTTATCACAAAAACCTCTCTATGAAAAGGCCTTCTCCGGTTTTTTGAAAGTTTTCTATGTTTCACATGAAACATTTCCCAAAAACCTGTTCAAAAGGAAGAACGGCCGCCGGATTTTCCGGCAGCCGCTCTTCTGTGGGAAATGAATAAGGGAATGGGTTAAACTTGTACGCTGTTTAAATTCAGGTCCGCATCAGCTTCGGGATCCGGACGGTACACTCGATATACTCGTCCGTTTCTCTCCTTTCCGCCTGCGCTTCTATCCCGGCGGTCTTCATCGCATCCACCGCATGATCGATGGTGTTGATGAAAAGCCGGATATCCTTTGCAACAAAGGTCCTCTTTGCTTTTTTAGGCTTCTTTTTCGGTTCCAGGGCCGCCTCTGCCAATTCCTCTGTTTGAGAGACATTCAGCCCCCGCTGGATCACTGTTTCCAGAACTCTTTGTCTCAGGCTGATATCTCCGATACGAAGCAGGGCCCTGGCATGCCGTTCGCTGAGGTGGTGCTCCAGGATCTCCTCCTGCTCCTGGGGGCTGAGCTTCAAAAGGCGAAGCTTGTTCGCCAAATAGGATTGGCTGATTCCAAGGCGCTTTGCGGCCTCCTCCTGAGTGATCTCCCACTCTCGCAGGAGATTGACAATGGCGTTGGCCTGTTCAAACATTTGCAGGTCTTTTCTCTGCAAATTTTCCAAAAGAGCAAACACTGCGCTGTCGCAGGCCTCACAATCCGCCAGGATGGCCGGGATCTCAGAAAGTCCTGCCATCTTGCAGGCTCGAAGCCTTCTCTCTCCGGCTACCAGATAGTAGGCGCCGTTTTCCTTCCGCACCGTCACAGGCTGTAAAAGCCCGTTTTCCCGGATGCTCTGTGCAAGTCCTTCCAGCTCGTCCTCCGAAAAATTCTTCCTGGGCTGAGCCGGGTTGGGCAGGATCTTTTCAGTACGTAATCGGATCAGCTTGACCTTGTCCTTAAAAAACATCCCCTTTGCCCCCTTGCAAGACTATCCTATCACAAGCTGATCCGCAGTTTTTAGCAGAATTTGTCGGGCAAACAGAAAAGAAAAAAATATTTTTCTCCGTTTTGATTCAGAGATATTTCTTAAACCCTTTGACTTCTTCAAATTCCAAAGCCTTATAAAACCGATGCGCGCCCGTGCGCTGATTTCCGGAAACCAAAATCTCATAGTGGCAGTCCATTTCTCTTCCCCAGCGCTCGATCTCCTGAAACATGGCTCTTCCTATGCCCTTGCCCTGATATTCCGGCAGCACCGCCACATTTTCAACCAGCAAAATAGGCCGGCAGCTGTCGCAGATATCTTCAAACACCACGCCCAAAAGGCTTCCTGCCAAAATTCCGGTCTCCCGGTCAAAGGCGGCCAGCAGGTACTTTTGAGGATCTTTTTCCAGCTTTCCGATAAGCTCCCGCATTTTCTCAGGGTCCGCGCTGCGGTCACTGATCACCAGCATGACCCGGTCCATCTGCTCCGTATCCTCCTGTGTTGCTTTTCGCAGGAATAAGTCCATTCCGATCTCCGCCTTTCTCAATTATAAAGGATGCTTTGTGATGGTCCCGCCGTGGCGGGGATACCCCTTGGGCGTAAACCTTCTTTTCTGTACGACCACAAGATTTCTTTCCTCGCCGCCCGGCAGAGTGAGCCCATGGACCCTCGCTCTTTCTCCGCCCAGCTGCTCCAAGGCGTGTTCCGCCTCTTCCAGTTCCTTTTCCGCTCCGGGGCCTTTCATAGCTATGAAATATCCCTTCATTTTGATCAGCGGAATACAGTACTCACAAAGAATATTCATGGGCGCTACCGCCCGGGCAATGGCCACATCGTATGCTTCCCGCATCTTCTTATCCAGCCCTGCTTCCTCCGCCCGTTTATGGACCCGGTTCGCTTCTATTCCCAGGCTTTCGCATACCTCTCCTAAAAAAGTAAGGCGTTTATTCAAGCCGTCCAACAGGGTAAGCTCTATATCCGGCCGCAGGATCTTCAAGGGAATTCCGGGGAATCCCGCCCCGGTGCCCACATCGATCAGCTTCCCTCCCTGCTTGATGGGCAGCGCCAAAAGAGGCGTAAGGGAATCGAGAAAATGCTTTTCCAGGACTTCCCCGGGCTCTGTGATCGCCGTCAGATTCATCTTTTCGTTCCAGCTGAGCAAAAGCTCCAGATAGGTCTGAAAAGCATCTGCCTGGCGGCTTTCGATCTTCAGCCCCATTTTCTTTCCCTTTTTCACCAGTTTCTCTCGGATATCCGTCATGACGCGCCTCCTTTTCCCATCAGCCAGATAAGTAGCACGGAGATGTCTGCCGGGCTCACCCCGGAAATCCTTCCCGCTTGGCCGATATTTTCCGGCCTGACCCGCTGAAGCTTTTCTGCCGCTTCCAGTCGCAGCCCTTTTATCGCGGCGTAATCGATCTCGCTGGGCAGGCTTTTCCTCTCTAAACGGCGCATCTCTTCAATATCCGCCTTCTGTCGGGCAATATATCCCTCATACTTCAGCTCGATCTCCACATTTTCAAAAACCGCCTGGGGATAGTCCGGCCTGCCGGTATCCACCTCCGAAAGGTCCCGGTAGCTCAACTGAGGACGCTTCAACAGCTCGGAAAGGCGCACACCGGTAGAAACAGGGGAGGTTTCACGTGAAACAAGAATGGAGTTCAGCTTTTCGGAGGGAGGAAAAACGGTATTTTGGACCCGTTTCATCTCTTCTTCCTTCTGTCTCTGCTTTTCACAAAAGCGTTCCCAGCGCTCCTGAGAGATCAGGCCGATCTCCCAGCCCAGGGGAGTCAGGCGCTCGTCCGCGTTGTCCTGTCGCAGCACCAGCCGATACTCTGAACGGGAGGTCATCATGCGATAAGGGTCCGAAACTCCCTTTGTCACCAGATCGTCGATCAGGGTGCCGATATAAGAGCTGGCCCTGTCAAGCACCATGGGCTCCTTTCCCTGAAGCTTTCGGGCCGCATTGATCCCGGCAACCAAGCCCTGAGCCGCAGCCTCCTCATAGCCGGAGCTGCCGTTAAATTGCCCCGCGCCGTACAGCCCGGGCAAATCTCGGAATTCCAGAGTAGAGGTAAGCTCCAGCGGATCGCAGCAATCGTACTCGATCGCATAGGCGCTGCGCATGATCTGGGCGTGCTCCAGCCCCTGAATCGTGTGATAAAACTGGATCTGCACCTCCTCCGGAAGGGAAGAGCTCATTCCCTGCAAATACATTTCCTCCGTCTGAGCGCCGCAGGGCTCAATAAACAACTGGTGCCTGGGCTTATCGGGGAAACGCACGATCTTATCCTCTATGCTGGGACAGTACCTGGGGCCGATCCCCTCGATCATTCCGCTGTAAAGGGGAGATCGGTGGATATTTTCGAGAATGACCTCCTTGGTGCGGTCGTTGGTCCAGCTTACATGGCACACCTCTTTGTTTTGAAGCTCTGTAAGGGTGTCATAGGAAAAGGGGACCACAGGCTCGTCGCCCTTTTGTTCTTCCAGCTGGGAAAAGTCGATAGAGGAACGCAGTACTCTGGCAGGCGTACCGGTCTTAAATCTTCTCAGGGAGATACCAAGGCGCTCCAAAGCCTCCGGAAGGAAGGCGGAAGGGAACATACCGTCCGGCCCGCTTTCATAGGACACCTCTCCTACAAACACCTTTCCGCCAAGAAAAGTTCCGGTAGCCAAAATGACGGCCCCAGCTTCAAACACCGCGCCCAATCGGGTGGTGACAAGCCATTTCTCGCCGTGCCTTGCAAGATCTACCACCTCTCCCTGCCGCAGCATAAGATTCTCACATTGCTCCAGCTTATGCTTCATGGTTCGCGAATAGGCGTTTCGGTCGATCTGGGCACGCAGAGAATGGACCGCAGGTCCTTTTCCCAGGTTGAGCATCCGGCTTTGCAGCATACAGGCGTCCGCCGTTTTTCCCATCTCACCGCCCAGAGCGTCGATCTCTCTGACCAGATGGCCCTTTGCTGTTCCCCCAATGCTGGGATTGCAGGGGCAGTTTCCCACCGCGTCCAGATTGATGGTGAACACACACACAGAACACCCCAGTCTGGCCGCCGCCAGTCCGGCTTCGATCCCCGCGTGACCGGCGCCTACCACCGCCACATCTATTTTCCCGGCGTCATACATAAATACACCCCATTCCCCGCAGCTTAAAAGCCTGTGCTTGAAAACCGGTTCAGCAGCCACCGCGCGACCGCGTCTTCATCATTGCTGCCGATCACCGCCGTAGCGGCAGTTTTCAGCTTTTCCGCGGCATTTGAAACCGCATAAGCTTCGTCCGCCGCCTCAAAGAGATCTAAGTCATTTTCTCCGTCGCCGAAGGCCACCAGCCGCTGTGCGCCCAGCTGTTCTTTCAGCTGCAAAGCGGCCTGAGCCTTTGAGGCTTCCCGTGGGATGACCTCAAACAGGAAGTCTCCGCTGTAGATTTCGGGCTGCAAAAAGCAGTGGAATCGATTTCTGTATCTTTCATAAAGCGGCCTGAGCCTTTTCTCTTCGTCAATGCAGGTAAAATAGAACACCTTTCCCTCTAAAAGCTGTTCCTGAAGAAATACCGGCCGGTCCCGCATGTCAGGCCTTCTCGTGCTCAAAAAGGCTTCTGTTCTTTTATTGATCTTCTCCGGCAAATAGGAAAAATGCTCCTGTCCGTCGTAGGCGTACACAATGGGAAAAATCTCATTCTCAAGCAGCGCTTCCAGCAGCTCCTGCGCCTCCTCAAAGGAAAAAAAGTGGGAGAGTAAAAGCTCTCCGGAAACGCTATCCCGCACCAAAGTCCCGTTATAGGTGATCAGTGGAATCCGCGCGGTCAGTCCGGCTGTCGCTTTACAGGCAGTCAGATAGGAACGGGCAGTGGCATAGGAAAACAGCATCCCCTGTTCTGTCAGCTCATTGATGACCTGATTGGTAAAGGGTGAGATTTTCGCATCGCTGCGCAATAATGTCCCGTCCAAATCAGAAAGATATAAAGTTTTCATATCTTCTCCTCCCAGCAAAGCAAAAGCGCTTATCATGCTCCTTTAAGCGGTTATTTTCCTACGCAGAATTCCTCAAACACCCGGTCAACGATCTCTTCGGAAACATGTTCTCCTGTCAGCTCGGACAGGGCAGAGAGCGCGTCTTCTACACATACTGTCACTGCGTCGAAGGTAAGGCCTGACTTCAGCGCCTCTTCCCCCTCTTCAACGGCCTTTAAAGCGCGCCGTGCGTCCCTATGCTGCCGCTCTGTGCACAGGATCCCTTCTGAGGGCTGGAAATGCTCCGTTTGCAGCAAGTCCTTCAGCTGCTGCTCCAGCTTTTCGACTCCTTCTCCCGTTAAAGCAGAAAGGGAAACTATATGAGAGAACTTTTCCCGCAAAAGGGTGAGATCCGCCTGAAGAGGCAGATCCGCCTTGTTCACCACTGCAATGGCGGGCGTATTTTTTATGCTGTCTATCAGCTCGAGGTCTTCCTCGGAAAGCTCTCTGGAGCCGTCAAATACCGCCAGGACCAGCTGGGAGGTTTCGATCCGTTTTTTTGCGGAGCCCACTCCGATAGCCTCCACGGGATCCTCTGTTTTCCGAAGCCCCGCCGTATCCGCCAGGCGCAGCGGAACTCCCCCCAGCAGCACAGTTTCCTCCACTACATCACGGGTAGTCCCCGCAAACTCAGTCACGATGGAGCGCTCAAAGCCCGTGAGCAAATTCATCAGGGTAGACTTTCCCCCGTTGGGTCTTCCGGCGATCACCGTGACAAGGCCCTCCCGAAAGATCTTTCCCATATCAAAGCCCTGAAGCAATTTGAAAAGGGCGGCTTTGGCTGTACACAAACCGTTTTGGAGTTCTTCCTCCTCTACCTCCGGGACCTCTTCCTCCGGAAAATCTGCCCAGGCAGAGAGATGAGAGGCAAGGCCCCACAGCCCCTCCTTGATCTTTTCGATCCTTTTTGAAAGGGCTCCGCTTTCTACCGCCTGAGCGGCTCTGGCTGCCTCTTCCCCCCCGGCGCTGATGATCTGCATCACTGCCTCTGCCTGAGCCAGGTCCATTTTTCCGTTGAGAAAAGCGCGCCGGGTAAATTCACCAGGTCCCGCGGGGCTGGCTCCGGCAAGGAACACTTCTCTTAAAACCCGCCTGGTTATATAAAGCCCTCCATGGCAGGAGATCTCTACAACGTCTTCTCCTGTATAGCTCTTAGGAGCCGCAAACAGCAGCAGGACCGCGTCGTCCAGCTTTTCCCCTTCTGCGGAGTAAACAGCGCCGAAGCTGGCGGTATAGCCCTTCATTTGCACTGCCTTTTTCCCGCTTTTCGCCCGAAAAACCCGATCTGCGATTTCTCGCGCATCTCTGCCGGAAAGGCGTATGATCCCGATCCCTCCCGGAGCCTGCGCAGTGGAAATGGCCGCAATGGTAGATTCCTGCATATGACGCTTCCTTTCTTCTCAGACAGCATTTTCAAAGGGTTTCCCCGGCTCATTCATAGAACACTTTGAGCCTAAAAAGCCGCTTTCCGCACAGCCTGTAAAAACAGCCTTAACAACAGAGGCTTTGTTCTCCCTGTTTAAATTCTCCCCACAGCATTCAAGCAAAAGCTGCAGAAAAAATGGGCGGCCCGATTCGACCGCCCAAGCATTTCTTATTTTTTTGCTTCGATCTTCCCATAGATCGGTGCAGTAGGATCGTCAGATTTAGGCCCTTCTGCCCTGGGCGCCGCGTCAGGCCGGAAATTGCTGCTGCGGGGAGGCCGGGAACCTCTGCGGTCTCTGTCATATCCGCGGCGGGTGTCTCTTCCTCCCGGCCTGCGGTTATCCCGGCGGGGATTACGCTCCCCTCCTTCAGGACCGATCACTACATGGCGGGCAAGGTCTTCTCCCTCGCTCCAGGATTTTGCCCCCTCCACGGCCTGCACAGCCGTATGTATGATCCTTCTTTCATAAGGATTCATAGGCTCCAGAGAAGAATTCCTGCCGGTTTTAACAGCCCTGACAGCCATCTTCTTACCTAAAGACTCCAGCGTTTCTTTTCTTTTCTCCCGGTAGTTTCCTACATCCAGAGTGATCCGGTAATAAGATTCCTCAACATGGTTCGCCACCAGAGAGGAAAGATATTGCAGAGCGTCCAGAGTTTCGCCGCGATGTCCGATAATAAATCCGATATCCTCCCCGCTCAATGTGAGAGCCGCTCCGGCCTCTTCTTCCTGTATTCCGATCTCCACATCGGGAAGGCCCATCTGTGTGAGGATCTTTTTCAGGTAATCCGCCGCTTCCTTTGCCGGGTTGCTGTTTTCCTCCAGAAAGGCTCTTACCTTAGCGGGGCTCCCGCCAAAAATGCCAAAGGTCTTTTTTGTGGGCATTTCCAAAATTTCAAACTCCGCATCGGAGGTGTCCACGCCCAATTCCATGCAGGCGTTTGCAAAGGCGATCTCAACAGTTTCACCGGTGGCAATTGCTTCTCTCAACATAACGATTCACTTTTCCTTTCTGTCACAAGGCAGGAAACTCACATGCCCTTTCCTCATTTTTTGTTTCCCAGGTAATTCGTCGTATTTTTAGAAGAACTTCCCGGCTTTTTACCGGATTTCTTCTGCACCTGCTTTTGTTTTGTCTCTTTCGCCGCTCCCACCTGAGCAGAAGAGGCGATCCGATCCGCAATTTCCTTTTGCCGCGCCGCGGGAAGGGGCCGCACAGCCGCCTCGCTTTCCGCCAGAGACACCGCGCGCCTGGCTTCTGCCAGAGCTGTCATTTGGTGAATACTGAAATAGCGGTTCGTCACAATGCTCTGCCCCCAGCTGGTCAAAGAAGAAATGACCCAGTAAAAGCCTACAGCGGCGGGCATGGTGTAAGCCCAGTACACGCTTAAGAGAGGAAATACATAAGTCATGACCTTCATACAGCCGGAGGGGCTGGCGTTGCTCATAGAGGTCTTCGTCATATAGAACTGGTAAGCAAAGCTGGTTACCAGAGAGAGTACGGGGATGATCCACAAGAAGGAAAGAAAGCCCTCCTGCTGCGGGGTGGCTAACAGGTCCAGCCCCAGAAACTTAAACCCTTTGGAAAAGGATTCCATCTTCTCAATATCGCCGGGTGTAAAATTGGGACAATAGGTGATCAAGCTGTCCTTCAGAGCGTCGAAATTCCGAATGATTTGAAGCTCGGAATAAAGCCCGGAGGTACCGGAAACCATGCCCGGAATCCTTGAAATATAGTCCGTCGCCTGGTTAATGGTCTCTCGCGCAATATGCAGGGTATTGGAAAGCGGCATGATAACGGAATAATAGATTCCCAGCATAATAGGGAAGGGAAGCAGGGAGGTCAGACATCCCGCGCCGGGATTGACGCCTTCCTTTTCATAAAGCTTTGCCAGCTCTTCATTGTACTTCTGCTTATTGCTGCTGTACTTTTTCTGCAGCTCCTTCTGTTTTTCCGCCAGCTTTGCCTGAGAGGCCATGCTTTTCTGCTGCTTGATGGACATGGGGAACATCAAAAGCTTCAGAATAACGGTAAACAGGATAATGGCTACGCCGTAATTTCGAAAAATCGTGTACAGAAACCAAAGCAGATAGCCCAGGATACTGCCAAAAAAATTAAAGATTCCCATTTAGTTTTTTGCTCCTCTATCGCTGGGCCTTACCGGCCCCTTTTTCCTTTTTTTCCTCTTCTCCGGAACAGGATCATATCCTCCCCTGCTCAGTGGATTACACCTGAGAATTCTCCAGAGCGTCAAGGCGCCCCCTTTTAAGGCGCCGAATCTTTCGATCGCCGTAATGCCGTATTCCGAACAGGTGGGAACATACCGGCACATTGCCGGCTTTTTTGGGGAAATGCCCGCCCGATAAAACCGAATCAACCGGATCAGCAGCCGCTTCATCATAGGCTCATCCCGTTTTCGGGCTTCGCGGCCCTCTCCAGCACCCCGGCTGAAAAGAGCGCCTTTTCCATCTGCTGTCTGACCTGCGTACTCTTTACATAAGGAGTGCGGCCTCTGGCTACAAATACCAAATCTACTCCGGGCCTTACCGAAACGGGCAACGCGTAAAACGCTTCTCTTATCACTCTTCTCGCCCGGTTGCGCCGCACCGCATTTCCGATTTTTTTACTGGTCGTGATCCCTATTCGGACAGCTTCTGTCCTGTTTTTTTGTACATACACCACCAAAAGGGGGCTGACAAAGCTTTTTCCCCGCTGATAGATCCTTCTGAAATCGTTATTCCTGCAAATCGAAGTTATTTTTCCCATATTTTTTCTGAGACCTACATAACAAAGAAAGGCCACGCTCAGGTGACCTTTAAAAACGTCGTCAATAAGAAAGACGTGCTCTGCCCTTTGCTCTGCGGCGTGCAAGTACCTTGCGTCCATTCCTGTCAGACATTCTCTTTCTGAACCCATGCTCCTTCTTTCTGTGGAGCTTCTTCGGCTGATATGTTCTCAGCATCCTAAAACCCTCCTTTCGGGAGTACTTACCTTGCAATTTGATATTATAGCGTAAAGCTTATCTTTCTGTCAACATAATTTTTCAAGCGCAAAGCCGTTTTTTTCTTTTTTCCTCCCTTCCCCCTCACATACTTTTCAAAAATTCCCATCATCTGGGTAAAAACATTTTTTCTCTACCATTTGTAGTAGTTTTTTCGAGTTTCCCTTCTTTTGCCCTTTTCAGAAAAAAATTTGAAATACCCCCCTTTTCATGCTATAATAAATGTAATCGTGCTCTCTTTACCGGACGCCTGCGCGGACGCGGCAAAAATTTTGCTGTTTTTTGTTGTTCATCGTTCAGAGCCCGCACAGTACTTTTACAGGCAGATTTTGCGGTCCGGCGGAAAACAATATGATTATCGCGAAACCAGTTATCGAGTTTTTGGAGCAGAACTCTTATTTTTCTTTATTTTGGAGGGGAATTCATTTTGGATTCATTTGAACAGGCCTGGGAATTGATCTGTGATTACTGTAAGGGAAAAATCACAGAAGTCGCATATAAAACCTGGTTTAGCAGGCTGAAGCCTGTCTCCCTTGATTTTGACGATGGGGTTGCCGTTGTAGAGGCGCCCAACGAGTTTCATAAGCAGACTCTTCTTCGCTGCTACAGCGATCTTCTGCAGGAAGCCTTCGAAACTGTATTCGGCTCCAAAATCGAGTTTTCCATCTGCGTCAGGGAAGAACTGAAAAAGGAAATCGAAAAAAAGGAAAATACTCCTGGAAATTACGACTTGACATTTCAGTCTTTTGTGGTGGGTTCTTCCAACCGGTTTGCTCACGCAGCCTGTCTCGCCGTCGCTACAAAGCCTGCCATGCTTTATAATCCGCTTTTCATTTACGGCAATTCAGGCCTTGGAAAAACCCATCTTCTCTACGCTATTTTAAATGAAGTAAAGAAAAAATTCCCTGAGATCTCCATCCTCTATATTAAGGGAGACGATTTTACCAATCAGATGATCGAAGCGATCAAAAGCGGGACCACTGCCGCGTTTCGGGAAAAATATCGCCATACAGATCTGCTTCTGGTAGACGATATCCAGTTTATCGCGGGGAAAGAATCCACCCAGGAGGAATTCTTCCACACCTTCAACACGCTCTATGAGGCGAAAAAACAGATCGTACTCACATCCGACAGGCCTCCAAAAGACATCGCCACACTGGACGACCGCTTAAAAACCCGTTTTGAATGGGGCCTTACAGCAGATATCCAGCCTCCGGACTTTGAAACCCGGATCGCCATCATCACCAGAAAAGCGGACTCTCTGGGTTTTGAAATTCCCGATAATGTATGCGAATATATGGCAAATAAAGTAAAAAACAATATCCGCCAGCTGGAGGGGGCCGTCAAAAAGCTTCGCGCCTTCTATCTTCTGGAGGAAAAACCCATCAATGTAGCTACAGCTCAAGCCGCGATCAGCGATATCATCAATAATGATCAGCCCACCCCCATCACAGTGGACAAGATCATTGAAGAGGTCTCACGCACCTATGGGGGGATCTCTCCGGAAGATATCCGCTCCCAAAAAAGAAATGCTAAGATCTCTGCCGCGCGCCAGGTATCCATGTACATCGTGAGAGAGATCACACAGATGTCCATGATGGAGATCGGTGAGACCTTCGGCGGAAGAGATCATTCTACTGTAGTATATTCCATGCACCAAATAGAAAAGAATATGAAAAAGGATTCTCAGCTGAGGGCGACAGTAGAGGACATTATCAAGAACATTCGAGACAGATAATCTTTTCCACTTTTTCTTCACATTCCACCAACCGGATTCCACGAAAAGTGGAAACATGATTTTTTCTCCACCCTTTTCTCCGTTCTTTTCACATTGATTTTTAAAAACTTTATTATCTCCGCTTCCCGATTTCTCTGCCACGGGAAAAGCTTTCCACAAATCCACAGCCACTAATATTACTTCTAAATCTATCATATTCTGAGAAATAAAAAAAAGAAAAAGCGAGGGTCCTTTCCATGAAATTCACCGTCAATAAAAGCGACATCACAGAAGCTGTCACCAATATTCAAAGAGCGGTATCCACCAAAACCTCTATCCCTGCCTTAGAGGGTATCCTGCTGACCGCGGATGCCGATCATCTGGAATTGTGCGCGTATGATCTTGAGCTGGGTATCACCACCGTGATCCCCGCAAAGGTTTCAGAGACCGGAAAGGCCGTGCTCAGCGCCAGGCTCTTTTCGGATATTGTAAGAAAAATCCCGGATGAAACTGTCTCTATTGCCGTAGATGAAAAAAACATGGCTTCCATTGAAAGCGGCTACAGTAAATTCACGATCATAGGGATTCCTGCAGAAGAATTTCCGGAGCTGCCGAAGCTTACAGACTTTTCTTCCGTGCTGCTGCCGGCTTCTTTGTTGAAAAGCATGATCCGTCAAACTCTTTTTGCCGTAGCGGAAAGCGATGCAAAGCCCATCCATCAGGGGAGTATGTTCCATTTGGAAGGCGGAATGCTGGATGTGGTCTCCGTAGACGGCTATCGCCTTGCAAAGCGTACAGAGCCCGTTGGCCTTCAGGAAGAGCTTTCCTTTGTAGTGCCCGGAAAAACCTTGAGTGAGATCTTGAAGCTTTTAAAGGACAGCGATGAACCTGTAGAAATAGCGGCAGGAAAACGGCATATTCTCTTTAAAATAGATCATTATACAGTCATCTCCAGTCTGTTAGAAGGGGAATTTCTCAATTATAAAGCAGCCATTCCCCCGGAAAGCAAAACAGAGGTGGTGCTTCGTACCAGAGAGGCGATTGAAAGCGTAGAACGGGTTTCCCTGTTGATCACTGACCGGCTGAAAAGTCCTGTTCGCTGCCAGTTCTCTGAAAATGAGGTAAAGCTCAGCTGTACCACCTCCATGGGAAGAGCAAGCGATCAGATCAACGCGGAAAGTAAAGGAGATCCTGTAGAGATTGGCTTTAATAACCGCTATTTGCTGGAGGCTCTGCGCAATACGGAATGCGATGAAGTAAAGATCCAGCTGGGAGGTCCTTTGAGCCCCATGAAGATCCTGCCGAAGGAAGGAGAAAGCTTCCTGTTCCTGGTGCTTCCGGTGCGGCTGAAAAATGATTGAGAAACCTTTTTAAGTAACTTTTCAGAAAGTGGGAAAATATGGAAGAGATCAAAATCAACACTCCGTTTGTCCGGCTGGACGCTTTGCTGAAGCTGACCGGAGCGGTAGATACCGGCGGCCAGGCGAAGGTCCTGATCCAGATGGGAAAGGTTTTATTAAACGGTCAAGTGTGCACCATGCGGGGAAAAAAGCTTTTTCCCGGTGATGAGATAACCTATTTGGAACGATCCTTCCGCGTGCAGTAACTTTTGGTTTTGAGAAAGGATTTTTAAAAAGCATGCACGTGCTCAGGCTGGCCACAAGAAATTTTAGAAATTTAACGGAAGAAGAGATCTTTCCCTGTGAAGGAGTTAATGTGATCTATGGGGAAAACGCTCAGGGAAAGACAAATCTTCTGGAGGCCCTCTGGCTTTTTACGGGAGGCCACTCCTTTCGAGGAGCCAAGGATGCAGAGCTTCCGAAACTGGAAAATGGGGAGAACGCCCAGTTCTGCGCCCTCTCTCTTGATATTTACAGTGAGGAAAGAGAACAGTCTCTGCGTCTGAATATTGAAAACGGAAGAAGAAATTCCGTGATCAACGGCGTCAGAAAAAAAACAGGCTCAGCCTTGATTGGGAAGGTCTGCGCGGTGATTTTTTCTCCGGAGCATCTTTTACTGATCAAAGAGGGCCCTTCCCGAAGAAGAAGCTTTATCGACGGCGCACTTTGTCAATTAAAACCCTCTTTTGCAAAGCTGCTCAGTATTTATAACCGCTCCCTCTTGCAAAGAAACGCTTTATTAAAGGATATTTTAAAATACCCGGAGCTGGAAAATACTCTGGATGTGTGGGACATCCGGCTGGCAGAGCTGGGAGCAGAAGTGATGGCGGAAAGAAAAAAATACCTTTCAAAGCTTACGCCAAAGGTGCGCGGCGTGTATGAAGGGATCTCACAAAATAAAGAGACCATAGACCTGCAGTATTCCCCATCTTTAAAAAATCTTGTGGAAAACTTTACTTTATCTGAAGTAAAGACGCAGTTTCTGGAAGAACTTTCAAGAACCAGGCGTTCTGATATCCGCTCGGGCTTCACTTCCATAGGACCTCACCGGGACGATATGGAGATCACCTTAAACGGTATTTCCGCCAGGATCTACGGGTCTCAGGGGCAGCAGAGAAGCGCGGTGCTGGCATTGAAGCTTTCCGAAGCACAGCTGCTTTCGGAATTGACGGGAGAGGCACCGGTCATCCTGTTGGACGATGTGATGAGCGAGCTGGATCAGAGCCGTCAAGATTATCTTCTGAATCACCTTTACGGCCGTCAGGTATTTTTGACCTGCTGCAGCCCGGAAACAGTGGACCTGATGAAAACGGGCCTTCGCTTTCGGATGGAAAACGGAAAGGTTTTTCCGGAACAGATCGATAAAAGTTCAAAAAACGAAACGCAGGTGTGAAACATGTACCTTCACCTTGGACAAAATACTGTTATTCCGGAAAAAAGCATCATTGGGATTTTTGATTTAGATCACACCACAGTGTCAAAGCACACCAGAAATTATTTGACAAAAGCACAAAAAGAGAATCGGGTGGTCAATGTTTCCATGGAGCTTCCAAAATCCTTTCTGGTGTGTTGGGAAAAAGACATGGAAATCGTTTATCTCTCTCAGATCTCCGCCTCTACGCTTTTCAGAAGAGCTTCAGGCAATCGAATTTTTTCCCTGACGGCGGAAAATGACTGAGGTCGTCGTTTGGGAGAAAACAGGATAACTTGAAAGGAAGGGTAGTCGAAATGCAGTATTTTGGAGTTCCCACTTGCCCGTACTGCAAAAAGCGGGTGAATTTGATCCGGACCTGGTCATTAAAACGGCAGGGAGAATATAAATGCCCGCGCTGCGGCGGCATTTCCAATATCTTTCTTTCCCCTCTGATTTACGTATTTGCGGTGATCGCCGCGCTTTTTGGCGGGATCACTTACTTTTTCCATAAGTTTATACTGGACGATATCTCTCTTTCTACGACCTTCCAGGTATTTTTACCCTTCGCCATCTTTTTTGCTTTAAGCCTTTTCCTGGTATACCTGAAAAAGCCGGTGATCAAAAAAGTGCCGAAATCACAGCTGGAGCGAAAGAAAAGAAGAGCTCCACAGCAGCTGGGTCCGGAAAACAGAGAGGCTGCCAGGAGAAATCGGGCCTTTGCCGATGCAGGAGACTATACGCCGAAAATGGAATATCAGACCGGTCCTTTAGAACAGCTGGAGGCCTATCCAAAAGCTTTTCCGGAACGCCGGAGCAATGCACAGGGAACTTATGAGGAGACGGCGGAAAAAACCGCTGTGATAGAAAGGCTTCCTGCAAAGCGGCCGTCTCAAAGAGAAAAGCCTGTGACTGCCTCCCCTTCCGCCTATGAAATTCAGAGAAGGGCAGGAGCCCGTGAAGAGCCCGCACCGCGGAACAAGACTGCGGTAAACGGCCCAATGAAGAGAGAGGCTGTGCCCGAAAAAAGCGCGGCGGCAGAAGACGCTGTTACCTTTTATTCGCCGCAGGAGCCCAAAAAAAACTCCAGGGTGGTCAGCAGTATCGAAATTCCGGAAACGGACGGGGATTTTTTCGCAAAATATGACGACCCTGCCTATATTGAAAAACGGTTGAAAGAAATTGAAAAGTAAAAGCTTTAAAAGGAATGCCCTCTTTCGGTTTTATTTCTGAAAGAGGGTTTTTTATAGGGTTTTCCTCACTTTACCGGTTTACAAAAACCGGTAAATCTGTTATACTAATATATATTGTCATCCGAATAAAGAAAAGACATCTGTCAGAAACCCATTTTGGATGGAGGGTATTTTTACTTTGGAAATCAATGAAATTGCAAAAGTAGAAAAGGAATACGACGGCGACCAGATCCAGGTTCTGGAAGGCCTGGAAGCGGTAAGAAAGCGGCCCGGTATGTATATTGGGTCTACGGGGCCGAGAGGGCTTCATCACCTGGTTTATGAGATCGTAGACAACGCTATTGACGAGGCTTTGGCCGGCTTTTGTGACAGGATCATTGTCAAGATCCTTCCCGGGGATATCATCTATGTTTCTGATAACGGCAGAGGGATCCCGGTAGGAGTCCAGCACAAAACAGGCCTGCCCGCTGTAACGGTGGTGTTCACCATTTTGCATGCGGGCGGAAAATTCGGCGGAGGAAGCTATAAGGTTTCCGGAGGCCTGCACGGCGTAGGCGCCTCCGTGGTAAACGCTTTGTCGGAATGGCTGGAGGTGGAGGTAGTCAGCGATGGGGTCCTCTACTATCAGCGCTTTGAACGGGGTAAGGCTGTCACGGAGCTGATCAATAAGGGCCCGGTACAGGGCAGCCGGAAAAACGGAACAGACATCCGCTTTAAGGCAGATCCTGAAATCTTCAAGGAAACGACCAGCTATGATTTTGAAACGCTGCAGACCAGGCTTCGGGAACAGGCGTTCTTAAATGCGGGAGTCCGCATTGAGCTTTCGGATGAACGAGACAGCGAAAATATCCCTCACAGCGAATTTTGTTATGAGGGGGGCGTCAGCTCTTTCGTAGATTATCTCAATAAGAAAAAGGCCATCGAGGTCTTGCATCCGGAAATCATCCATTTTTCCGCTGCCGCAGAGGATGAGAACTCCACGGCAGAGATCGCCATGCAGTATACGGAAAGCTTCAATGAGCTGATCCTTTCCTTTGCCAACAATATTCACACAACGGACGGAGGCACCCATGAGGACGGCTTTAAACGGGCCCTGACCAGAGTGATGAACGACTATGCCAGAAAATACAATATTTTGAAAGAAAATGACAAGAATCTTTCCGGGGAAGATGTGCGGGAGGGACTTACCTGTGTCATCAGCGTCAAGCTGAAGGAGGCGCAATTTGAGGGGCAGACAAAGGCCCGCCTGGGCAATACCGAGATGAGCGCCCTGGTAAGCTCGATGGTCTATGAAAAGCTCACCACCTTCTTAGAGGAAAACCCTGCCAGCGCAAGGGCTATTTTCGATAAAGCCCTCTCCGCTTCGCGGGCAAGAGAGGCCGCCCGGAAGGCGAGGGATCTTGCCAGAAGAAAAACGGCCTTGGAAAATTCCACCCTGCCCGGAAAGCTTGCGGACTGCCAGTCCAGAAACGCCGAGGAAACAGAAATTTACATTGTGGAGGGCGATTCCGCCGGCGGCTCCGCCAAGGGCGGCCGGGATCGAAAGTTTCAGGCGATCCTTCCTCTGTGGGGCAAAATGCTGAATGTGGAGAAGGCGCGGCTTGACAAGGTGTACGGAAATGAAAAGCTGATGCCGGTAGTGACTGCTTTGGGATGCGGCCTTGGAGAGGATTTTGATCTTTCAAAGCTGCGTTACGGAAAAATTATCATCATGGCGGATGCCGATGTGGACGGATCCCATATCCGTACCCTGCTGCTGACCTTTTTCTATCGCTTTATGAGGCCTCTGGTGGAAGAGGGGCATGTTTATCTTGCACAGCCGCCCCTGTTCCGTCTGACAAAGGGGAAAAGGCATTACTATGCCTTTTCAGATCCGGAGCGGGATCAGCTGATGGAGGAGCTTGGATCCAATTATGAGATCCAGCGCTATAAGGGCCTGGGCGAAATGGATTCCGAGCAGCTTTGGGAAACCACGATGGACCCTGCTAGGCGGACGATGCGCAGGGTAGAGGTAGAGGACGCGGCAGACGCCGATGAGATTTTCAGCGTGTTGATGGGAGATAAGGTAGAGCCCAGAAGAGATTTCATTGTGAAGTATGCAAAAGAGGCCAACTGGGATGTGTGATTTGAATCGAAAGCAGGAGACGCTTTCATCGGAGACGGCTGGAATGGATCAAGAACCTTTTTGTGAATTCAGCTATACCCTGACGCAAAGAGAGGCCTTTGACGGGCTGCGGCTTTCTGGGATCTATAAAACCAGCGGAAAGCGGGCCGTCATTGAAACAGGGGTCCTGATCCTCTGCTTTTTCCTGTTTTTTCTCTCCTATTTTCTCTGTGAGAGAGAGACCTTCAATCTGGTCATGTCCTTTGTGAGTCTGGGGCTTATTTTAGGGCTCGTTTCAGTGCCGAGGCTTTCCATGTACCGGCATTCCCGGGAAAGCGGCGGGGAAATTCACATCCGTCTCTACGAGGATCGGTTTTTGATCGGCCTTCCAAAGGATCTCAAAGAGGTTTTGCTGGATGGCAGCGCTTCCGGAAAACTGGTGGGAAAAAGAAAAGAGCTGCTCACCTTTTTGCTTTCGGAAGGCGGCCTGCTGGTCCTGCCGGTCCGGGCAATTCCGGAGGAAAAGCGGGAAAAGGCCGTCAGGATCTTTCTGAAAAAACAGGATCGATATTCCTGATCGTGAACAGGCAAACATAGAAGAAAGGCGAATGATCTATGGATTTTGAAAATAACGGGACCCACGAAAATCTCCCGGAAGAATCAAACGGTAAAGTGATCAATGTTGACGTCACAAAAGAGATGCGAAAGTCCTTTTTGGATTATTCCATGTCTGTTATTGTCCAGAGAGCCCTTCCCGATGTGAGGGACGGCTTAAAGCCGGTACACAGGAGAATTCTCTACACCATGTATGAAAATACCCTGTGGCCGGAAAAGCCCTATCGAAAATGTGCAGATACGGTGGGTACGGTGCTGGGCCGTTACCACCCTCACGGAGACGCCTCTGTCTATGACGCTTTGGTGCGTCTGGCTCAGGATTTCTCCATGCGCTATATGCTGGTAGACGGCCACGGAAACTTTGGCTCTATTGACGGAGATCCTCCTGCTGCCTATCGATATACCGAGGCCAAAATGAATAAGCTCTCGGTGGAAATGCTGCAGGATATCGACAAGGATACGGTGGACTTCAACCCCAACTACGATGACCGCCTGAAGGAGCCTACCGTGCTTCCCAGCCATTTCCCGAACCTTCTTGTGAACGGTTCCACCGGCATCGCCGTGGGCATGGCCACCAATATCCCTCCCCACAATATGGGAGAGGTCATTGACGGCATGTGCTGTCTCATCGATCATCCTGACGCGACTTTGGAAGATTTGATGGAGCATATCAAAGGACCCGACTTCCCCACAGGAGGCATCGTGATGGGCCGCAGCGGAATTCGGGCCGCCTATGCCACGGGCCGGGGAAAGATCACGGTGCGGGCCAGAGCGGAGATCGAGGAGAACGAGAAGACAGGGCGTTCAAAAATTATTATCACCGAGCTTCCTTATCAGGTGAATAAGGCAAGGCTCATTGAAAGTATTGCGGATCTCGTTAAGGATAAGCGCATTGAAGGGATCTCCAATATTGACGACCATTCCGACAGAGACGGAATGCATATCGTCATTGATATCAAGCGGGATGCCTCCGCGCAGATCGTTTTAAACCATCTGTTCTCCTTCACTCAGCTGCAAACCACCTTCGGCGTGATCATGCTGGCCATTGTGAACGGCGAGCCGAAAATGCTCAATTTGCGGGAGATCCTGCAGGAGTATATCAAGTTCCAGATGGAGGTCATTACCAGGCGGACCCAGTTTGACCTGAAAAAGGCCCAGGAGCGGGCCCATATTCTGGAAGGCTTAAAGCGCGCCATTGACATTGTGGACGAAATTATCGAAACGATCCGCGCCTGCAAGGGCGGGCGGCCGGAAGCCAGGGCGGCTTTGATGGAGCGTTTTGACTTTGACGAGGTACAGGCAGACGCCATCTGCCGCTTCCAGCTGGGTCAGCTGGCAGGGCTGGAGATTTTGAAGATCGAAAATGAGCTTAGTGAGCTGCACACGCTCATTGATGATTTGAACGACATTCTGGGAAGCGAAGCAAGACGGCTTGCCATCCTCAAGGACGAGGCGCAGAATATGAAAAAGAGATTCGGAGACGAGCGCCGTACCGAGATCGCTGCTGTCAGCGGCGAAGTGGATATTGAGGACCTGATCCCCGTGGAAGAATGTGTGCTCACCATGACGAATTTCGGCTATGTCAAACGGCAGAAGGTGGACACCTACCGGCTTCAGAAGCGGGGCGGCCGCGGCGTTACGGGAATGACCAGGCGGGAAGAGGATGTAGCCACCGAGCTTTTTGTCACCGGAAGCCATGACTATGTGATGTTCTTCTCCAATCTGGGCAGAGTCTACCGCTTAAAATGCTATGAGATCCCGGAGGGGTCACGCACCAGCCGGGGCATGAATATTAAGAACCTGCTTCCCCTCGGGCCGGAGGAAAGCATCACCTCCATGATCCGGGTCTCGGAATTTGACACGGAGAAATACCTTGTGATGGTGACGAAAAACGGCATCATCAAGCGTACCCGCCTTTCCGCCTACGACACGGCCAGAAAGGGCGGCTTGATCGCCATCGACCTTACAGAGGGAGACGTGCTCTCCTGGGTGCGGGTCACCGATGGAAACGATCAGCTTCTGGTGGCTACCAAAAAGGGGATGGCCATCCGCTTTGAAGAGACCCAGGCAAGAGAATTGAGCCGGACCGCCAGAGGAGTGCGGGTCATGCGCCTCGCGGAGGACGACTGCATTGTGGGTCTGGCGGTGCTGAGGGAAAATGAGCTGGTGCTCACCGTGACGGAAACCGGCTATGGCCGCCTTTCCCTGCCGGAGAACTACCGGCTTCAGCATCGGGGCGGAAAAGGCCTTACCAATTATCATACGGAGAAATTCGGAGATGTGGCGGCCATTCAGGCCGTAAGCCTGGACGACGATATCATTCTCATCTCGGAAGACGGTGTGATCATCCGTATCGCGGCGGCGTCTATCCGTCTTTGTGCCCGTCCCAGCAAGGGCGTGCGGGTCATGAAGCTTTCAGAAGGCAGCAGAGTGGTCACTTTGGCCAGAGCTCCTCATGAAGAAGACGAGGTGGATCTGGTGGAAATTGAGGATGACGGTACGGCCGACGAGGGCGCTGAGCCGGAGGGCGCTGTCCCAGAGGAAGACCTCACCGGAGAAGAGATCGATGAGACAGAAGGATAAAACGGAAAACGAGCCCTGGCTTTTTTAAGCCAGGGCTCGTTTTCCGCTGTTTTATTGGCAAGAGAAGGGAGCTCCGATCTGTCCGGAAACAATTAGAACGGATTTCCCGCGCCCGTGTCGTCCAGGCCAAAGAAGGAAAGGGCATGCTGGATGGTAAGATCCCAGAACCGCCATTCATGGGCAAAGCCGTCGATCTCCTCAAATTCCGCCTTGAGTCCGATCTCCTTTGCGTATTCCTTAAAGGAGACAAAAGCGTCATAAAATCCGTCCTTTTTGCCGATGGCAAAATACAGCCTGGGAAGCTCTCCGGTCTTTGCCTTTTCCTTTACTGTGCGCCAGGTGTTTTCCGGGGAGTTGAGATAGGCCTCCAACCCTCCCGCGTTCTCAATACTGCCCTGGGTGCGTTTCCACATACCGGGCTCCTGAGTGGGGAGCAGCTCGACATTTCTGGGACAGGCAGAAAGCACGGCTGCCGCGGCAAATTTCTCCGGATGGCTGAAAGCATAGACGCAGGTCCCTCTTCCGCCCATGGAAAGCCCGGCGATGAAGTTGTCTTCCCGCTTGTCGGAGGCCGGGAACCAGCCGTAGATCAGGGGCATCAGCTCCTCAAAGAAGAAATCGTACATATTATAGCCGATGGAGAAATTGGGCCAGTTGGCGTAGTTGGAATTGAGCGCGCTGGGCATGACCACGATCAGGTCCCGCTCACAGGCGTAAAGCTCGATATTGCTTTTCCGGATCCAGTCGGAATGATCTCCGAAGGTGCCGTGCAGAAGCCACAGGACCTTGTACTTCTTATCGCTCCGGTAGAATTCCTGAGGGGTGATCCCCCGTTTCTTGTCCGGAAGGATCACCGAAATGGTGGTGTTTCCTTCCAGATATTCGCTTTCAAAGTTAAATTGCAGATAAGACATTTTTGCTCTCCTGCAGGGCGTTGCCTCTCTTTCTCAAAGAGAATGTGCAGGACTCCTCCTTTTCTTTAATTTCCATAATGATACCATATTTTCGATAAAAAGAAAAGGAAATTTATAAAAAAAGCCTAAGCCCTCAAAAAGAAAGGACCGGGAAAATAAAGACTTCTCCCGGCCCTTTTCCGTTATCGAAGGGTTACCCCATAGCTCCGCTTTCCGGAAGGATCACCGGAAAGCTGGGCAAAGTTCCCGCCAGGGTGTAATGGATATAACTCAGCTCGACCGCCCGGTCGCGGTAGAAAAGCATAACGCCCCGCGCGGCTTCTAACGCGCCTCCTTCTGCGGCCGCCTGCTCCTGGATCTCCGAAAGCCGTTCATCCATGGTATCGTACCACTCCTCCTGAGAGGCTTTAATGGAAGCGGCCTGCGTTTCTGAAGAGAGGGAAAGCACTTCTTCAAAGGCGGAATCTACGAAAGCCTTCCACCGCTCTGTTGCGTCGCTGCACGCGGATATCAGCAGCGTGGAGGAGGTGGCGGAGGAATATTCCAGCTCAAACTGCCTGTCGATGGCGTTGCCGGAAAAGGCCTTTTTGAACTGCTCATTGCCGGTATCCGTTTCGGGAAGGTATTCGTTTTTCTCCTCTTCTTCCTCAGAGCTTTCGCTGGGAACAGATGTCTCTTCTCCGGAGGAGACAGGCGCGCTGGAGGAGGCGGACACTTTTTCTTCTCGGGAAGAAGCGCTTTGAGGAGTGGAAGAGGCCGCCTTGGAAGGCTCGGAGGGTCCGGTGGCTTCCAAGGTTTTGGAGCAGCCGCCGGCACAAAGTAAAATTGCGCACAGCAGGCTCAAAGCAAAAAGACGGTATAATTTCATGAAAGTTCCTTCCTTTCTTATGGGTAATGAGAAGCGGGCGCCTTCTGCTACAGTTTTCCCGCTTGCAGAAGCCCGGCGGTTTTCAGGATGCCGATCTGTGTTTTGGCGTCCGGGATCTCATTTGCCATCACCATTTCTACGGCTTTTTCAATGGGAACAGGCTGTACCTCAATGAATTCATCCTCATCCAGAGAGAGCTCCTGCCGCTGACCGGACGCCCGGCAGGCCCACAGGCGGATGATCTCTCCGCAGTAGCCGGGAGTGGGATAAATATCTCCCAAGAAATGATAACGATCGCTTTTTGTCCCGGTTTCCTCCCTCTGCTCTCGCTTCATCGCCTCCAGGGGATCCTCTCCGGGCTCCAGCTTTCCCGCAGGAAGCTCTAAAAGCACTTTTTGGTAGGGATACCGAAACTGCCGGACAAAAAGCAGCTCGTTTTTTTCCGTCAGGATCGCCGCGCATACGCCTCCCGGGTGTTCTACGACCTCGCGTTTGGAGGTGCTGCCGTTTTCCAGCCTTACATCGTCTACATGCACCCGGATAATGCGGCCCTGAAAAATCTGTTGCTGTGCAAGAGTTTCTTCAAAAAGCTTCATAAGCAGCCTCCCTCTTTCCGGTCCTCCATTTGATTCATCACCAGCCCTGTGATGAGCTTTGGATAAAAATAGGTGGATTTCTGGGGCATTTTTTCTCCGTTTGCGGCCACCCGGCCGATCTCTTCCACGCGAGTGGGGTTCAAGAGGAAGCAGCACTGGCTTTCTCCGCTGTCCACAGAGCGCTTGGCCTCTTCACTGCTTCGGGTGTAGGTGAGGTTCTTCTGATTTGCCATATTCTCTTTGTCGATCCCCAGAAGGCGCTCTAAGATCAGGCTGTGCAGAATAGCTACATCCAGCCTCCTGGAGTCAGGGCTTTTTTCCGGCAGCAGCTGATCCATCACAGACACATCCTTCAGGACCAGCACGGTGAAGCTTTCACCGTCATAAAAGGCAAAGGCATGTTTTTCTTCTTCATAAAAACCGCTGAGCTTTTCCTGAGCCTGCTCCATGGTTTCGCAGGTATAAAAGGAAAACTGTTCCCGGCAGGAGGCAAGGAGCTTCTCCGGCTCAAAGGAGGGGATCCCTTTGATCAGCCGGTGAGTGGGGAATACGGTGAGACCCTCGTCCGCCATATCACAGAGCATCATCATGACATAGCCGGCGCCGGGAAGGTACCGCCCCTCGTCCCGATTCCAGTCCCGGTAGCGGATCGCGGTTTCATACCGGTGATGGCCGTCGGCAATATAGAGGCGGCGCCCGGCAAAATCATTGCGCAGCGCTTCTATGGCGACGGGATCGTTTACCACCCACAGCCGGTGGGTCACAAGGCCATCGGAAAATTCATAGCGGGGAGAGCAGGTACGGGAAAGGTTTTGAAGCCGCTTTTTCGTCACATGTTCCTCGTCCTGATAGAGGGAGTAGATCTGGCTGAAATTGCAGGAAGTGGCTTTCATCAGGTTGAAACGGTCTTCCTTTGCCTTGCTGAGGGTCTCCTCATGGGGCAGCACCACGCCGGCAGAGAAGTCCTCCACCCGGACAAGGCAGATCAGCCCCAAAAGGCTTTTTTTCTCTCCTCTGTCCACGGCTGAAAGGAACTCCTCCTCATAAAGATAGACGCCTTCGTCCATATCTCTTTTGAGGATCCCCTGAGAGAGCCATTGCTCCAGCGTGTTTCCCGCTTCCCGGTAAGGGTCCTCCCCGCGGGGAAGCTCCAGGCGGATGACATTATAGGGGTTTCTCTCAAGGAACGCTTTTCTCTCTTCTTCACTGATAATATCGTAGGGCGGGCAGGTCAGCTCTTCGATGGCTCCCGCCTTGGAAAGGTCGTAGCGCAGCGCGCAAAAAGGCTTAATTTCTGCCAAGCTTTGACACCTCTTTCTGAAAGCTTTCATTCTGTTTTCCGCCTTTTCATTGTAACCAGTTAAGGCTTTGCCGTCAAGAAAAGAAGGAAACTCTTTTTCGGCGGGAAAAGAATCACGCCGATTTCACGAAAAATTCACACATAAAAAATAAAATAAAGGAAAATTCCGCGGCACATCGGGAAAGGTGTTGCAAAAAAGTCATCTTTGAGGTACTATAAATCAGTTAGAAGCTGCGAGAAACAAAAACAGGAGGAATCACGGAGATGGTAGAGGTCAAAAACCTCACAAAGCGCTACGGCTCCAACCTGGCGCTGGATAACGTGAGTTTTACAGTGGAGGAAGGTACCATTGTGGGCTTTCTTGGGCCAAATGGCGCGGGGAAATCCACCACAATGAATATTGTGACAGGATATCTTTCGGCAACTTCCGGCAGCGTGACGGTTTCCGGAAAAAATATTTTGGACGAGCCCAATGAGGTAAAGAAGCTGATCGGGTATCTGCCGGAGCTTCCCCCGCTTTATCTGGATATGACCGTAAAGGAATATCTCAACTTTATGTACGAGCTGAAGAAGGTCACCCTTCCTCGGGAAAAACACCTCAAGGAGATCTGCGGGCTGACGAAGATCGAGGATGTCTACCAAAGGCTCATCGGCAACCTCTCCAAGGGCTACCGTCAGCGTGTTGGGATCGCTCAGGCCCTTTTGGGAAATCCTCCGGTGCTGATCCTGGATGAGCCCACAGTAGGTCTTGACCCCAAGCAGATCATCGAGATCCGCAGCCTGATCACCAGCCTGGGGCGCAATCACACGGTGATTTTAAGCTCCCATATCCTCTCTGAGGTGCAGGCGGTCTGCCAGCGGATCATCGTCATCAATAACGGCAGGGTGGTAGCCGACGGCGGAACAGATACCCTGGCCCACGATCTTTCCAAGGATCACAGGCTCATCCTTCGCCTGGAAGCCCCTGAACGGGAGGCTGTCCACGCGATCCGGGAGCTGGAGCATGTGGTGGACGTGTACTCCATGGGAGAAAAGGAGCCCGGCGTGTTTGAGCTCAGTGTGGAGTCGGACCCTGACGCGGACGTGAGAAAACCCCTGTTCGCTCTTCTCGCGAGAAAGGGATGGCCCATGATGGCTTTGAAGAATACAGATCTCACCCTGGAGGATCTGTTCCTGCAGCTGACCAGCTCCGATACCTTCACTCAGCAGGCCCAGGAGATCTCTCAGGGCCGCCCTCAGATCGAGATCGCGGAGGAAACAAGTCCTCTGGAGGAAGATGGCGGGAAAGAAACGGAAGAAGAGAAAGGGGAGGAAGATCATGAGAGCGATATTTAAGCGGGAGCTCAGGGCCTACTTTGCCTCTCCCATCGGCTATGTGTGCGTTGCGGCCTTGGCGGCTCTTTACGGCTTCCAGTACTATGGCATCGTAATGTACAGCCACAGCACCAGCTATATTTCCTATGTATACAGCTCCATGTTTTCCGTTTGTATGATCGTGATCCCCATCATCACCATGCGCAGCATGAGCGACGATCAGAAGAATAAAACGGACCAGGCGCTTTTGACGGCGCCGGTAGGTACAGTGTCCATTGTGCTGGGGAAGTTTTTCTCCTCCTTCTTCGTCTATTTTATCGCCTCTACCCTGGGGCTTTTGCCTGCGGTGGCCCTCACCTTTTTAGGCAGCCCTTCCTGGGGCGTCATTTTGGGGAACTATGTGGGGACTCTGCTTTACGGCGGCGCGATGGTGTCCATCGGAGTATTCATTTCCAGCCTTACCGTAAGCCAGGTCATTGCGGCCATCGGGACCTTTGCCGTGGCGGTATTTTTGATGCTGATCGACAACCTGGCCTCGGGCCTTTCCTCCCAGTGGGTCACTGCCGCTGTGAACTGGATCTCCTTTAACTCCAGATACACTCCCTTCGCTCAGGGGCTCTTTGATCTGTCCAGCGTGGTGTTCTTCCTGAGCGTGATGGCCATATTTGTCTTTTTGACGGCGCGCAAGCTGGAAAGCCGCCGCTGGAACTGAGAAGGGAGAGCGGTGAAAATGAAAAATGAACAGCAGAAAAAGGCCAAAAAGTTTACGGCCTTCAAAAGCAATAAATTTAAGCGGGGCGGCCTTGCTACCCTGATGAGCGTGGTGTTCATCGCCATTGTGGTGGTGCTCAACCTGGTGGTTTCCGCGCTTTCCCAGCGGTTCCCCTCCATGAATCTCGACCTGACAGCCCAGAAGATCAACACCCTTTCCGACCAGGCCTTGGAGATCGCAAAGGGGATCGAGGAAGAGACGGCGATTTATCTCATCGGCAGCGAAGACGCTTACCGGAAGGATCAGATCTCCAGCCAGGTCAAGTACAGCCAGGTGGCCAATCTGGCAGACCGCTTGCAGGAGGCAAACAGCAAGATCAAGGTACAGTTTATCGATCCTGATAAAAACCCCCAGTTTATCAGCAAATATTCCTCTGAATCTCTGACCAGCGGCAAGGTGTTGGTGGAAACTGAAAAGCGGCACCGGGTGCTGTCCACCAATGATCTGTTTGGTCAGGATCAGCAGACCTATGAGATCTATTCCAAGGCGGACAGCGCTTTGGCGGCGGCCCTGGAGGCCGTGAACCTGGACAAGGTCCCGGTGGTGGCGGTGGTCACCGGTCACGGCGAGCTTTTGGGCAGCGATATGCGCTCCTCTTTTGACGGGCTTCTGGAGCGGGAAAACTTTGATGTGCAGGAGCTGGAGCTTCTCACCGGAGAGATCCCGGAAGAGGCGCAGGTGGTACTGATCACTGCCCCCACCACAGACTACACCGACGGGGAGATCGAAAAGCTGAGAACCTTTCTGGCAGCCGACGGCCCTCTGACGGACCGCACCGTAATGGTGACCTGCGACTACGCCCAGGGCGAGCTGCCGAAGCTTGCCGCCTTTTTAGAGGAATGGGGCGTCAAGGCAGAGAAGGGGATCGTCGCAGAGACGGACAGCGGCCGGGTGCTGATGGACGCTACCTCTATTTTCGCGGAATCCGCGCAAGAGGTGCTGGAAGACGGCGCCTATCGGGTGCTGGTCTCTCCCAGGACCACTCCCCTGAGCATGGTTTTCTCCTCCAACGATGAGATCGAGGTGCAGAAGCTGTGGCTCTCTTCCGACAGCGCCTATGTGTTTACCGACGACATGAAGGAGGGAGACACTCCCAAGACTGAGGAGCAGCTTTTGGCCACCCTTTCCAGCAAGATCGTACAGGACGGCAATGATATCTATTCCAAGAATGTGGTGATGTTCGGTTCCACTCAGATGCTGGTCAGCTCTTATCTGAGCAGCACCTTCAGCAACCGGCAGTACCTGATGGATCTTTTCCACTATGTGACCGCGACGGACGACAGCTCCGTGACCACGGTCTCCACAGAAGAGGTCACAACTGCCGCCGTCGATATCACCGCCTCCGCCGGGACCCTGAATCTCCTGGGGCTTGGCGTGTTTACCGTGGGGATCCCGGCTGTACTGCTGATAGCGGGCATCGTGGTATTCCTGAAGAGGAGGCACCTGTAATCCTATGAAAAAGACCGCACGGAATATTTTGATCATGGCAGGCGTTCTGGTGGTTTTGTGCCTGGCTTTCCTGACGCTTTGGCTCACGAAGCCTCAGGCGGAGCAGCCCTCCTCCTCCGCCGGCTCTTCCGCCGCTTCAGAAAAGATACTCAGCGTGGAAGCGGCAGAGGTCTCCGGGATCCTGGTGGAAAATGAAAAGGGCTCCTTCAGGATGATCCCGGATCCGGCAGCCTCCAAGGAGGATGAGGTCGCCTTTACCATCGAAGGCCTGGAAAAATATGAGCTCAATAACTCTCTGATCTCCCGAACGGCCAGAGCCTCGCTGGATATCACAGCGAAGAAGGAGCTGGGCGAGCTTTCCGACCTTACGGAATTCGGGCTTTCCGGCAGCGGAGAGGCAAAGATCACGGTACAGTGTAAAAACGGGGATTCTCAGGAGCTTATTTTGGGTATCGACGCTGCAAGCGGAGCGGGGAAATACCTGATGAAGGACGGGTCCTGCTATGTGGTCACAAGCTTGGGCAGCGCCTTTTTAAGCGGAAAAGAGGAGTTCCTCAGTACCGATATTTATGAGGTAGCAGATCTGACGAAGGAAACTACAAACAGCGAAGGCTCCGCGGTCCAGACAAAGGATGCGGACGCCCTTTACCGGATCCGGTTTACCGGGACCAATTTCCCGGAGCCGATCGAGATCGTTCAGGATAAGAAGCTGATCGGCGGCTACCGGGTGACTTCCCCCATCACGGCGGAGGCGGGTACAAAATGGTTCAGCGACTTGGTTACGGATTTGAAGAGTCTTTCCGTAACCCAGGCCGCGGCGGTAGAGGTTAGGGAAGACCAGCTTTCCGAATACGGCCTGGACACGCCCTTTGCCCAAATTGAATTTGACTTAAACGGGGAAAAGCACACTCTGAAGGTCAGTGAAAAAGATGAAGACGGAAACCGCTTCCTGATGGCGGACAGCATTGATGTAGTCTATCTGGTAGCCGCCGACACAGTGGCCAGCTGGGCGGAAGCTACCTTGATGGATCTGCGCACCAGCTATATCTGGCTGCCCAATATTACGAATGTAGAAAAGCTCACCCTCACCTTTGAAGGAAAGAAAAATGAGTTTTTCGTGACCCGCACCGAGGATGAAGAGCGTTCTACAGAAGCCAATAAGGCTTATGATCTGTACATCAAGGGTCCCGACGGAAAAGAGATCGATTACAGCGCCACTTATCAGCCGTTCTATCAGAAGCTGATTTCCATCGCCGCGCTCAATGTAGATCCCATCGAGCACGGCAGCACTCCGGTGCTCACGGCGAAGTTTGAATATTTTGACGGCCGCGAGGCGACTGTGATCGAATTTTACCCCGTAGAGGGGCAGGACCGCTATGCAGCATACCTTAACGGCGGATATTCCGGCCAGACGCGGAAAAGCTCGGTAGATCGTGTGACTGAGCTGATCGAAAAGGTATGCGCCAACGAAGCGCTGAAGGAAGTAAAGGAATAAAACCTGGTCAGATCCGTGAGTATTTTTCGAGAAAGGAAACGGCTTATGAAAAAATGGTGGAATGTATTGCTCTGCCTGGCCCTTTGTATTTTGATGATGGCAGGCTGTACCCTGTCCCCCTCCTCTGCGTCTTCAGAAAGCTCTTTCCCGGAAAGCTCCGGAGAGCCGGGGAAGCTGACCCCTTATCGGATCGGTTTTTGCCAGTTCAGCGAAAGCGTTTCGCTCAACAGTGTGAAGGAAGCTTTTTTGGGCCGAATGGACGAATGGGGATACGGCGAGGAAAGGATCCAGATCGATTACCAGAACGCTCAGGGAGACGAAAAGGAAGCCCAGAAGATCTGTGAAAAGTTTGTAGCGGACAAGGCAGATCTGATCGTCGCTTCCTCGGCGCCTGCAGCCAAAGCGGCAGTCAAGGCGACAAAGGGGACGCAGATCAAGGTGGTTTTCGCCGCTGTGAATGATCCCGCTTCCAGCCTGGGGATCCAGAACCTGAAGGAGCCCGAAGGGAATGTGACCGGCGTTGCGTCCGCTTTCCCCGCAGATCAGCTGCTGGAGCTGTCCCTGCAGATCGACCCGGACCTGAAAAAGCTTGGGCTGCTTTACAGCGGAGAGGCAGACAGCCTGGGGGTCGTAGAGCAGGTAAAGGCCTTCTGCAAAGAAAAGAAAATAGAAGTGGTGGAGAAGGCAGTACCCCCCGGGGGAGACCTTTCAAAAGAGGCAAAAGAGCTGTGTGAAGCCACAAAGGCCCTTTTTACCGGGGCCGATGAGGGTCTGGATGCCTCTGTGCTTCAGCAGGTCGTTTGGAAGGCTAAGATCCCATGGTACACAGGGGCTTCTCCTCTGGTACGGGAAGGCGCTTTTGCCTCTGTAAGCGCCGACTACGAAGAGATGGGGCGCTTCGCGGCCGACATGGCGGTGGAGCTGATGGCGGGGAAACAGGTGAAGGAAGTGCCCGTGAGAATACTGGACGCCGCCCAGGTCTATTTAAACCAGAGCGTGCAGAAGGAGCTGGGGCTTTCCATTCCCGCACAAGTGGCAAAAAAGGCTGTTATTTTGGAAAACGAAGAAGCCGCCTGATAAAAATACGCCTGTCTCCTCTTAAATCGGGAGGAAACAGGCGTTTTCCTTTTCGCAAAAAATAAAAATGGCAAAAGAGAAAACGAGAGATATTCCGGTGAAAACAGAAGAAAAAGAGAGAGATATTCCGGCAGATTAAAAAATAGAGAAAAAAGTATTGACAGGGAAAAACACCTGTGCTATGCTGTTAAGGCGCTTTGAGAGAGCGCTTCTCTTTACTCTGTAAAACGGGAAATCAAGAAAGATAGAACTTGGAGGTAAAAACGCTATGTCTACTTATATGCCCAAGGCCGGTCAAGTGGACCGCAAATGGTATGTAATCGACGCCGCCGGAAAGCCTTTGGGCCGTGTAGCGGCTCAGGCTGCCGTTTTGCTGCGCGGCAAGCATAAGCCCACCTTTGCCCCTCATGTTGACTGCGGAGACCATGTGATCATCATCAATTGCAAGGACGCCGTGCTCACCGGAGGCAAGGAACAGAAAAAGTACTATTACCGTCACACCGGGTATATCGGCCATCTGAAGGCCGTGCGCTATGACACCTTGATGAAGACGAAGCCGGAGCTTGCGATGCAGCTGGCTGTGAAGGGAATGATCCCTTCCAACTCCATCGGCCGCGATGCTTTGGGGCGCCTGCGCGCCTACGCAGGCAGTGAGCATAAGCACGCTGCCCAGAAACCCGCCCAGTGGGAACTGTGAGAGGAGGACGTAAAGAATGTACGAGACTGCACCTTATTTTTACGGAACCGGCAGAAGAAAAAGCTCTGTCGCCAGAGTAAGAATTTATCAGGGTACCGGAAAGATCACCATCAATGACCGGGATATCGACGATTATTTCGGCCTGGACACCTTGAAGTATATTGTCCGTCAGCCTCTGGCCCTGACCGATACCGACCAGAAGTTCGACGTGGTTTGCCGGGTAGCCGGCGGCGGTGTTACCGGCCAGGCCGGCGCCATTCGCCACGGTGTGGCAAGAGCTCTGCTTCAGTATGACGCTGAGAATCTTCGCGCCACTTTGAAGAAGGCCGGGTTCCTGACCCGTGACCCCAGAATGAAAGAGAGAAAGAAGTACGGTCTGAAGGCTGCACGCCGTGCGCCTCAGTTCAGCAAGCGCTGATCGTTGTCTTCTTTTTCATTGGAAAATAAGGCTCAAAAGCTCCGCGGCGATTTTATCCTGCGGAGCTTTCGTTCATTTTTCATCCTGCGCGGGACAGTGCGGGATAGCTGATTTGGAGGAAGGTCTTATGAAACAGAAGCGGGCTGCGGTTTTTCTCAGTATCCTTTTCCTTTTATGCTCTCTCCTGCCTGTAAATTTTTCCGCCGCAAAGGAGAAAAGCGTTTCCCCCTTTCGTGATGTAAAGCCCGGCGCGTGGTATTACGAGGAAGTGATGGAAATGGCCGAAAGAGAGATCTTCCGCGGCTATGAGGACCAGACCTTTCAGCCGAAACGCGCCATTTCCTTTGCAGAGTTTGTGGCTGTGGCCGCCCGATGCGTCTCTCTGAAAACAGAGAATACCGGAAAAAGGCACTGGGCAAGCGATGTGATGGACGCCGCCTTAAAGGCGGGATGGTATGATTGGGACGAGTGTCCGCCGGATAACACCTCCCGATGGAACCAGCCCATCTCCCGGCAGGTGGCGGCCAAAGTGCTGATGAAGGCCTTTGCGCCTCAACTTCGGGGTGATTACAGCCGCTGGGCAGATCAGATCAAAGACTTTTCCGAAATTGACGGAAGGTATTACGAGGGCGTGCTGGCCGCTTATGAAAGCGGCGTACTGCGGGGCTATGAAACGGGAAAGTTTTACCCCAAAAAAGGAATTACCCGGGCGGAAAGCTGCGCGGTGTTTTTCCGGGCTTTGCAGCAGTTTCCCCAGGAGGATATTGAGCCTCTCCCAAGCCCGGACCCAAGCCCGAACCCGCCCGCAGCCTCCGGGGGTGTTTCCCAAAACGGGCAGCTGAAGGTGGTGGGCACCAGGCTTTGCAATGAGGCGGGAGAGTCCGTCATGCTTCGGGGAATGAGCTCCCACGGCCTGCAGTGGTATTCCCAATTTACCTCGAAAGAGGCGATCGCCTTTACCTCGAAATACGGAGCCAATGTGTTCCGTGTGGCTATGTACACCCAGGAGGGCGGATATCTTTCTAATAAAAGTACAGTCAAGGCGAAATTGATCGAGGCCGTAGACAACGCCCTTTCTCTGGACCTTTATGTGGTGATCGACTGGCATATTTTGAGTGATGGAGACCCCAATTCCCACACCGGGGAGGCAAAGGAATTTTTCAGCGAGCTTTCCAGACGCTACCGAAATCACCCCGGCGTGCTCTATGAGATCTGCAATGAGCCCAACGGCGGCGTTTCCTGGGGAGATATTTCCCGCTATGCCTCTCAGGTGATCCCGGTGATCCGGAAAAACAGCCCCAACGCCGTGATCTTCTGCGGGACTCCCACCTGGAGCCAGGATGTGGATGAGGCGGCCAAGAAGCCGCTTCCCTATGAAAATGTCATGTACAGCCTGCACTTTTACGCCGGAACTCACGGGCAAAGCCTGAAAGACAAGGCGGAAAACGCTTTGAAAAAGGGCCTTCCCCTGTTTGTAACGGAGTGGGGCACCAGCGACGCCTCCGGCAGCGGCGGGAACTATCTCTCCGAAAGCGAAAGCTGGCTCGCCTTTTTGGAAAAACACGGGATCGGCTGGATCAACTGGTCCTTCTGTGATAAAGGCGAATCCTCTGCCGCGCTGCTTCCCGGGGCCGCCCCCTCGCGCCTGCGGGAACGCGACCTGAGCCGTAGCGGAGCCTTTGTCTTTTCCAAATTCCAGGGATGAAGCTCCGAAAGCTGTGAAACGGGCAGAAAAGTTTGTGAAACAGACCGGGAGGATCTGTATAAGAAATTTAAAAATATGCAAGAAATCCCGGAAAATCTTTTGAAATATGCGGAATCTCCGCAAAAATCGGATAAGTATGCATAAAATGAGGCCGTCTTTTCAGCCGGAAGAGGCAAAAACTTTGCCATTTTGATACAATTTGCACAGTGGCCGGTTTCCATAACTCAAAAAGGGAAAAGAAAAATCCCGCGAAAAAAGGGGTTTCCTAAAGTTATGTTAAGGAATGGAACATTCATATTTGTGCAAATTGTATAAAACTGACCGGGGAAATTTTTTGACACCTCGTGAAGAATTGACTATACTAGGCCTTGGAATCGTCCCGATGGGATGATGGAAGGAGCATTTGTATGCGCAGTAAAAGTCAAAAGGAAGCGGCCAGGCGCGCGATCGTGCGCGGCGCGATGGCGCTTGTCCTGGTAGTTGCGCTCTGTGTATCCTCAATGGTTACCGTAACGGCAAATACAGTTTGTGCCAATGTGATTGATGGAGATCATACCTATTCTTTTCATATGAACAGCTCGAAGCTGGAGGATCTTCTCCGGGAGGCGGAGCAGATGGGGCTTTCCCCTCTGGGAAAGCTGGATGTGGCTGAGAGGGTGCAGAGCACGACCACGGTATATGTTCGCCGGGGCGTTGTTTTAACGGTAAATGAGGCAGGACAGAGAACGGATATGATCGCCTATACAGGCGAAACAGTGGAAGACGCGCTTAGGGAAAACAATATCCTGCTCAAGGAAATGGATGAGGTTTCCCCTTCCCGCACACAGAAAATTACAGGAGATTTGAGGGTCACCATCCGGCGGGCCTGCACGGTTTCCGTCATTGCCGATGGAAAGGTTCACCAGGTCTCTTTAAGCGGCGCCACGGTTTGGGACGCGCTGGAAGCGGCTGGGGTCTCTCTCAGCGAGCAGGACTCTTTGAATTTCCCCCTTTCTGAGCCGCTGTTTGAGAAGATGAATATCCGGGTAGCCCGGGTAGTGAAGATCAAGGTCACCGCAGACGGAGAGACCAAAGAGTACAGGGTCGCGGCCCAGTCCGTCACAGAGGCGCTGGAGCGCTGCGGGATCTCTCTGGGAGAGGATGATCGCCTCAGCTGCAGAGGATCCGCCCGGCTGACGGAGGGAATGCATGTCACGGTGTACCGGGTGACGAAAAAGGAGCTTCTCGTCAAAGAGGAAGAGCCTTTTGAGACGATTTATGAAGATACCGACGAGCTGGAAGCGGGCGAAACACAGGTCAAGGTCTCCGGAGTCCCCGGAGAAAAGGAAGTCCGCTATGAGGTCGTTTTCGTAGACGGAAAGGAAGAGGGAAAGACGGCTGTAGAGGAGAAGATCCTTACAGAGCCAGTAGACGAGGTGATCCTGCGCGGGACACGCAATGGCGCTTCCTATGAAGAGCCTGACGGCGCGGATGGTTCTTCCTCCATCGGAACCTTTGTTGACCATGAGGGAAATGTTGTTTCCTATTCCCGTCTGCTTACGGGAGACTGCACGGCCTATTCCGTTCCCGGCGGTACTACCTCGCTGGGCTGGAAGGCGGAATACGGAATTATCGCGGTGAATCCCAATGTGATCCCCTACGGCACCAGAATGTATGTCACCTCTCCTGACGGCAGTGTGGTTTACGGATATGGGATCGCGGGAGACACGGGCGGAGCCTGTATGGCCGGTACGATCATTGCAGATCTTTGCTACAACACCATCGAAGAATGCAGCATCATCGGCAGACGCACGATGAATGTATACATTCTCTCTTGATAAACCTCTCTTGAATTTTCAAAAAAAGCCGGGGCTGCTCGCTCCGGCTTTTTTTGTTGCGAGATCCAAGCTTCTCCCGGCTTGTAATTTTTAAGCCCTCAGGCTATAATATCCTCTGAAAGTGAATTGCGAAAGCGAATGGCGGGCAGCGCCGCGCGGTTCAGGAAAAGGAAGGGTCATATGCAGTATTTTTACGCGATCTTGTGGTTCGCGATCGGACTGATTTTGATTTTCTCTGTTTCAAAAGAAAATAAGATCTTCTATTTTGCCGGCGGTTTTTTCCTGTTTTTAGGGCTCTGGTGGCTGATAGACGCCTGCCTTCCGGAAACGAATCTTTTCGCGGGCGGGTATGGAATAGTCTTTCGCTGTGTGGGCGCTGCGGCGCTGGTGATTTTGGCCGTCAGCTTTGTGAGGGCCTATCGAAAAGGGAAAACAGATCCAGAGCATGAGGATGAGAAGAAGGACTAAAGTCCGGGAAAGAGGGGGATGCAGGTGGTACAGATGGAAGCGTTTTTCACGATCATAGAAAAGGTCGCGGTAATGCTGGTGATGATCTGCGTGGGGTATTTTGCCACGAAAAAGGCGGTTCTCACGGAAAAGGGCGCGGCTGAGATCACAGCGCTGCTTTTAAAGCTGGTCACTCCCTGCCTGATCATCTCCTCCTTTTTGAGCGCAGACGATCTCGCTCCCAGGGAAATGGTCCTTTCCGTAGTGCTCTCCTCCCTCTCTATTCTCCTTTCCATCGGGATCTCCTTTCTTTTTTTCAGAAAGGAGCCGAAAGACAGGAAAAAGGTCCTGCGCTATGCCGTGACCTTCAGCAACGCAGGATTTATGGGGATCCCGCTGATCCAGGGGATCGTAGGGGAAAAAGGAGTGATCTACGGCTCCTTTTTTGTGGTGATGTTCAACGTCTTCTGCTGGACCTATGGCTACCGCATGATGAATGAAAGCGGAAAGCTCAATTTAAAAACCGTTTTGCTCAATCCCGGGATCATCGGCCTGGCCGTTGGGCTGCCCATCTATTTTTTGAAGCTCCCGGTGCCCGGAGTGCTCAGCGAGCCCATCGGGTTCTTTTCCGGCCTCAACACGCCGCTGGCCATGCTGGTGATCGGCAGCTATGTGGCCCGGGTGGATCTGCGCTCCTTTATTTCAGATCTTTCCGTCTACCGGATGGCGGCGCTGCGTCTTATTATCTCACCGGCCATTTTTCTGGGGCTGCTCCTGCTGTTTCGTCCGGAGCGAGAGCTTTTGATCAGCTGTGCCATTCAGGCCAGCTGTCCGGTGGCGGCCAATACCGTGCTTTTTGCGGTACAGTATGGAGGAGACTCACAGTTAGCTTCCAAGTGTGTGGCGGTTTCCACCGTCCTTTCCATTTTGACCATCCCGGTTTTCACAGTCCTTGCCCAGCTGCTCTGCCAGCTGCTTTAGACTCAGGCTCTGAAAGGGAAAGCGGAAACGCCCTTATATATATATTGAAAAGAAAAGGAGCTTTACATGATGAAAATTGCGCCTTCGCTGCTGGCGGCGGATTTTTCCCGCCTGGGGGAAGAGGTGAAGAAGGTCTCTTCGGCAGATTTGCTTCACATTGACATTATGGACGGCCGGTTTGTACCCAATTTGAGCATGGGCCCCTGCGTGGTATCCGCTCTGCGGGGGAAAACGGACCTGATTTTTGACGTGCATCTGATGCTGGAAGACCCTCTCCCCTACATCAGAATATTCCGGGAAGCGGGCGCAGACCGGATCACCTTTCACGCGGAATGTGCGGCCGATCCGGAAAAGGTGATCAGCGAGATAGAGGCCTGTAAGGCTCAGGCCGGAATGGCGTTAAAGCCGGGCACTCCCGCTGAAAAGCTTTTCCCCTTTGCAGAAAGGCTTTCCCAGGTAACGATCATGACGGTAGAGCCGGGCTTCGGCGGGCAGAAGCTGATGGAGAAGCCCTTGGAGAAAATCAAGCTTCTGAAGGAGGCCTTCCCCCACCTGTCTTTCGAGGTGGACGGAGGCGTCTGCAGAGAGACGCTTTCTCTGTGCCGGAGCGCGGGGGCGGATATCCTGGTGGCGGGCACAGCTGTTTTCCGCGCGGAAGATCCCGCGCGGGAGATCGCCTTTTTCAGAGAATAGCCTTTTGCTTTTTCCAAAGGGAAAAGCACCTTTGCCCTCTTTTTTACATACCATAAAGTAAAAAAACAAAAGAGGTGCTGCCCTTACGAGACTCAAGTATCCTGCGCAGCCTCTTGTTTTTTGCTTTCCGGGCGCTACGGCTCTGTGCGCGGCGGTGGAAAGGCTTTATGAGGTAGATCCCCGGGTAGGCGCCTCCCTGTGCCTTTATCGGGGGCAGTATTTTCTGGCGGTCCATGCGAGGCTTTCTATGAGAGCGGCAGTGTTTCGGGTTGCCAGCGAATACGGCCTGTATCTCGGGCCCGGAAAAGTGCTGTACTCTTTTCTGGAAGAGCATGGCAGAGGGATCAGCCGAAACGCTGTGGAAAAACTTGGCGCTGCTTTGCATGGGTTCGGAAATCGGGAATCATCCCCATGATCTCCCGCGGGGAAATGACGGTGCAGGATCTCGCTGTCATTTCCCCGCGGGATTTTCATGGAAAAAACCGCCGAAAGGAAGGGAAGCTCTGTGAAGCTTCGCCGCGGTTTGTCAAAGAAAAAGGGGAAAACTGCGAAAATCGGAACAACGGAAATGGGAAACCTCCAAAGAAAAAACTGGCCACTTCTTCCAAAAAAGAGAGCCTCTGTAAAGTGAAAATATGGAAAAAATCGTGGCAAAAGAACGGCGAGCTTCCTTAAAAAGCTTTAAAAACCGCATGAGAATGGGAAATTTGAAGATCGCTTCCCCAACTTGTCCAAAGTGACCCATTCATAAAAAAGTTGAAAAAAAGTCTTGCTTTTTCTGAAGGGAAAGGTTAATATATAGGTAACTTCAACTCGTGGAGCTATTTTTGCCCTGCGAGAATCTAAAATTTAAGAGGGTTGAAACTATGAACAAGAGCAAGTTTCTGAAGAAATCACTTGCGATGCTTCTGGCAGTCATGCTGGTAGTCGCAATGATTCCGATGGGCGCTTCTGCTGCTGAAAAGCCGCTGTTCGTCAACGACGGTAATGTCGTCAGTATCGCGGCCACCAACGGAACGCTCACTGGGTCGGGTGCTGTCTTTAATGACGCCCTTACCTATGAGAAGACGGCTGAGACTGTTACGGTCGCAACAGCCAAGGCTTCTCAGAAAGTTTGGTACAAAGTGGATGACGGCGATGTCGCTATGTCTGCAGACGGTACCATTCCTTTCTCAGGCCTTACCGCCGGAGCCTCCAGTAAAGCTACTTTCTTTGTAGCGGCTGCTGACTACGACGCTGAGGATGCTGAGAAGAACGCAAAGAGCAAGGATTACACCATCAATGTGACGGTTGCCGCTGTTTCCAGCAGCACTGAGGTGAAGGAAGCTTCCGTTACACTGGGCGGCTTGACGGTAAAGGGCTCTGTGAACAACACCTCCAGGACCATCTCCTTCCAGCTTCCCTGGGGCTACACTGCTGCCACCTCCGTTGATGTGAAAATGGCAAATCCCGTGCTTCCCGGCACTGAGACTGTGGCCTGCACTGTTTCCAACGACCAGATTCTGGTTACGGCACAGGACGGCAGAACTGCTTATTATACCATCGTGGCGGAAGAGGCTGCCTGTCTGTCCTCTCTGTCCATCGGCGGTGTAAAGGCGGTTGCCAATAAGGATGACGCTACGAAGCTTACCGTGACTCTTCCTGAGGGAACTGAGCTTCCCGCTGATCTGGCAGTTTCCTTCCAGGTCGCCGGAAAAGCCACTGCTAAGATCAAGGCGAACGGCGCGGCCGGTGACGGCGCCGCTGTTAAGACCGGTGGTAAGGTATCCATCAACAACGGCAAGTATGACCTGACCTTTACCTCTGAGACTCTGGGCACCAAGACCTATGAGGTGACTGTCAGTACGGCTGCCAACAAGGATTCTTCCATTAAGGACTTTACCGTAAAGGCCGGTGCTTACGACGAGAAGGGCACCATCAAGGGCGACCAGCTCTCCGTTGTCCTTTCCAGCAAGACCACCGATACTGATCTGCAGGCTGCGAAGCCGAAGTTCACCGTTGCCGCAGGCGCCACTGTTGCAATCAATGACATTCCTTTTGCAAACGATGGCAATGCTACGGCTGACCTGACCAGTACCGTTACCGTAAAGGTGACCGCTGCGGATGGTGATTCTGTCAGCTACTATCAGCTGACCGCCACCAAGGCCAAGGATACGGTGGACGATCCCAAGATCACCGCTGCTTCTCTGACCTATGTAGGGGACGACGGCAAGGATGTGAAAGTGACCGGCGCTGTTTCTGACGCTGACAAGACGATCACCTTCTCCAATCTTCCCTATTCCGCTGCAGACACTCTGATTCAGGGTGCTACCTATACGATTGCAAAAACCTCTTACACCAATACAGACCTTGACACTGCGAAGGCTGCCTTTACCTTTGCCGGTTCCAACAAGGTTGCTGTTACCGCTGACAGCGGCACCAAGGCTACTTATACCTTCGTGTTCAAGAAGGCTGCTGCCAAGACCGGCAAGGAGCTTTCCAACCTGACAGTTACCACTGCCGCTACCGGCGACAAGGTTGACGCCAAGAACACCTATAAGCTGGCTGTTTCCGGCGGCAAGATCACCGGAACCCTGCCCTATAGCGTGTATAACAATGGCTCTGCCACTCTGGTTTACCAGTACACCCTGTCTGAGGGCGCCAAGCTCTATAATGTGACTGGCACCAATGTAGTTACTGAGGTTGCCTCCGGCTTCTATCCGGAAGACGATGAGGATGCCTTCACCGACAATGCTCCCAAGACCGGTGCTACCGTTTTGGTCAGCTATCTGAAGGCAGACCCCGCCAACAAGTATGTTGTGTTGGACGAGTATGCAGTAGTTGAAATGGCAAAGGCAGGCGCTCCTGTTGCGGTTGCCGATCTGGAGAAGGCTCCTTATAAGGGCCATGCAACGGTGCTTTCCGCTACCGTTACCTCTGCTCCTGCCAGCAAAGAGTATGTTCTGAAGTCCATCAAGAATGAGGACGGCACAGTTACCGCCACTATTTCCAACGGCGTGGTAACCTTCAGCGTACCCGGTTCTGCCTCTACTGTTACCGTAGATATCGTTGCTTCCGATTATGCTACCGTTCTCATCGGCGGCGATCAGCTTACCGGCGATGCTTTGAAGGGCGTTGAGTTCACGGTTGACAAGACCGATCCCGAGAAGCCCGTTCTGAAGTATAAGGGCGCTGCTGTTACCTCTATCAGTGTTAAGAGCGAGTACGGCGAGACCAATCCCTATGCGGTAAGCGGCGTGAATGTTCGTGCTCTGGAGACCAGCGCAGCCCTTGCCTCTGTAAAGGTGAATGGCGCCAAGGCCACCATTTCCGGCCGCAATGTGACAGTTCAGCTGCCTGTAGGCACTGACCTGACCGCGGTTACCGTGGAGGCCACCGCTCAGTCCAAGATGGCCGCTGTAGTTGTCTCCGGCGACACAGGCGATGACGACGAGGATGGCAATGATCTTTATGATGTAAGCGAGCCTATTACGATTATCGTAACTTCCGAGGATAATGAGACGGTTTGGGTTTACACCCTCACTGCCAATGCCAATGTGAAGTTCAAGGATGTTGACGACAGCAAGTGGTATGCTGAGTATGTGTATGCCGCTGCCGGCGCGGGCATTGTGTTTGGAACCACTCCTGACACTTACTCTCCCAACAACAACATCAAGCGCGGCGATTTTGCTGTGATGGTTGTTCGTATGCTGGATGTGGATGTAAGCTCTTATACCGACTCTCCCTTCTCCGATGTGAAGAGCACCAGCGGCGCTGCCAAGGCCATTGCCTACTGCGCTGACAAGGGCATCATTGATGGCGTTGGAAACGGCAAGTTTGCTCCTTCCAGCCCCATCACCCGCGAAGCTGCTGCTAAGATCATCGCGAAGGCGCTGGACCTGAAGGGTACCTCTGCTGACAAGTTCGGCGACGATGCCAAGATCGCCAACTGGGCCAAGAGCTTTGTGTACGCTTGCAAGGCCGAGGGCATCTTTGAGGGCGACAATAAGGGTAACTTCAATCCGAAGAACTATATTAAGAGAAGCGAAGCTGCCAAAGTTATGGTTTTGGCCATGAATAACAAATAAGGTTTCAACTCTACTTAATTTTAAATTATCCCTTGGGGCGAGGGGGCGGAGAGATCCGCCCCCTCGTTCTATCTTTTTGTCTTTGTTATTATCGCCCTTGCCTCCTGTGGTAGTTGTTAGATATTAGATATTAGTCGTTAGACTTGGCTCCCTCTGACGAGGGAGCTGTCAGCCGATAGGCTGACTGAGGGAGAGATAACGAAAACCCATTCCTTTTTCAAAGGCCTTGCAAAAACAAAACTTTTAGAGACCTCTCCCTCTTCATCCCCCTTCGGTAGTTGTTAGATATTAGATATTAGTTGTTAGTTGTTAGTCTTGGCTCCCTCTG